>JANOPS010000447.1:0-17758 GCA_031421995.1 Gemmatimonadaceae bacterium
CGTCGATCGAGCGGGCCCGCAAGGCGCTCCGCGGCGACGACATGAACGAGATCCGCCAAGCAGCGGAAAAGCTGAGCAAGGCGTACAGCGAGGCCGGTCAGGCGTTTTACCAGCAGCATTCAGCCTCTGAATCGGCCCCGCCCGCTGCGGAAGGCGCCGGGGCGAAGGCCGAAGACGTCGCGGAAGCCGACTACGAGATCGTCGACGAGAATCGACATCGATCACGTGACTAACGAATGCCGCGTCCGGCCGAGCTGAGATGCTCGTTCTGAAATGCCGACCAACCATCTTTCCCACCCCGATGCCTGACCAGGCCTGCCCCTCCTGCAGCGAACCAGTAAAACCCCACTGGACCCGCTGCCCCTCCTGCGAAACCCCACTCGGCGCGCCAAAATGCCCGTCGTGTCGTGTCGACGTGCGTCCAACATGGCGCCGCTGCCCCGAGTGCGACACCGTATTAAGTGGCAGCGCACACTCGTCATCGATCGGTTCGGGGGCATCAACGCCGCCAGCGCACACGCCGCGTCCGTCAGCGAGTCCATTTCTCTCCGAATTCGTCGGCGGCGACGGGGCGGCCATCGCCACACCGCGCCCACCCGTGCCGGTCCTGTCTCCCGGCAGCATGCTCGGCAAGTACCGTATCGAGCACGTGCTGGGGACGGGCGCCTACGGCACCGTGTACGCGGCACACGACCCCGGCCTCGGCGAAACGGTCGCCGTCAAGGCCGTGGGCACGTTTGGCGACGCCGAAGCACTGCGCGCCGCGGTGGCGGCAGAGTACAAGATCCAGCGCGGGCTCACCGATAAGCGCCATATTCTGGAGAGCTATCCGCCCGAAATTGTCGACGCCTATGGCCTCCGCTGGGTGTTGTTGCCGATGGAGCTGGCGACCGGGACGCTACGCGAATGGATGACACTGAAGGCCGGTCACACGGAGTCGCTCGACGAGGCGCTGGCACTGTTGCGACAGGCGGTGGCGGGGCTCGCCGTGCTGCACACAGCGGGATTGGTGCATCGCGACGTGAAGCCGGAGAATCTGCTGCTGGTCGCGGACGCGAGCGCCACCGAGACCAACGGTCTGCGCGTCAAGGTTGCCGACTTTGGCCTCGCGAGCGGGTTGGAGAAGCTCGCGAGCACGCGCCCAGAACTTGTGGGCGACGGCATCGGCACGCCGGCGTACATGGCGCCGGAGCAAGTGATGGCGGCACACTGGAAGGACGTGACGCCGGCGGTGGACGCGTATGCGATCGGGACGATCCTGTTCGAGCTGTTGGACGGGGAGCGCCCTTACAGCGGCACGGCCGACCAACTGCGGGCGAAGAAGCGGGATCGCGGGCTGACGCCGCGCACCCCGGCAGGTCCGACCCATTTGGCCGCGCTCGCGTTGGCGCTGTTACAGCCTGATCGCGCGCAGCGGCAGGCGCTCGACGAGGTCGCCACCGCGCTGCATACCACGCCGCGCACGCGGACACCCGCCCCCATAACGCCATCGCCGGCAGCCCCTGTCATTCTCGGCCGCGGCTTTGGCGACGAGCAATTCGTGCGCTGCGAGCCCGGCCGATTCACCATGGGCTGGACGCTGGACCCCAACAATCCACCCCATGAGGTGACGCTCACGCGGGCGTTCTGGCTCCAGAAGACCCCCGTGACGCAGGCGCAGTGGGTGGCGGTAATGGGGAGCAACCCGAGCCACTTCAGCGGGAATGACCTGCGCCCGGTGGAAAAGGTGTCGTGGGAGGACGTGCAGGGGTTCCTGCGCGCGCTGAACCAGCAGACGGGCAAGGTGTTTCGGTTGCCGACGGAGGCGGAGTGGGAGTATGCGTGCCGCGTCGGCAAGACTTTCGACTTTTTTGGCACTAGGGACGACTTTCCCATTGCAGATTACGCTTGGTTCGACAGTAATTGCGCTGGCACGACTCAGCCCGTATCGACGCTGCTTCCGAACACGTGGGGACTGTACGATATGCAGGGCAACGTGTACGAGTGGTGTCAGGACTGGGCCTCTCGGCTTTCCACTGCACGTGTGCAGGATCCGAGCGGAGCATCGTCGGGCGAGTGCCGTGTTGCGCGCGGGGGTTCGTGGAGCGGCGATGCTGACAACGCGCGTTTGGCGAACCGCATGACTTCCTCGCCGTCCTTCCGAAGCATCGTCGCCGGCTTCCGCTTGGCGCGGACTTTGTAGCCCCTCTTCGCTTTCCTCTTGGTTATTTTCCTTCGTCCGCGTGAAGCGCGCGCCGCGTGATTTGGTGACCACTGCGCCCGTCACCGTACTGCCCGCGCTTTACGACTTTCTGCTTTGGCTTTCCGCCAAGATCCGTGCGTGACCGCGCACTTATCGCTTCACCGTCGGCGATCGACTCATGACCTCGCTGCTGGAGGTGATGGTCCATCTCAAAGAAGTAGAGTGATCCCTTTTAGTTGGACAGACAGCGGGCACGATTTGACCGGGCGAAGCGGGGAGAGCGTGCGCAGCCCTCGAAGGGATCTCTGACCGATTCGGAGCCTCCGTTGAGACCTACCTTGTGGACAGATGATCCAGGTCGAGCGGATCACTCTCCACGTAATCCCGCGCGGTCATGTCATCCAGCGACGCAACAACTCCGCTCACCTCCACAAACCGTCCGTCAGGAGGAATCCGGCGGAGCCAGTCCTGCAAGAAAGACAGTAGAATGGCGGCATCTTCGGGGGCAGCGTCGTCGTCACGAACAAGCCAGAAGAATAGCCGCGCGCTGCCCGCATCCCATGACGGTTCGGCTCGTATCCGGATCTCGCGAAGGGCACGCGCGGCGCGACCTTCGTCGCTGTTCCGGTCGTGCTTCTCCAGCATTCGCTCCTTCAGCGGGTTCGCGAACCGTACGAAGTCGTCCGGAAATGCGGCGCGGGCGCGCTTCCGAGCGAGTGCGAGGGAAAGGCGACGCATCTCCACGTCGGTCCGGCACCCGGTCACGCGACCCCAACGGACAAGCACGCTCTTCTCGACGGTCATGACGCGATCGAGGTCGGCGACGAGGAGCTTCTCACGGAGCCCGGGTGCGAACGCGTAGTTCGGTCGGCTGCCCCGCTCGATCTCGCGGTGGCGCCGCTCGTCGACTTCAACCAGCGGACTAACTTCCACAAAGGGTCGGTCGACGCAGCCCCTCACGATGTCACACGTCTGTGTGACCACCATGAAGCCGACGACTTCTGTCTCCGCGTTGTCGAAGCCGTCGGTCGCCGCGGTGGCACCGTCGGCGGTCAGCGGTACTTCCGTATCGGTGCGAAAAAGAAACCACTGCTCCCCGAGCACGCAGTCTCCCTGACGCCACGCCTCGAGGGCGCGGTCGATCCGAGCGACCGCTGCGGCGTCAGGCAGTCCCACGGCCCGAGCGTCTCACGGTGCGCGCGCCGCGTGCGTGCCCGGGCTCGCGGTGCACCCGATCATCAGCGGTCGCCATGAGTTCGGCGGGCGGGAGGGGTGCACGAGCGGCCTTCGCAGCGTGGCTGAGCGGTCCTAACGCTGGGCGATTCGAAGCCACGCCAGCGCCAAGCTTGGACGCGGCGTCGGCAAAGCGGCGCGCCGTCAAGAGATCGAAGGCGGAGGTGCCGCCCTCGACATTCATAAGCGCCGCACGAGTCACCCGCGCCTCTCCTCGGTCGGCCGTTCGAATGAGGTCGAGTACTTGGAAGAGCTGACGCTCGTTGTCCGCGTTCAGCGGATTGCCGCTGGCCCAGAAATGCACGCTGCGGCGCGCGACGCCGAAGAGTTGTGCAAGCTGCTCCCAGGTCAGGCCGGATCGCCGACGCAACTCTGTGATGGCCGTAGCGGTGATGGCGTTCGTTGGCTCGACCTGCACGGCGGCCGTCTCCACCGCGTAGCCGAGATAGCTCGTCGTGGCATTCGAGACAAAGGCAGACGGTGCGGAGTAAAGATCGAGCGGCTCTCGCGACGAGGTGCTGTGACCCGCCAGCGCGCCGCTGATCACGATCGCCTGCCAAGGCGGAAGCAGCTCGCGTGCCACCGCGAGAGCCGCCGAAGGGCTTTCGTAGCGGGATGCGGTGGGGCTCGACTGCAGGAGGGTCATGACGAACTCCCATGGCGGCGGAGGAAATCGTCCGTCACCGCCCAACGGAACATGCTGTATATCCGCTCGGCGAACGAGCGGGCCTGAGCCAAGGTGGCCGCGACGTCGAGGGCGCGGGCGCCTTCGCCCTGTGGCGTGAACGCATCGAGGTCGAGGATCCAGCTTGGAGTGGCCAGTGGCGGCATAGCGCCGGGATCGACGGTGGCGCCCGCAGGTACCAGCCCCCAGCGGGCGCGCAGGGATGCCCCCTCCTCAGGTAAGGCGAACACCTGTTCGGCGAGGGACTGAGCAGTATGCTCGGCCAACGGAGAGGCTAGGATGCCGCTCACTTCAGGTCGCAGCAGTGAAGGGAGGTCGACGAGCAGCGCCCCGGTGAGTTGATCGACATAACGCAGGCCCAATCGATCTATGAGACGCGGGTTGATGTGCTGCTCCAGCGCCTCGAGAACACACCGGAGGCGACCGAGGAAGTCCTCGCGGCTGCTGTAGCGGGTGGTTTCGAGCGCCACGAAATCTGGCGCGAGTGTCACCGTCCATCCTTCGCCGGCCTCTTGCAACCGCCATAGAGTGGACGCGCGCGTCTCGTGGACACCACCAGGTCCGAGCAACAGGTGTTGGCTGATCTCGGGCCGCAGCACAGGGTAGGTCGCGCGCAGCGCCTCCTGAAACGGCGCGATGAACTCGCTCTTCTCGATCGACGCAATAACCGGAAACCGCACCTGCGCGATGACGCGCACAAGCGGCGGGGTGGCCAGCGGCACCTCGACGGGGGGCGGGCCGGTGAGCGGAGTGTAGTCGATGGGCATTGGGGGTGGACGAGTTGTCACAAGCGCGGAGCCGAAGCTGAAGCTACCTGACAGTCAGACGAATGTGAAGTAGGATGTGAAACAGTTGGTCAAAGCCCTAATCAACGCTGGGAGGAGAACTTACGGCCATCGGCCTGCGGCCCGGGAATAAGCGTGCAATTGCGCCCTACTTAAAAGGGTTCGGATGCTCGGCCGACAATCGACGAGAATCCTCATCAACGGACACGAGTGGCCGCTCCGTGACGTGGGCTATGACTCGCATGCGATCTCCCAAGAGGAAAGCGATCCGGGGAATCGCTTCATTCTGGAAGTGCGGCTCTCTGGTCACGCCTTCCCGCAGCGCATCGATGCGAGTCGCAGGTCAGAACAGCGTGACGAACTCGATGCCTCCCGCGATCACCATGCCGCGGTACCATTCGTCGAGATGGTTCGGCGAAATGATCCACGATTCGCCAATCACGTCTTGCGCCATCACTACCATGCAATCCTGGACGACGTACTGACGAAGGCCAGCGTCCCCGCCGTAGTATTGACCTCCCTCGACGCAATGTTCGCCAAAGGGAACACCCTGTACATGGCTGGCGGATGCCGAGTAGAGTAGCCGGCTGCCTGGCGATGCTAGACGGCGGCGAGCACCGCGCGCCGCAGTGCTGATGCGCGGGCCGTCTGTGAGCACGATATGCTTGCTTTGGCGTGCGATCCGGAATCCAGGTGATGTCGCCGCGCGCCACGTTGAGCGTGTGTAGACCGCCGCGTGCCACGGCCGCAAGATCCGCGATACGCGCCTCCAGCATATCCAGCACGGTGACCGGAAGCCACGGAAGCGCATCGATGAGCGGCCAGAGGAACGCGCCGCGGCCGCTGCTGAGGTCGAGCAACTCTGTCGGACCAAGCGCTCGCAGCATGCCAAGCACTCGTGTTACGCGTGGTAGCCCCATGGTACGCTTGAATCGGTACATCGGAAGCCCTGCGGCACGACCGTCGTCGACAAGCTCATTACAGCGACCATCGGTGAGCGCATCGAGTGCGAGCGCGAAGTGTGGCGCGCCAGCGTTGACTGGCGAAACAGCACGCTTGCCGCGAACATAGGCGGCAGCAATGCGAAGGAAGTACGGGGCGGTGTGCTCATGGCTGCTAGTCGACTGGTCTGTTGTCCACCACGTTACGTGCATGGCCCCGTCTTGCCAAGCTGCAAGAACTCCAAAAACTCCAAGCACGCCAGGCGCCGATCGGAGATGCCCTCCTCACCTATCGCATCTTTCAGCGCGCGCGCGATTGTGTCGCTATTCGCCAGGTCGTCCACACATCGTTCGGCCGCGTGGCGGGCCGCTCGGACACCCATGGCATCGGCCTGATTTACGGCCAGAACAATGCGATCAGTCAATTGCTCGAAGAGATCGCGCAACTCGTCAGCGTTCAAGCGGAGCTCCTCCCGCGAATTCAGCAGCCCCAATACTGCGTCAGGCTCATTAAACAACCATCGGCAAATCGCACTCAGCCGAACCGTGTTCTGCATGTCTGCTCGCCGCAAAAAGGCGCACCAAAGCCGCTCGGATCGCGGCTCGGAACCCACTCCAGCAGCGTGACGAAGCACTCGATACCAATCCTGCTGTTCGCCGAGACCACTCAAATAGCACTTCCCAAAAGGCGGCGAGATGTTGTGGCCTGTATTCAGCCGCACCGACACGGTCCCGAGACTGATCAATGCGGATGCCAAATCATCCGCTTCGCCGAGGCACAGCACAGGTGACGTGAGCAGGGCGATGGCGTCTGTCAGGGCGATCGGCCGCAGGTCATAATTCTCGGAGTCCTCATCTCCGACAGGTTGCACTTCGAACGGTGGATATGACTCGAACCGGCTGGGGTCCTCAGCCGCCCGCAAGTGCCAATCGCGACCCTTGGAGAACTGATCGATCATGCTCCAATGCAGTCTCGGCGCCCGCAACAAGATGCACACCGGCGACGTGAACTCGGAATCGGCTGGCGCGATACTCGGCAGCGCGGCCAGGCGTTGCCCGTGAATTGCCGGCTCGCCCGCAACCAATGGCATTCCCAAGAAGCCGGCGTCCGCTGCAGCACACAACCACTGCACCAAGGCGGCTGAGCGCGGCTGCTGCAGGTCGGCGTACTCACTGACCGCGTCGGCCAGCGCCGCGTTGAGCGCTGGTCGAATGTCGCCGTGCTTCGCCGCGTCAAGCAATGCTTCGCGCGAAGTCGGGTGCACTGGGGTGGGTTCCTTCACAAATTGCCTGAGGATATTCCTGGAGAGGGATCAGGACGTACATGCCTTGCGATTGAATGATTCATGCAGTCGATCATTCACCCAGGCACCGTTGCTACAGGCCTACAATACAAGTCAGCGGCCGAACAAACGCGTACCAGCCCGTGAATCCAGCCAGCCGAGCGCGCTTATCAGTGTATGTCCTCGGCCTCCCCACCGCTGTTCTCCCGATTCCGCCCTACCAGCAATCCTTGATGGACGATCAGCGAGCGGCGGAGCTCTCTGAGGTGCGCACGTGGATCGCCCGTGATCGCGCACCCGATCAGCTCGCGACAATGTTATGGGATCGGACCTTTCTCGACCCGGCGGCAGTATTCGCCGTCGTGGCGACGACCGCCACACGTTGGTCGACCGAACTCACGATGAGTGTCGCGCGCAGCGACGCACTCCTGCACATGCTGGCAGCCCGAGACAAAGCCGTCGTGGCGGTGCTGCCAGCCGCATACAGCGTCGCCTTTTCCATCGCGGGTATTCCTGTGGCTTCACTGCTGGAGCGCCGTCGCGACGAGGTCGTGAGGACCATTCGACAGCTGAATTTCCTGACACTCTTGCTTGATCATCCGTTGTACGGGGCAGACCAGAATCTTCACGCACTGCTGGCCCCGCACGCGTTTCTGAATGACATGATCTCGTCGGCGCTCAGGCTGCAGACGCCCGACGAAAGTCAGCAATCAACGGCTGCTGACTCGTCGAAGCTATCAGCGATCGTGGAGGCAGGAATCATCGCGAGAGGGACGACGTACTCGCGGCTTGCAGCCGGCGCGTCTGTAAGCCCGCTGCACGATCCCGCGTTGCGCGATGCCGTGCGATTGCTGGCGTCTCCTCGCCTCGTGCCCCAGTCGGCCATCGCACTCGTGGACATCCTGATCAGGTCGGGCATGAACGATCGAGCCGATTATGACGGCTTTACGAGCGCTATTGAACGACTCGGCGAGTGCCGCACTCGCGCGGCGCTGCGTGAACACACCGCGCACGCCCGGAGTGTTGGAGTCCTGCCGGACCACTGGCTACTGCTGCTCTCGCTCCTGTCCCGGATCGGCTTCGAATCTGAAGAGGGCCTGCAGCTGCTTGGGCACTGTTGGCGGATTGAAGACGACACACTCTTGGACGACTTCGAGCCGCGCCAGTTGTTGGTGTTGCCGAACCGCGCTTGGCACTCGCTTGTCGGGCAGGCGCTCCTTTCGGCCGACGAGCTTTCGCTGGAATTGACCTCAAAGCTACAGGCGCGTTTCCCGGAGCGAATTCCCGACGACCAGCAGCTGCGCGAAATCATCGCGGCACACATGAATTTCGGAGGCGAAAACCATCGAGCCGCCGGACTGCGTATGCTCGAACTGATCGCCGAGCGGGAGGGTGCTCGTGATCCGCGCTGAGGCGGTCCCGGCTCCCTGCCAGGCGCGCTCCGTGCTGACGTGATCGGCTCGATTCGGTGAGCGCGCCGTGAATCCCAGCGATCGCGGAATGCGACCAGACCAAGCGCTCGGTGCGCTCGCGACCATGATGTGGGACCATAGCTTTTCGAATCTTACGGCGGTGTGGACGGAGGTTGCGTGCACTGCGCCGTGCTGGAAATGAATAATGCGGCGTTACGTGCCTTTGTATCATGACTCACACCCGCGCCCATGACCGCTCGCATCTCCGCCGCCCGCCAGGTGGCAACGCCATCGATCGCCACCGCCATCCTTGTCGCGATCCTTTCCAGCGTCAAGAATCGAACCCTGTCTGGCTCGAACCGACCGCCGACTCCCGCGCTCTTCGGCGGACCCGGGTTAGGCAAAACGTCGATTGTTCGCGAGGCGTCCGCCGTCTCGGGCTTCGATCTCGTCGAGATTTACCTCAATGTCCGCGAACCCGAAGCGCTGCTGGGCTGCTATGTGCCGGACGCAACGGGCGTCAGCGTCGTGTATCCGCCTGGCGAGTTCGCGGAGCAGACGCACCAAGGGCTCGTTGCGCTACATCGGCAGTGGGTGGCCAATGGTCGTGTTGGCCCGGAGCCCGCGCACCGCCCTACGGTCTTCTTTCTCGACGAGTTCACGGCCGCGCGACCGGAGTCCATGCAGGCCTCCGAGCGGTTGCTGCTCGAGCGTCGCCTTCCGAATGGTTGGGGCTTTCACGACATGGTCGTGTTCATCGTCGCGGGCAATCTTCCGGAGCATGGGCCAACCATCGCTGAGTTGGCGCCTACCACCAAAACGCGACTGTGGCCGGTGCTGTCCATCGAGCCGGATATCGGCAGCTGGCTGATGTGGGCTCGTGCGCACGACCTGCACTCGGCGGTAGTGGCATGGGTCGCGCAGAATCCCGCGGCGCTTTACGACGTCGACGCTAATAGGCAGGCGCTGACGTTCTCCGTGCCGCGCACGCTCGAACGCCTGCATGATGTGGTGTCGCTGTTCGCCAATGAGCCATCGCAGTTCTCCATTGCCGTCCAGGGCACCATCGGCGAACGCGCTGCTCCGCTGTTTATCGATTTCTACAATCACGGGCGCAACAACCCGTCGCCGGAGCAGGTGCTTGCGGATCCGGACCACGCGGATCTCCCCAAACATCCGGCGGCGCTCGCGCAGCTGTCGGAGGCGCTGGTGCTCTACTGTCGCCACGATCGCCAGAACGTCGACCCGCTGCTGCGCGTTGTGAAGCGTCTCCCAAGTCAGTTTCAGGAGTTCCTCGTCGATGCGCTCATTCACGATCGTGACAACATCATGGCGCCTGACGTGCGGCAGGCAGCCGCTGCCAGCGCCCACTTGGTGTCGATTCTTCGCGGGCGTTCCGGCGAGATCAAGGAGATGAACAGCATGCGCGCACCCACCGCGTCCGGCAAAGGAATGCTCAGCTAATGGAGACGTCCGGGCGAATCGCCTCGCCACTCGAACGGCCGGGCACCGCGTGGGCGGAGCGTGAGGCCGAGCAGGCGCCGTGGCGCGACGCGTTGCCCGACTTCACGGGCAAGGTGAACGTGGCACGCGCGTATCTGGCGCGTCGCCACCCGTTCTTCGGCCGCCTGCTGCTCTATTGCGACGTTATGCCAACTACGCACACGCGCACGCTGGTGGCGCGCACCGACGAGGTGGTCTTCGTGAATCCGTTGTGGTTCACGCAGTCGCTGGACGCGTACGAGCGCGCCGGCGCGCTGGCCTACGCCGCGCTCCACTTGTCGCTGACCTGCACTGAGCGCGGGGCGGGCAAGGGTGCTCAACGATGGGCGCTAGCGACGACAATGGCCATCGCCGATCTCGTGGACCGATGCGGACTCACACTGCCTGGACTCTTGAATCCCTTTCTCGCCGCGGTGCGGAGCAACGGTTGGGTGGAGCGCAGCGACGAAGAGATCTATCTACGCCTGCCGATGGAACTCGACGATCTGTTGGTGGGCATCACCGTGGTAGACGGCAAGGGACTTGGCACGCACGAAGGGGCGGGTGTTCGCGTCGCCGGCGGCGACAGCGAGGGCACATATGAGACCAGTGCCCACAGCGCGTGGGGTGGCCGTCTGCGTGCGGCACTCGGCGCGGCCAACGGCATCGGCACGCTGCCCGGCGATCTGTTGGAGATGGTCGAATCGACGGCCGTGCAGTCGATCCCGTGGGAAGCATTGTTGGCGCGGCTCGTTCGTGGTGAAGTCTCGCGCATGCGTCGCACCGGAATGCCGAACCGCCGGAAGCTGTGGCCGTTTGCCAACGTCGTGCCGGCACCAAAGGTCATCTATCCCTCGTATAAGCCCGCGCTGCCTCGGGTGGACGTCGCACTCGATACCAGCGGCAGCATGCACGGCGAAGCCACCGCGCTCGCGCTGGGCGTGATCGGTGATCTGCTGCGTGTGCTGCGCGTCCCGACGCGACTCATTCAGTGCGATGCGGCCGTGCAGGATGTGCGACGCATTCGCACGGTGGAGTCGCTCACGATCGCTGGTCGCGGCGGCACGAGTCCCGATCCGGTATTCGATCTGATTCGGAGCGAAGCGCGCGCGCCGGCGTTGCTGATCTATGTCACCGATATGTTCATGCACTTTGGAGGCTTGGAGATCAATCCGCCGAAATTCCCGGTGATCTGGGTCGATGTGGCCGGTGGTTCGTCGTCGTTTACACCGCCCATCGGCAGCGTAGTGCGCGTGCGGCTGCGGGCCGAGAAGACTGACGCGCACTGGCGAGCGGAATGCGCGACCATCAGGTCTCGAGCGACTGCATAAGCCGGAGCGCCACCAGTCGGTCGTCGGAGTGGGACGAGGCAAGCAGTCGATTGACGATCGACTGTTTTGCCTCGTCGATCGGCAACGCCTCGACACCAGGGTAGGGCGCATGTGTCAGCTGCTGCGCGCATTCCGCGAAGCCAATGGGATCGATGCGGCGCCAGGCGGTGGCCAACCAGCGTTGTTCACCGGGAGCGCCTCGTTGCAGCGACAACACGACAACTCGCCGCAGCGTATGCGCAGCGCGTTCAGACGCGACGTCAGGCGAAACCACGGTGGCGATGGCGATCGCCCGCACGGCTTCGTGGATACCCGGCGCATTGATGGGGTCAAGCGGGTCACCAAAGACCGCTCGACCCGCATATGGGTCGAACAACGGCGTCCAGTCGGTGTGACGAAGCAGCTGGCGCGTTTGCCACACGCCAAGCATGCGCTCCTCGGTGACCGCGAGGCAGTCTTCCATTGACACCTCTTCACCGCGCGAGATGCACGCGCCCACGCGAAGCCCGCGTCGCACCGCGGGTGAGGTTGGTTTGAGCGATGTCATTGGTGAGTAAACGTCGGGAACCGCTGCCGATTCATCGTCACGTTTACGATTTGCTATAGGGCGGTCGAGATTCGAACCCGACGCTCAGAAATCACAGCCCTGCGCGGCCACCTGTTCCGCCTCCGCCCCGTGTGGAAGGTCACCCCTCCAATACGAGCATGAGGCGCTCGAGGCCGAGCGCCCAGCCAGCGCCTTCTTCGTACGGACCACCGCCGAGAAGCTGCTTGCGCGTTCTCGTCGAGGTGATCTCGAAGGTCTTGCTGGCGTCGGTGTAAAGTTTGAGCCCGCGTTCAACCCCATCTTCCATGCTCCACGCCGAAGCAGGCAGCAGCACTGGCAGAGGCGGATTGCGTCGGTCGTAGTCTCGTCGCGGAAGCACCGCGCGGCGTAGACTACCTTGTTGGTGCCCAATCGTTGTGGGCCCAGGGTCCGAATGTAGTTCGTGACCTCAGATATGAAGGCAACCTCGGTCGCCTACACTGAGCATGCGATTCTCCACACCGTGAATGCGGTGCAGGTATGAGACTTCCTCTCTTCGAGCGACAGCGTGTCACACGAACCAGAAGAACCATGGTCAAGATCCACACCGAGTCGATTCGTGAGATTGGTGCCATTTCCTATCGCGACCGCCTGCGCACCGGCATGATCGGTCGCAAGGCGGTGTCGATTCTTCGGGTCTCTGTGGTTGGCCTGCCCAGCGGCCTGTCGGGTCTCGTGGTGCTGTCCGATCTGCAGGGCAGCGGCGGTTCTGCGAACGCGCCGCGACTCCCCACGTTTGATGCGCTCGACGAACTTTCGGTCCTCGCCGCCGACGGAGCCATTCCGCCGTTGCAGGACATGATCGGCGTATCTACCGGTGACCTCTACGCCATACTCGACCTGCACAAGCGAGGCGGCAGCGGCGACGTGCGGGGCCCTTGGCTTGCCATGCGGCAGCATTTTCGCGCAGTCGTCGGCGTCGCGGGCAATCATGATCAATTCGGCGCAACGCCGGCCGAGTACAAAGACTTTCGCAGCACTGATGGGGTTCACCTCCTCGACGGCGAATCAGTGGCTATCGCCGGGGTGCGGTTCGGCGGCATTTCCGGTGTCATCGGTGACCCCAAACGTCCGTTTCGGCGCTTTGAGGCTGACTTCCATGCGGAGATCGATCGACTGGTGCAGGGCCGACCAGATATCCTGCTGCTACACCAAGGACCGGTCGTCAGTCTGGATCCCTACCGCTCCAACGATGGCATCCGCGATCGCTGCGCTCGGCTTCGCGGCGGCGTGGTACTGTGCGGTCATAACCACACCGAGCACCCGTTCGACGAGTTAGCGACAGGCACGCAGGTACTCAGCGCGCATGAGCGGGTGATCGTGCTGACGGCTGCCTAACGCGGATTTAACCACGATTGAAAGATGAACGAGCTTGGCGCGCGAGATACTGAACGAGCACACGAGGAGCGCGCGTCGCACCGCGCGGAAGTCGAAGTTCCACAGAAAGGATGGGTTCGTGCGCCGCCGATCGCGACGCGACGGCCGTTCTCTCCCCGTCGCCGCTCGCGACTTCCGAATCGGCCTTCATGCTCGCAAGAGGATGACGACCGAGCGCTCGGTCGAGCATTGCGTAGCCCATCGGATCCATCTCAAACCGCCAAGCGATGTGGAATCGGGCGCGTCCGTTACACCCGTAGTCGCGCGCGAGTCGAAGACTTCGCGCATCGTATCGTGGTCAGGCGGTCGCGTCCACACTCATGTCTCTCATCGCCGAGACGATGATGATCGTCCCGACGTCTTCATCGCGACGCGATCTCCCCGGGGTCAACGGTGTGACGCGCGACGAAGGTGGCGTCATAGGTGCCCCATGTACGCCACCACCGCGAACCGCGCCACCTCTGTCACATACCCGTCGATCAGTGCCAGGCAGGCATCGAGATCCCGATACGCATACGGTCCATCGGTGCGAAGCGACGAATTGTCAACGCCTGTTGGAATCAAAACGCGCTGCCGCAGCGCGTCGAAATCGAAACCCTCGGCAGGGCCTTTCGCTTCGCTTCGCGGCATCGTGCGCCCCGTGCCGTGACTCATCGACTGGAGCGTCTCCCCGAGCTTGTCCGTTCCGCGCACAAGGACGACGTCACCCGACATGTGGCTCGGGATGACCGTCAGTTCGCCCGACTGCAACTGCACCGCGCCCTTGCGGATGATCGCGCCGCCCCCGTCGACCGTTTCGTAGGTGTTGTGCGGCAGGTCGAGCACCAGCTCCGTACGACCGAACACCGCGTCGATGTCCGCGTGCACCTGCGCGCGGTTGTCCGCCGCCCATCGAACGATGCGCGCGAACTCCCGATCGAACCGCTCGGGCGTGTCGACCAGATCATCTACCAAGCCCGACTCCAATCGCGAACCGGTGTGGATCAGAAAGTGCAGCGGACCATCGTCGTACGGCTCGACCGCATCGAGGAAGTGGTTGCCGCCACCCAGGTCGCCGAGTCCGCCCTTGTTCGCGCGCAAGCGATTGGCGAGCGCGTCCCACCGATCTTGCGTGAGCGCGTCGCGCTCGAGATGCGAGCGCACCAAGCGCATGCCGCAGCCGCAATCGGACACGGCAAACTTCCGCCAGTCGGGCTGCCGCGTGAATACCACGGTACCAGTTGGCAGCGGCGACTTTCCCGGACACGCGTCCGGCAGGAATACGACGGACTCGGCTTCCAAGTCGTGGGGCAGCCATGAGTGTAAACGGCCCTCCGGCTCGGCTGAGAGATTCAAGAAGTGCTTGATGCGATGTTGCATGGTGAGGCCGGTGTGAGGCGCCGCGGTCTTGGAGTGCCCACCGAGTGCGCGGTGTGCTTGATTACGGGGCTCGTAACCGTTCGATGAATAACGCGGTGGGCGACGCATTATTCACGCATAGTGGTGCGACTCGCTGTCCTACCGTGGAGGCCAGCGGCTGCTCTTTACCAACCATACGGCATGATGATGGTCTCGACGCGGCCCCGGGGCGCGTCGTTACTGAGGAGGAGGCACGTGAAGAGTCGCAAAGCGCTCCGCCGCGCATTCGGCGACACAGAAGGTTTCCCGGATGTGCCGAAAAAGATCGGGAACGTGGCGATCTCACGTCTTGTACACTGCCGCGCGAGCGGGGGCTGTTCCTTCTGCTTCCCGCACGGCTTTGAAGCGTCGAATAGCACACGGGCAAAGAACACGAAATCTTGGAAGCACCATCGCGTGACGCAGTACCGCGCGCGCGGCTGATACGCCACGGCGCCCCTGAGCGAAACCCGCCAGACCTACAGGAAATCATTGAGTTCCCGTCCGTCCTCGTATCCCTACACGACCGTCAGGTAGTCGATGAGTTCGAGGGTGGTGACCACGGCGATCGGGCAAAGATCAGAACGGCCCGTCGGTCGGTGCAGGCAGCCGACTCGCGGGCCGTTCGTCATCACTCCCACTCCTCGGCGGGTTGCTGTCGAAACGCCAGCGGCGTCGCTCGTCGGGCATCCACCGCGGCGAGACGGAGCGGTAGTGTTGTTTCGCGCGGCCGATCGGCAAATATGGGAATGCTATCGCCTGATGCGCGCGCCGACGGCGCGCGCATGAAGTCCACAACACTGCGCGCCTTATACCCAAGTTCCCAGCAGGCTTCTCGCTCGGTGTCAGTTGGGTGCTCGGCTATCAGTGCGCGCAGCGATACCTGCTTCGCCGTGCGGACACGGTGAAGGTTGAGATTGACAAGCGTCCCTGCGGAAATGCTGATGAGCAGGAGGCCCGCGCGGCGTACTGGCTTTCAACGATCCGAGCAAAGACTGTCGGCGACTGCAAAATTTCGACAAACGACCGGGCTGCATCACGCACGACGGCATACCTTGCGAGATCAGGGAGTTCTCGGGTAGCCTCTCAGCTGCCCGCAGCTAACCTCTCCAATAAACTCAGCACGCGGTCGATGCGGCCGGACCGAAGCATTGCAATAGGTGTTGTCTTGCCGCCGAAGGACTCTGGCAGCGCGTGGTGGATCCATTCTCGCGCGAGGTCTGGCCCATCAAACAGCCGACGCAGCAGCAGGTGCATCTCCGCGAACTGCCGCAGCGGAACGCGCATGGATTTTCGCGGCGTGGTGGCGTCGTGCCTCCACCGATACAACGTGCTTTGATCTACGCCAACGATACTCGCGAGGTCTTCGTAGCCAATGCAAAGTTGTCGCGCCACGCGGAGCGCCTTGTTGAGGCCGACATCATGTTTCAAGCTGGAGCTGCGAGCAACAAACACGCCTCACGCGGGGCTATCGAAATCCCCCGCCAGCAGCATCTTCTCTAAATGCCTCACCCCTCCGCGCTCCGCCGCGCCCTCCCAGCCTTCGTCGTTGCCCTCGCGCTCACCGCCTGCCGCACACGCCTGCCGTCCGCGATGCCCAACGACAATCGCCAAGCCTCCGGGACCATGCGCGGCGACACCCTGGTCTTCGAGCTCGATGCCCAACGCGCTGCGTGGCGACCGGATGCGGATGCGGACAGCGCCCTCACCGTCTTGGCCTTCGCCGCGCGCGACGGCGTGCCGCGCATTCCCGGCCCACTGCTGCGCGTTGCCTCTGGCACCGTGGTCGAGATACAGGTCAGCAACCATGTGCCCAACGAATCGATCACGCTGCATGGGCTCCGCCCCGGCGTGGCCAACGACACGCTCAGCGACACGCTCAGCGTAGCAACCGGCGCCACGCGCACTACGTATTTCCGCGCCACAACCGCTGGAACCTATCTCTATTGGGCCAGCACGGGCGCGAATCGCACAGACCGTTCGGAATTGCGAGACGGCCCGCTGGCCGGTGCCATCGTGGTCGAAGATCCAACGGCCCCCCGCGACTCGGCCGAGCGCATCCTCGTGCTCACCGTGATCGATATCTTGCCGGATAGCACGAAGCCCGAACCGCGCGATGACGTCTTCGAGCTCGCACTCAATGGGCTATCATGGCCCCAGACCGAAACGTTCCACTACGCTGTTGGTGACACGGTTCGTTGGCGCGTCCTGAATGCCACCGCCAATGAACACCCCATGCATCTCCACGGGTTTCACTTCACCGTGACCGCGCGTGGAGACGGCGCGCACGATACCACCTACGCCCTCGGCGCTCGACGCACCGCCGTCACCGAATACATCGTGGCGGGATCAACCGTGCAACTGCAGTTCACCCCCACTCGGCCCGGATACTGGCTCTATCATTGCCACATCAACGATCACGTCGTTCCGTTTCCGCTGCGCCATGACTCCACGCGCGCGCACGAGGTCAGTGCGCACGGCGCAGGCGTGGGCGATGCCACCGCGGATGCCACCGCGCACGCTACCGCGCACGCGAAGCGCTCCATGGCTGGGCTGGTGATGGGTATCGAGGTGCGATCAATCACGCCGCCGGCCGCCCCGAACACCGATGCCAGCGCCACACGTCGCCTGCGCTTGCTCGCGCAGCAATCCGGAGCCGTGGTTGACGATACGGCGCACGCGCGCGGCTATGTGTTGCAGCGCGGCACCACGCCGCCGCGATCCGACTCTCTCGATGTACCCGGCCCGATGCTCGTGCTTACGCGCGGAGAACGGGCCGCCATCACCGTTGTGAATCGGCTACCGGAAGCCACCAGCGTGCATTGGCACGGGATGGAACTTGAGAGCTACTATGACGGCGTCGCCGGCTGGAGTGGCGCCGACGCGCGTCGTGCGCCGATGATCGCGCCCGGGGATTCGTTTGTCGCCGTGATGACGCCTCCGCGCGCGGGCACGTTCATGTATCACCCGCACATGGATGAGGAAGACCAGCTCGCGGCGGGCATGTTTGGTCCGCTGATTGTGCTCGAACCGGGTGAGTCGTTCGACGGGGCCACCGATTTCCCGTTTGTCATCGGACGAGGC
>JANOPS010000448.1:0-10885 GCA_031421995.1 Gemmatimonadaceae bacterium
CGGACCGCTCGCTGCCAGACTTCTACGTGCTCGACGCGACGGCGCGTGCCACGTGGTCGCGCGCAACGCTCACCGTTCGCGGCGCCAATCTCGGGGACACGCAGAAGTTCGGCAGCGGATCGGTGAGTGGGTCGGGGCGCGTGCGCTACTTTGTCTTGCCGGTACGGGCGGTGTTCGCGACGGTCGATCTCACGTTCTAGTACGTGTCGCGTTGTCGATCTCGGGTGCGCGATGTTGATGAGACATCGCACAACCTCGCGTCGCTCACCCTCCGTGTACTCCGTGCGCTTTGTGATTCAAAAACAAAAAACTGCTTTAGATGAATCACCGAGGACACGGAGAACACGGAGGCGCATACCTGAAGTCCAACGTCACAACCAGCGCTTTTCATAGAAGTGAGACATCGCACAACCTCGCGTCGCTCACCCTCCATGTACTCCTGTCCTTTGTGATTCAATAACCAAACAACGATTTAGATGAATCACGGAGGACACGGAGGACACGGAGGCGCATGCCTGAAGTCCAACTTCACAACCAGCGCTTGCCACAAGGGCGAGACATCGCACAACCTCGCGTCGCTCACCCTCCGTGTCCACCGTGTCCTTTGTGGTTCAAGAACCAAACACCGACATTAGATGAACCACGGTGGACACGGTGGACACGGAGGCGCAGTGCCCGCAGTTCAAGTACTGCGAATGTGAGATCTTGTGTCGATCAGCGGCGCGACACGTCCATCCGGCCGTCCAGCTGGCGCCGCGCCTCGTCCAACGTCCGCCGCAACGACAGGGCGCGATCACGGGCGCTCTCGTTCCGCTCGGCGCGCAACGCCGCACGAAGCGTGCGCTGCGTGTCGGCCGACAAAGCGTCTGCTGGCAGTGTCAGCAGGGCGGTGATGGCGACTTCGTAGATCGCGACGGTCGCCGACGGCTGACCGTCGTTGTACAGCGGTGCCCCACGGTCAATCGCAAAGTCGACCAGCGCGGCCGCGGAGCCGGATCCGCCGCTCTCCGTGGTCGCGCGACGCGACGTTGGCGGCAACAACACCCGATCGATGACGTGAATCAACCCGTTGCTTGCCGGCACGTCAGCGATACGCACCGTGGCATCATTGATCCGCAAGTCGCCGTTATTCTCGCTGATACGCACCGCAACCCCGGCGACCGTTTCGGCGCTACGCACACCCCGCGCTTGCGCCGCAGTGACCCGACCGGCCACGACATGATAGGTCAGAATGGTGCGAAGGCGTTCACGATTTTCAGGCTTGAGCAGATCCTCCACCGTGCCAGAGGGCAGGCGCTTGAACGCCTCGTCCGTCGGCGCGAACACCGTGAACGGTCCACGGCCCAGCAACGTCTCGGTTAAGCCCGCCGCATCCACGGCAGCCAGCAACGTTGAGAACTGACCAGCCGTCTTGGCCACTTGAGGAATACTCGGTGTCGCGGCACGCGATGGCGACGAGGGATGCTGTGCAGAAGCGCTCAGAGGAACGAGTGCAACAGCGGCAAGGCAGGTGGCAACGAATGACGCGGTGGTATGAGCACGCAGCGAGTACGAAACGGCGGCAGGACGACGACGCATGGGAAGGACTCCGGAAAAAGAATGGGCGAGCACTCCGTGTGCTCCGGCCCGGCGATACTGGAGTGCCTTTCGTGGCTTCCCAGGCCGCGGATGCACCGGAGTGCGGTGCGCCCCTAGCTGCATCCAAGACGCGTGCGCCAGCGAAACCCACTGGGTAGATCGCCAAAGACCGCAGTGGAGCACGCCTGTTGAGTACCTTTCGCGTACATATGGACGACCCCAAGCGCACCGCCGATCCGGCGACTCGAGTGCATTTGTCGTTGGTCACTGGGTCCATCGCTCCCGCCCGGGACGCGGTGGAGCCAGTGCTGCCGCGCATTGCCGCTGGCGATGAGCGGGCTGTTCGCGAGTGCGTGACGCGGTATGGTCCGTTGATCTGGGCGCTCGTGCGTCGGTGGTCTCCAGACACGAACGATGCTGAAGACGCCGTACAAGACGTGTTTATCGATCTGTGGCGCAGCGCCGCAAAATTCGACAGCACGCGAGCGACGGAAGCCGGGTGGGTGTCGATGGTGACGCGCCGGCGCTTGATCGATCGCATGCGTCGCCGGCAACGACTCCCGGAGATGGAGTCCATCTCTGACGGCTTCGACGTGGTGGATGACCGCGCACTCGACGTTGCGCACTCTATTGATCGCGCGTCCCGGGCTGAACGCGCCCGCGCCGTGCTCCAGGATCTGCCGAGTGCGCAACGGCGTATGCTCGAGCTCTCGCTCTTAGAAGGAAAGACCCACGATGAGATCGCACGCGAGACCGATACGCCGCTCGGCACCGTGAAGTCGCACATTCGCCGCGGGCTGAAGCGCGCACGGGACTTGATGGCAGGTACCGTTACGGACAGTGATGAAGAAGAAGGGGACTCGTGATGAACCGCGATGAACAGGCACGACTGGACGAGCTGCTGATGCAGCGCGTGACCGGCTCGCTCTCCGCTCCGGAAGCGGATGCGTTGGCAACCTTGTTGAAAGAGGCGCCCGCGTCGACGCTGTGGGAATGGGACGCTGCCGCTGCTGAGCTGACGGTGCAGATGGTGCAAGACGCCCGCTCGCCGGCGGACGCGTTGCCCAGTGCCCTGGAAGATCGAATCGCACGTGTCGGCGAAGCGTTTGTCCGCACACAGCGAGGGACCAAACCGAGCGCGACCTCCGCAACACCCGTGGTACCGATCACCTCCGCGAGGTCGAGCGCCCGGCTCGCTGTGTGGGGAGGCTGGTTGGCCGCCGCCGCGATGCTCGCGTTCTGGGTGGCCGCTCCGAGAACCGCACCACGTGCCACCGACGTGCCGCCTACGGGCCTGCAGGCGGCGTCGGTTGGCGCTCAGCTGCGCGATTCCTTGCTCAACGTCGATAGTGCCTTAGTGCGATGGGCGTGGACGGCGACCGCCGACAGCAGCGCAGTCGGCGCCACCGGTGACGTCGTGTGGAGCGAGCGAGCGCAACGCGGCGTGATGCGCATCGCCGGGTTGCTGCCCAATGACGGACGGCGCTGGCAGTACCAGCTGTGGATCTTCGACAAATCCCGAGACCAGCGTTTCCCGGTCGACGGCGGCGTCTTTGATATCCCGGCCGGGACCCACGAAGTCTTTGTCCCGATCGACGCGCGCGTGCCTGTTGGTCAGGCCGTCATGTTCGCGGTGACGGTCGAGCCGCCGGGCGGCGTAGTCGTCTCAACGCGCGAGCGCATTGCGCTGCTCGCGAAGCCAGCCGGCGGCTAAGCCTGACCTAAGACTTCCCGCTGCGGCAGCGGTCGCTGCAGTAGCGCACCGTGTCCCAGTCGCGTTCCCATTTTTTGCGCCAACTGAAAGGCCGACCGCACCGGGCGCACACCTTGTCAGGGTGCCCGTTCACGCCCTGCTCGCGTGGCCGTCGAGATTCGCGGTGACTCATCGCTGTCAAACCGCTGGGTACCGTGCGAACGTTCCCGCATGACTGGATCGAGCGACGGTTTTGCCGGGGGAGGCGATATTCTCTTCTCCGACTACAAGAGCACCGAAGAGCTGGGGACCCTGCGGCAGGTCGCTCGCGCACTGGCGGCAGGGGCGACGACCCGCGATCTGCTCGACACCTTGTGCGCCGCCGCCATGGCGCAGGGTCGAGCGGCAGGAGCAGCGGTGGCGCAAATAGGTGTCGATACTGGCGCGTTTGTGGCAGTACTTGGGCCGGCAAGAGAGCTCCTCGGTAAGCAGTTCCCGTTAGCAGGCAGCGTCACCAGTCGCGTCGTAGCGGAGCGCAGGAGCATTGGCATCGCGAGCGCTAGCGAGAGCTCGGTGTTCTTCGATGAACTGCTGCCGCGGCTCGGCGTCGGGCCCATCCTTGTGCTGCCGCTCCTCGCACAGGCCGAGCTGATGGGCGTGCTCTCGGTCATTCGCCGCACCGGGGAGGCCCCGTTCGACCACGAGGACGAGGAGCGCCTTGGGGCGGTCGCCGATTTGGCCGCGCTGTCGCTCTGGAAAGCAAAACTGCTGGAGGAAGCGCAATCGGCTGATGCCGCAAAAACGAGTCTTTTAGCGACACTATCGCATGAGCTTCGCACCCCTTTAGCGGCACTAGAGGGATATGGTGAGCTTCTCGAAGACGAGATTCTGGGGCCGCTCACGGCGCCGCAGCGCGACGTCTTGGTCCGTCTACGCACGGTCGGACGACATCTCGGCGCCCTGATCGAAGACATCCTGACCTACGCCTCGCTTGAGGCCGACCGCCTCTCGATCCGGCTCCAGCCACTCAGCATCGCCGAGTTGCTCGATTCCCTCGTGCCGTTTGTCGAACCCCTGGCTCGCGAAAAAGGCATCGGGTTCCGCCTGCTGCTCGACGACGACCTCCCCGTGCTCAGAACGGACGAGGACCGCGTCCGGCAAGTTCTCCTCAACCTCGTGCAAAACGCCGTCAAGTTCACGGAACATGGAGAAGTGTCCCTTCGCGTGTCCCATGGCTCGCCAACGCCCGAGGGCGGCCAGACCGTGCGGTTCGGCGTTCGCGATTCGGGCATTGGCATTGCCGCGACCGATCTGCCTCGACTTTTCCGACCGTTCTCGCAACTGCAAGACGTGCACTCACGCCGGCACCGCGGCACGGGGCTTGGCCTCTACATCGCCAAACGGCTGGCGGTGCTCCTCGGCGGCCGCATCGAAGTCGTCTCCCGCCCTGCCGACGGCTCGCTCTTCACCCTCGTGCTGCCGGTTGCGCATTCAGCGCAGATCGAACGTTAGATTGCGCGTACTATGCCTGCGACCACCATCACCAGTGTCTTCAACGACGGCATGATTGCCGAGCAATTCGAACGCTATCGTCTCGATCCATCGAGTGTCGACGAGACATGGCGTCAGTACTTCCGCGTGGCTGAATCGCTCTTCGCGAGCGGCGTGGTAGGTACGCCGCCCCCGATCCCGCCAGCCGATCGCGGTGCGGACATCGCGACGCTGAAAAGCGTTGCGTCCGCGGCGTCGCTCCAACAGGCGATTCGCAACTACGGCCACTACGCGGTGCAGCTCGATCCGTTGGGTGCGCCGCCGCCGGGCGCTGAGGAGCTGTCGCTCACCTTTCACGGGCTGACCGAAGACGATCTCGCACGCATTCCCGGTGCCGTGCTCGGTGATGCCAGGTTCCCGACGGCCCTCGAGACGATTCGTCGCAAGCGTGCGGTGTACTCCGGCCGCATCGGATATGAGGTCTGGCACATCGAGATCGATGCAGAGCGTGAGTGGTTTCGCGTCGCGTTCCGCGATGGCGTGCTTACACGCGACCTCTCAGCCGACGAAAAGAAGGCGATGTTGCTGCGGCTGAATCAAGTGGACGGTTTGGAGCGCTTCCTCGGACGCGCCTATGTGGGGTACAAGCGCTTTTCCGTCGAAGGGACAGACGCCCTGATTCCCATGCTTGATGCGGTCATCGACGAATGTGGGCGTGCGGGTGCGCGTGAGGTGGTGATCGGCATGGCCCACCGCGGGCGCCTGAATGTTTTGACGAACGTGATGGGCAAACCCTTCGAAGCGTTGTTTGCCGAGTTCGAAGGCCGACACGATCACGCCGACGAGAACGCGACCGGCGATGTGAAGTACCATATGGGCTACGTGGGGGAGCGACGCGTCGATGATCGCGAGGTCCGATTGCGATTGGTGCCCAATCCGTCGCACCTTGAAGTCGTCAATCCCGTCGTCGAAGGCGTCGTCCGGGCGCTGCAGCGTGTGCCAGGAAATACGGGGGCGCGTGATGAGTCGTCTGTGGTGCCCATCGCGATTCATGGTGACGCGGCGTTCCCGGGCGAAGGGATTGTCGCGGAAACGCTCAACATCTCGCACCTCAATGCGTACCGCACCGGCGGCACCATTCACATCATCGTCAACAATCAGGTGGGCTTTACTACAGACCCAACCGATGCACGCTCCACGCACTACGCGTCAGATCTGGCGAAGGGATTCGAGATCCCGATCTTTCACGTCAACGGCGATGACGCGCAGGCGTGCATCACGGCCGTACGTTTGGCATGCGCCTATCGCGCGCAATTCAAGAAGGATGTGCTGATCGATCTGGTGGGCTATCGCCGTCACGGACACAACGAGGGAGATGAGCCGACGTTCACGCAGCCGGCGCGCTACGCATTGATCAAGCAACATCCCACCGTGCCGCAGGCGTGGGCAAAGCGCCTGGTGGCAGAGGGTGTCGTGTCGCCTGAAGAAGCGGCGCACGTCGAAAAAGCAGTCGCTGACGAGTATGCACAGATTCACGCTCGGTTCAAAGCGTCCCTGCTGGCAACGGAAAAGCACGCCCCATGGCCATCCGACCCTGAGCCAGTTGCAGCGATGGTCTCGACCGCGGTGTCCGCCGAGCAACTGCGTGCCATCAACGATGCGCTGCTGCACTGGCCGGCCGATTTCACGCCACATCCGCGCCTGGCCAAAACGCTTGAACGTCGTCGCGAGACGATGGGTGCCGAGGGTGGAATTGACTGGGGGCACGCCGAAGCGCTGGCCTTTGGCACAATACTCACGCAAGGCGTCTCGATCCGCATGAGCGGCCAAGACGTTGAACGTGGTACGTTCTCGCACCGACACGCGGTGTTGAACGACGCTGAGACTGGACGGAAGCACGCGCCACTCGCGCAACTGCCAGGATCGAAAGGGACGTTTGAGATCTACAACTCGGCCTTGTCCGAAACGGCCGTGCTGGGATTTGAATACGGGTTCAGCACTATCGCCACAGATGTGCTCACGCTGTGGGAGGCGCAGTTCGGCGACTTCGTCAACGTGGCACAACCGATCATCGATCAGTTCATCGTGGCCGACCGCGCCAAATGGGGACAAGATAGCAGTGTCGTGCTGTTGCTTCCTCATGGGTACGAAGGGCAGGGGCCAGAGCACTCGAGTGCGCGCCTGGAACGGTTCCTGCAATTGTGCGCCGAAGAGAACATGACCGTGGCGTATTGCAGTACGCCCGCGCAGTACTTCCATCTGCTCCGTCGACAGGCCACCGCCGAGGATCGCCGGCCGTTGGTATGCATGCAGCCCAAATCGCTGCTGCGTTTGCCGCAAGCGGCGTCGTACCTGAGTGAACTCGCCACGGGCCGGTTCCAGTCGCTCATCGATGATCCGAGTCCGTCGCTCCAGCGCGACGACGTGCGGCGCGTCGTGTTCTGTACCGGAAAGGTGTACTACGATCTGGCGATGGCTCCGGCGCGCAACCCGCAGGTGGCGCTCGTTCGCGTGGAAGAGTTGTACCCATGGCCACATCAGGACATCATGCGCCTGATGGAGCAGTATCCGTCGGTTGAACAAGTCATGTGGGCGCAAGAGGAGCCGCGCAATCAGGGGGCGTGGACCTATGTGCAGCCTCGCCTGCGAGCCTCCGCCGGAGCTGCCGTGGGAGTGCGCTACGCCGGGCGTTTGGAGCGTGCGAGTCCGGCGGAAGGGTATGCGTCCGCGCATCAGGCGGAACAGGCGCGCATCGTGGCGAACGTGATGGACCTCGGCGACTTTGCCGAACAGCGAATGGTGGCGCGGGGAACGACGTGATGGACATCGCACGAGCGTGGGTGAAAACTCTTGGCGCCACGGCTTGTGCCGTGGCGCTTCTCGTTGGCACGCGCGACGGGCGCGCGCAGGGAATGCCGGCGCCAGAGCGAGGTGCCGCCGCATTGGGATCGACGCTCGCCGGTCTTGGTACCACCGGTCGGGTGCTGACGATTGCCGCGCATCCTGATGATGAGGATACGCAGTTCATCGCGTGGCTGACCCGCGGTCGGCATGTGGAGACCGCGTATCTCTCCCTCACACGCGGGGACGGCGGCCAAAACCTGATCGGAAACGAGCTGAGTGAAGCGCTTGGCGCGATTCGCACACAGGAGCTCTTGTCCGCGCGACGCATCGACGGCGGTCGTCAATTTTTTTCACGCGCGTTCGATTTCGGGTTTAGCAAGAATGCGGAGGAGACGTTCGAGCACTGGCCGCGCGATACCATTCTCGGTGATGTCGTGCGCGTGGTTCGCGCGTTCCGACCGCATGTGATCGTCGCGTTCTTCAGCGGAACCCCACGGGACGGACACGGACATCATCAAGCGTCGGGACTGCTGGCCCGTGAGGCCTATGACCTCGCCGCCGACACGGTACGCTTTCCCGTCGCGGGCTATGGACTGCCATGGGTGCCGTCGAAGTTCTATCGCAGCGCACGACAGAATCCCTCCGAGTCCACGATGCGCATGAACGTCGGGGAGTACGACCCGCTGTTGGGACGCAGCTACTACGAGATCGCCGCCGAGAGTCGCTCGCAACACAAATCGCAGGGCTTTGGCGTGCTGCAGCGGAAAGGCGTCGTGATGGATGCGATCACGCGTGAGGCGGCGCGTGTTGGGCCTCAAGACGCGCGCACGGAACAGTCGATTTTTGACGGCATTGACACCACATGGTCTACGCTGCGGTCGCGGGTGCCGGATTCCGCGCGTGTCGCACTCGATTCTGCGCTGCTCCTGCTGCGTGACGCGAAGATGCAGTATCGCGCGCAGGACCCTGCGCCAGTTGTGCTACCGCTCGCCAACGCGTTGCGGTTGTTGCGTCGTGTGCATGCCTCAATTGGGAGCGCACCGGCGGTGCTCTTGTTTGCCCGGGCCGGAGACGTGCCGAGGATCAGCCGCCGTCGACCTACCGACGCCGACCCCGCGCTGTCCGATGCGCTGCTGCTGACCATCGCCCGCACCGAGTCGGCGGTGGTGCTCGCGGCGGGCGTCGCGGTAGAGGCGACCGCACCGAAGGCCACCTACCCGGTACGCGAGCGCGTGAAGTTGCTGGTGAGCGACTCGTTGTTGGTTTCAGTGACGGTGTTCAATCGAGGGAAGGCCACGGTGAAAGTGGTCGATGCCATTGTGCGCGACAATCCAACACCCGCTGGCGGCTATCCCGATCGCAATCTCATGATCGCGCCAGATAGCGCGGTCACGGTGAAACGATACGCGGTGGCGTTCGAACCCACGTCGCCATGGTGGCGTGTGAATGGACGCAAGCAGCAGGATTGGTTTCAGACGCCCATCGATGCCAACGACGAAGCGCGACAGCAGGAGCGCACTGCCACGATCGTCAGAACACTGGTCGAAGTGGCAGGCGTCCCCGTGTCCTTGAACGTGCCAGTGGTGAATCGGTATGCCGATCCCATCAAGGGTGATCAGCAGGTTCCGGTGCAGGCCGTGCCAGGCATTACGATCGGGTTGGCCAGTGTGATCGAGTACATCAGGGCGGGCGTTCCCGTTGAGCGTGAGTTGCCCGTGCGAATTCAATCGGCATACGACAGCGCAGCGATGGTGACGGTCACACTGGAGCTTCCCAAGGGACTCGTCGCCGACTCCGCCGAGCGGAAGCGAGTGCTGCCTCCGGGCGGGAGCGCCATCGTCGTGTTTCGATTGCGCGGCGTTGTTCCGGCGGGCCGTCATCAGCTTGGTGCGTTTGCCATGCATGAGGGAGCGCTGTCCACGAGCGGATACTATACCATCAACTACGATCACATCACTCCGCAACGCTTGTACGGATCGTCGGGCATGTATCTCTCGTCGGTCAGCGTCAAGCTGCCACCTCGTGCGCGCGTCGGCTACATCACCGGCTCCGGTGATCTGGGCATCGACGCGCTGCGACAGCTCGATGTGGCCGTCGAGAAGATCGAACCGTCGATGATCGCGAACACCGATCTATCGCGTTTCACGTCGATTGTGGTGGGCCCGCGCGCCTATGAGGCGAGCGAGGAACTCGTTCGCCAGAATCCCCGGCTGCTGGACTATGCGAAGCGCGGTGGTACGCTGGTCGTACAGTATGGGGCGCAGGACATGTCGCGATTCCCCGTGACACCGTACCCGATGCAGTGGACGCGCCCGGCGGCACGCGTGACGATGGAGCAAGCGCCCGTGAAAGTCCTGCAGCCCTCGTCGCCTCTGATGAGGTTCCCGAACGTCATCGGGGCAGATGATTGGGCGGGTTGGGTGCAGGAGCGCGCGACGTACATGCCCAGCACGATCGATCCGCGATACACGTCGGTATTGGGGATGAACGACCCCGACGAACCAGAGAATCGCGGCGCGCTCTTGGTCGCTCCACTTGGCAAGGGGCGCTACGTGTACGTCACGCTTGCGCTCTTTCGGCAATTGCCAAACGGCGTCCCGGGCGCGGCCCGCATCCTGATGAACCTCGTGAATGCGACACCGATCGCGGCGGTACCAAAAATGTAGGACTGTGGACTATGGCGAGCTGCGCACCGGCGTGGTCGCTGCCGGTGCGCCGACGATCAGCAACAGGCCAACAGCGACCACCGCCACCACACCAATCAAGTTGTGCCAGAGAAAACTGATGCTCGGGACATAAATCGCCACGAGTCCAACCGTGACCATCCCCGACATCAGTCCTACAAACGCGCCACGCGCGCCAACCCGCGGAATCATCGCGAGTACGAAGACGCCAAGGATCGAGCCGTAGAAGAACGACCCAAACCGGTTCACGACCTCAATGAGCGAGCCAAGTGTCGCCGCATACGTCGCGACGATGCAGGCGAATACTCCCCAGATCGCGGTCGCAAGCTTCGACACGGTGAGGAAATGGCTATCGCTCGCCGTTGGTCGGATCCAGCGCTGGTAGAAATCCACCACGGTTGCCGTCGACAGCGAGTTGAGCTCAGCGGCGATACTCGACATCGCCGCCGCGAGTACGGCCGCGATGAAGATGCCGGCGAAGCCTAACGGCAGCTGATCCAGCACAAATCTGGGGATGATGTAGTTGACGTCGCGAGACGCCTCCCCGCTGACGCGCGCCGCGGCATCAAGCGCGTCGGTGCGGATGAGGTTCACT
>JANOPS010000449.1:0-21945 GCA_031421995.1 Gemmatimonadaceae bacterium
GCTCACGCGCCAACTCACGTTGGCGTTGATGACGGTGCAGTTTGCCCTTGAGGCGTGGCTCTATCTGCAGTTCGCGAGCGACGCAACTGGATTGCAGTTCGCAACGCGGGTGCCGTGGATTGCCGCGTGGGGCGTGTCGTATCACATCGGGCTGGACGGGTTCAACGTGCTGCTGGTCCTGTTGACGGCGTTTCTCGGGCCGTTGGTGGTGGCCGGTGCCTTCAGTGCGATCCAGAAAGACGTGAAGCTCTTTTACGCGATGGTGTTCCTGATTCAGTTCGCGATGATGGGCACCTTTGTGGCGCAGGATCTCTTCCTGTTCTATCTGTTCTGGGAAGCGATGCTGATCCCGATGTTCCTGATCATTGGCATGTGGGGCGGCACGCGGCGCATCTACGCCACGGTCAAGTTTTTCCTGTATACCGCGTTTGGCAGCATTCTCATGCTCGCCGCGCTCATCTATTTGGTGCAGTCGTTGCAGGCAACAAGCGGCGTGACGTCGTTTGCCTT
This sequence comes from Gemmatimonadaceae bacterium, assembly GCA_031421995.1. Taxonomy (GTDB): domain Bacteria; phylum Gemmatimonadota; class Gemmatimonadetes; order Gemmatimonadales; family Gemmatimonadaceae; genus Gemmatimonas. Next base: position 511 of record JANOPS010000449.1, read on the forward strand.
CGCTGAGCTGTACAAGGCGCAGCTGCCACTCTCGGTGCAAACCACGCTGCTGGCCGCGTTCGCGCTGTCGTTCGCGATCAAGGTGCCCATGGTGCCACTGCACACGTGGCTGCCCGATGCACACGTGGAGGCGCCTACTGCTGGCTCGGTAGTTCTGGCGGGCGTGCTGCTCAAGATGGGCACCTACGGCTTCATGAAGCTGGGCTTCCCGCTGTTCCCCGATGCGGCGCGCGTCTTTACGCCGGCGCTGATGACGTTGAGTGTGATCAGCATTGTGTACGGTGCGTGCCTGGCGCTGGTGCAGAACGATATCAAGAAGATCATCGCCTACTCCTCCATCAGTCACTTGGGCTACGTCATGCTCGGGCTGTTGAGTTTGGAGTTGGTGGGCATTCAGGGTGCGATCATTCAGATGGTCAGTCACGGGCTGGTAGCTGCGGGACTGTTCCTCATGGTGGGCATGATCTACGAGCGCTGCCACACGCGTGAGCTCAGCGCCTACGGTGGGCTGGCGAAACTGCTGCCGGTGTTCTCGGTGTTCTTCATGATCTTCACGCTGGCCTCGGTGGGCTTGCCCACCACCAGCGGGTTCACCGGTGAGTTCCTGGCGTTGCTGGGCGCATTTACGGCGGCATGGCCGTTGCACGTGGCGGGCAACAGCTACCCGTTGGTGCTCGCCGCGGTCGCCTCAACCGGTGTGGTGCTTGGTGCGCTCTATATGCTGCGCTTCGCACTCACGTTCCTGTTTGGCGCGCCGAACGCGCCGCATCAGCCGCTGTCCGATCTGTCGCTCCGTGAGCGGTCGATTCTGGGGATCTTGGTCGTGTCGATTTTTGCCTTGGGGCTGTTCCCCAATAGCGCGCTGCAAAAAACAGAAGGGGCGGCCAAGCTCTACAAGGAGTTGGTCACCACCTCACGCTTGGCCGCGAGCGCTCCATGACTTTCTGCAACATAGAGTACCGCCGCTTGATCGCGTTGGGCGTAGCGCCGAGTGTGTGGCATGCCTAGTCAAGACGCGTTGGTCGCCATGCTGCCCGAGCATCTCCTGCTCGGCGGCATCGTGTTGCTCATTGTGCTCGAGGTGATGGGCCGAGGATCGCGGGTGGCACTCTGGATGGCGCTGGTAGCCGTATGTGCGTCGACCGCGGCCGCGTTCTGGTTGTCGCACACGCAGTACTCGGCACAGCCATTTAGTGGGCAGTACTCGGTCACGCCGGCCCTGCTGATGGCGAAGGGTGTCTTGCTGGCGCTGGCCGTGCCCGTGCTGCTCATGTCGCGCAGTGAGTTTACCGACGGCGAGTTTTCGATTCTGTTGTTGTCGTCGTTGTATGGGCTGTGCCTGCTGCCATCGGCCGACAGTTACCTGGTGATGTTCATAGGCCTCGAGTTGCTGGCCATGCCCGTGTACGCGCTGGTGCTGCTGGCTTATCGTCGTCCGCAAAGCGCGGAGTCGTCGTTCAAGTATCTGGTGTTGAGCGGTGCGGCGTCGGCCACGTTCCTGATGGGTGTGTCGCTATTGTACGGCGCGACCGGGTCGATGAGCGTGGACACCTTTGGCGCCGCGCTGGCGGCTGGCGATGCGATGACGCGCGCGGCTGTGGTGTTGATCACCGTGGCGCTCTTCCTCAAGTCGGCGATTGTCCCGTTTCACGCGTGGGCGCCTGATACCTATGAAGGGGCCAGCGTGCCGGTCACGGCGTACATGGCCACGCTCACCAAGGCGGCCGTGTTGCTGGCGGCGGTGCGGCTGTTTGGCACCGCCACCGTGAGTGGCCCGGTGGCCGACCTGTTGATGGTGCTGCCGTTGGTGTCCATCGTGTGGGGCAATCTGGCGGCTATTCGTCAGCAGAGTTTCCGCCGCATGATTGCCTATTCCTCCATCGCGCATGCCGGCTATCTGTTTTATGCGTTCTTGGGCGATGGGGCCGGGCGCATGCAGTCGGTGCTGTTCTACATCGTGGCGTATTCGGTGGTCAACCTGATGGCGTTCGCCGCCATGCCCGACAACAGCGACGACCAGCAGCGAGATCACCTCGACAGCCTTCGTGGGCTGTATCATCGCAATCCGTTTGCGGCGATCACGATTGGTATTGCGATGCTCTCGCTGGCCGGGCTACCGCCGTTTCCGGGATTTGTGGGCAAGTTCTTGATCTTCAAGAACGTCGTTGCGGCGGGCTACACCACGTATGCGGTGCTTGGCTTGGTGGGTAGCTACATCGGCATCTATTTCTATCTCCGCGTTCTTCAGGTGATGTTCATGAGCGAAAGCGCGTCCGCTGCGGTGGACAACGTCATCGCGACCAACGGCACGACGGAACGTCGCGCAAGTACGCCCGCGCTCGCCGCAAATCTTCTCTGCCTCGCCGCTACGCTGTTGTTGTCTATCGTACCGGGTTGGGTGTTGGCCGCGTTCTAAGACCAGCCCCTGACTTCGCTATCGAAAACATCGGCGACTCTCCGTTCTCTCTGCTCGACTTCTTGGTATTCCATGATTCAACCTCGCTCGCCTTCCGACCGGCGCGTCAAACGCGGCGCCGATATCCTGAACGATCCGGTTCTGAACAAAGGAACTGCCTTCTCGCACGAGGAGCGCGACGTGCTCGGCTTGCGCGGGTTGCTGCCCGCGCGAGTGATGACGCAGGATGAGCAGTTAGCGCGCATTCTGCCAGGCGTCCGGTCCAAGCCTACGCCGATTGATCAGTATTCGTATCTCGTCGCGCTGCACGACCGGAACGTGACGTTGTTCTACCGGCTCGTGATCGATCATTTGGAAGAGTTGATGCCCGTGCTGTACACGCCTACCGTGGGGCAGGCGTGCCAGGAGTTCGGACGAATCTTCCGTCGCAGCCGTGGGTTGTATATCACCGCCGAAGATCGGGGGCGTGTCGCCGAGGTGCTGGAGAACTGGCCAGCCGATGATGTCCGCATGATCGTGGTCACCGATGGCGAGCGCATTCTCGGCCTGGGCGATCTGGGTGCCAACGGCATGGGTATTCCTATTGGGAAACTCACGCTGTACACCGCGTGCGCCGGCGTGCCACCGCATCAGTGTTTGCCCATCACGCTCGACGTCGGTACCAACAACGCAGAGTTGCGCGAAGGGCACGCGTACCTAGGGCTCCGGCAGCCGCGGTTGCGTGGCGCCGAGTATGATGCGCTGGTGGATGAGTTCGTGGAGGCCGTGCAGGCACGCTTTCCGAAAGTGTGTTTGCAGTTCGAAGATTTCGGCAATCACAACGCGTTCAGTTTGTTGGAGCGGTGGCGCAATAGGATTTGCACCTTTAACGACGACATTCAGGGCACGGCGTCTGTCGCGTTGGCCGGGCTGTTTTCAGCCACGCGCTTGACGGGCGTGCCACTGCACGAAATGCGCATGCTGTTCCTGGGTGCGGGCGAAGCCGGGATTGGTATCGCGGATTTGGTGGTGGAGGCGATGGTAGAGACTGGCATGTCGGTGGCCGACGCGCGTGCGCGCTGCTGGTTTGTGGATTCCAAGGGTCTGGTGCAGTCGATGCGTACCGATCTGGCCGAACACAAGCAGCGCTACGCACACGAGCACGCACCGGTTGGCGGCCTGCTGGAGGCGGTAGAATCCATCGCCCCGCATGCGTTGATTGGTGTATCGGGCACACCGGGGATGTTTACCGCACAGGTGATTGCGGCGATGGCGCGCCTGCACGAGCGCCCGGTGATCTTGGCCTTGTCCAACCCCACATCGCAAGCCGAGTGTACGGCGCAGCAGGCATACACCGGGACCGAGGGTCGCGCGATTTTCGCGAGCGGCAGCCCGTTCGCGCCGGTGACGTACAAGGGGAAGGTCCATGTGCCGGGGCAAGGCAACAACGCGTACATCTTCCCTGGTGTGGGTCTAGGTGTGCTGGTCAGCGAAGCGTCGCGCGTGACCGATGAGATGTTCGCCGTCGCCGCGCGCACGTTGGCAGACATGGTGACCGAGGAGGATTTGGCGATGGGGCGGTTGTATCCCAGCTTGTCGCGCATTCGCGAGGTGTCGCATGCGATTGCGGTCGCGGTGGCGGGGGTGGCGTTTGCGCGGGGGTTGGCGCGGTGTGAGAGGCCTGAGGATTTGGCGGGGGCGGTGACGGGGGCGATGTATGAGCCGCGGTATGTGTCGATGGTGTGACGAGGGGGTACTGTTAGTATGACACGATTGGCGCGTTCTCGCGCCAGACTGCTCGCAACGACTCGCACTACAAGAGCTGGGTCTCTCTTCCTAAGTTACGGCTTGGTTGGCCATGCTGGCCTCCCTCGCAAAAGCGACCGAAAAAGCTGTTAGCAAGGGCGACCGCAGGGAGTTCGGGCACCGCAAAGCCGAATCGGCTGGGCTTACAGCTACGTCATAGCCGCATTTGCCGGGCGGCTCGTCGCTGCACGCGAGTTGGCGAAACGGCTGCCTTCCTTTGTGTCGCCACTACGGTTACTTCGCTTCTACCCTCTTGCACAAGAATCACGCAGTGACTCGACGCGACGCCTGTCGCTCGCGTACCACTGATTGTGTCGATGATGGTCCGTCTGATTCTCCCCGAGGAGCGATCGTCTCAAGGAGCGGCGACGCGCCGGACCGCTCACGGCGTCCAAGCAACGCGGTCCGAGCACGCCCCATCATCGCAAGGGGGCAATTCCTGAGGTCGCAAGGGGGGCCAAGTTATCGTCGCAGCAAGTCTCCTCCTCAGCTTCCGACAATGATTACCGAACTGTAGCTGTACGCGCTGGCGGATTTGTCCATGTACTGTGCTCGGACTCGGTAATGCCCTTTGGCACGGGAAGTGCGAAGCACGATCTCGGACGTCGCAAAGCCGTCCCTACCGACACCGACGCGCGTCGGTAGGATCGTGATCTCGTTCGACGGACTCCCAAATGAGTCGACGGCGACCAGTTCGATGGAGTCTCCAACGACCGGTGCACGCACGTCGGTGGCGGCGACCGACCGCAGCCAAACAGACGCAGAAGTCTCAAGGCCGAGTGCTGGGACTGGATCGCTAAACCGCCGTGGCAATGGACATTCAGGAGCGGCACCTAAGCCGACAATCACGTATCGCTCGATGCTGTCGATTGGTCGACGTCTAGCTGCGTTTCGCGCGCAGCAACCCTCCGCCCCCCAGACGCATGCAATCGAGGCAAGCAGGAGCAACCTGTCGCGCAACTCGCCGCTCCGCATGCTACGGCTTTCCCTTTTTTAGCTCTTCGAGCGCCCACGCCACATCTTGGTCAACGGAGGTTGGCTGCCTCAACGAAAAGCCTGTCAGAACAACCGGATCGCGCAGAAGCCCCGCCTGCAGCTCCGCTCCGACCACCTGAGCACCTTCAGTCTGCGAGGTCGTTGTCCAACGTCTGTAAAGAACATTGTAGACATCTGTACTCACCGTGCCTGCGATCAAACGATGCTCCAGATCGTTCAATTTCTGATTGACAATAGCCTTTTCGGTGGCCAATCGCCGCATGAGTTGGTCAATCTTGCCCTGCGTAATGCAATTCTCCGCTGTGTTCCCGAGGTCCTGAAAGAATTGCTTAGTTTGATTGTTGCACAGTACAGCCATTGAGGTGGTCGCACCAATCGGGTACATGAAGCGAGTTCCGAGCTCCACCGTAGTCTTCCATGTCAGCTTTTGAGTGAAGTGCGCAGAGCTGTACCCGGCGTTCACGCTCACTCTCCATGGCCACACCGATTTCGCGCCAGACGCTGATACCGCCGGTGCTTCGGGATTTGGCTCGAACTTAAAGAAGCCTTGTCCACCGCGGGCCTCGGCATTCAGTTGTTCGAAGATTTTGCGGGTCATCTCAAGCAGAGGAAGCAGGTTTTTGGCTGGATCTATCAAGCTCCCGGGCAGCTCCGTATACCTGCAAGCTCCGCTGCGAGCGAGATCCTGATTGATGCGGTTGTAGTTGGCCTCTCCGAGACGAAACCATCCGATAGAAGCGCTGACGCTAGCCGCGGTGCGCACCTGTTTCCAAACTTGGGCAAGGTCACAATCAATCTCAACCTTCCACGGATCACCAACAAATTCCGCCTCACCGACAAGTTCTACGGTGAAATGCGGATTGGCCACCACACCCCCGTAGGAGTTCGCATCAGAAGTGGCGAGTATTTGCGCAAACAGGTTGTCCTTCGCACCGGCCGAGAACGCGAACTCCTGCTCAAACGAAGGATTCGAGGATGTTATCTGACCTAGCTTCGCGACGTTAATCGCGTCTTCGAGCAACAGGCTCTGAATTTTCGCGTTCGCGAGCGGCATCGGGACTAGGCGCGGATTGGCGACTCCAAAGTCTGCAGTGATCTGCGCAGAAAGACGCCGACGGGTTGCGTCGTCTATTCCAATTACAGCGGCCGCCGATAGGATGGCACCAACGGAGCTCTCAACTGATCCGGTGGTTCCATTCCTGACATAGAATGCTGGTCCGATGCCATAGTACGATACTCGAAACGTGCGCAGTCGATCGCCGAGCAAAGACTCGGTAGAGGTAGGAATGTAAAAGAATTGCTTTTTGTCATTCTGTGCCTGATAGGCGATCGCTCCCTTCACGGAAGTCGCGCGATAAAAGTTCGGCGCTCCCTGAGACTCCAGCGTCGAAACAGCCGTGAGAAGCGTTAGCAGACGTGCGTAGGGAACCTTCATGGGGCCTCCAAAGCGTCGTAGGTGTGAACTGGTGGGAGAGGAACTTCACGCGGCGAAGATGGCGTCTTCCGCGCTGCTTCTGACTGCGCAAATACCGGCGGACGGTCATCGCGTGCTTTCATCCGTGATGGTGCGACTCAAGTGCCCCGAATGCGCCCCAGCGGCGGCGGTGTGCAACGTGATTCGATTGCCAGCCCCAGTGCGATAGTGCGTTTTGCGGGGCTGCCTTCTCCAGCGTTGCAGACGCCTCTTCTGGCGAAGAAATGGCAAATGGCTTTGCCATCATGAGGGGATCGCTAGAAGTTCTACTGACGGGGATTCGGGTCGAGGACCCGCGACCCGCGGCAAGCACTCATGGACATTGGACGGACATGACTAGCTGATTTCCCGCGCGGGACAGGATTCTTGTTTACGTCGGGACGACGGCTGCGGCCACCGACCCTATGCTGCGACGCTCCCAGTGCTCGGCCGAGGGCTCCTTCTAGTCTTCGGTTTTCACGGAATTTCGTGACATCGCAATGACAGATCGGTTGCCGGGCTTCATGCTTTCGCGAGGACGGAGCGACCGAAGGCCTGCGACGAGATCACGGCACTGCTGAGTGGCTTGCACGGGCTTGAGTTGATCGGGGTGGCGCGACGCTTCGAGTCAGCAGCGGGTCGCCGCAAGTGACGTTGCGTGCGACCCCTGAGCCCTTGGAGAAGGGCCCGCTCACCCGTGCGCCTTCCGCCGGTCAGCGCTTACGCTTACATGCGATCGAAGAGCCGTCTTGCCTGCGGATCACGCGTTCCATGCTTCGCAGCCATCGAAGCCGCTATGGCCTTCGCTGCTCTTCAAGCGCCTTTTTGGTCTTCTCTAGCTCCATCTGCTGACGCATAAGTTCCAGCTGCACGCCGATCTTCGCGATCTCCTGCCGCATAGCCGATAGTTCGGCCGTGCTCGCAGCCGCGTTCTGCGCCGTGAGCAGACTTTGCTGCGAGTTGAGCAGTGCGAGCTCCGCCTCAAGCTGCTTCTTTTGCGAGGTCAGATCTTTGCTGGCCGACGTCCCCTCGAGTGAAATCTGCGCGTCAAGCAGTGCTTGCTGATCCTGGATTTCCTTGATTCGTGCGGTCCGACTCACTTGTTGTATCACCAGCATCGACGCCTGTGCCGTCTGCACTCCGGAGAGCCCCGCCTGGAATGCCTCGCGGCTTCCCGAGATCACATCAGCAAAGGCGCGCGCACTCGCCGCGGTAGTGGAAGTCGTTTTCTGATCGAGGCCCGTAACAGTCCCATGCCGGCCGAATGTGAGCCCCATGCTGCCGTCCCCTGCCGACTTCCCCGCTAGCGCTACCGCAAGTACCGGGTCGCTCGACGATACCAGATCCACCAGCCTCGTCTCACGGAGCGTGAGCTTGTCCGTGGGTGCGTTGCCTGACGCAACGTACACGCGCACGATCCTAGGAACAGGCGCGCGGTAGCGAATGATCGCACAGGTGCTTCCGCCCTTAGCGGTCTTTGGACAGGCCAGCTTGGGCGTCTCCGTCGCCACCGGCACTGCATCCTTCGAACGAGGGTTGTCCTGAATTGTCGTGAGTATCCACGCCGAATCCAGCAACATCCGCGACTGCGAACCTGCTGGTGCCAACTTTTGCGCCTCTGCGACCGTGGATGGCGTAGTCGCCGGCTCGCTTGGCATTGTGGTCACGTCAATCGACGCCTTAAACGGCGACGCGACGTCCTCCTCCTTGAGGCCAGCCTTTGCCCGTGTCTTCGCAATGCCGGTCGCGATGTCGGCATTCGCCGCATCGTACCAAGACTGAATCATCCTGCTGCGAATTTCCTGCAGACTGTCGATCCCGCGGTAGCGCTTTACGTCATCTAGCGTCTTCGCCGTCGCCGACTGCCTAAGAAGCTCAGCGCGCTCCTTCTGCGCGTCATCTAGCGCCCGCTCGGCCTCGAAACGGCGCTCGAAGTTTCGCGTAGCCTTCGCGCGATCCGCTTGCTGATAGCAAAACTCATCGTTTGTCAGCAGGATCTCGACCTCTTTGGTCGGCGCGGCGCCGCCTGACGCCTGTACCGACCTCGTCTTGATCGGCGACGCAGGGCCGCTGGCTATCTCGGCCAGGGTGAGCGGGTTCGCGCCCGTTGCGCCGATCCCGATGACGGTGCCGGCGATTCCCGCAATCCCCTTCGCGATGTTTGCGACGATCTCGCCCTGCAATCCCTTCGATCCGTAGTTCATCGACGTTAGGAGACCCGACGCCGTCACGCCAATTGCCAGCGTCTGTTCAACCGACCCGCCCCTGTCGAGACCGAGTTCGTACGCCCACCGATCATCCGGCAAAGTCTGGGATGTGATCTCGTAGTCCGTCCGCCGGTGCAGCGTCTCACTGTCCACGACGCATCCGCCGTTGGCTATTAGCGGCTTTCTCGCTTCGATTTTCCAGTCCTTCCTTCCTTTTCGGACGACCTTGGCGTCAATCACGACCACGTCTCGCGGCAGATAGTACCTGACGCCGTTGGCGTTCGCGTTGACCGCCATGGGAGCGCTCGACTGCAGCGTGGTCGCTTGGACACACGCGTTGACAAGAATCAGAGCGAAGAGAGCAGCGGAGTGAGATCTGATCATATGGCGAGCTCGGTTGCTGATGAAGAGGGGCGTGGGCAACAAACGGAGGTGAATGCTGATCCTAGACCCCGGTTCCTGAAAAGTCGGCCTTAACGCGCTATCTCTGCTTTCGCCGCTTGTCCGTCGCCCATTGTTGTTGTCGAATTCACCAAACGGCCTATCTAGTTGCGCTATCCCTGAAATGACCATCGTTGCACATTCGAACATGTGTTGGATTGCCCGAGTCATCAAGAGCCCCGCGCAGAAACCTCAGCTCGTCCGTCGAAACCCAAACCGCGCGGACTGGCTCACCGATCACGAGAGTCGACTCGCGCCCGCTCCTCGCCCAGCAAGTTTGAGCATGCTCGACTTCACGCTAGCTTGACGGCCACAAATTTGGCTTTTCCCGTCGTCGATATCACGATTTCTTGGGCTAGCTGCGCTGGTGCTCGGACCAAGCAGCTTGTGTTGGGATCAACCCTTGATGGTCCAGTATCGCAAGACTCCCGCGCCGGTGCTCTAGTGGGCACGCTCGTGAAGTGGTACGTTGGAGGCTGGAACTCCTTGCGCGACCGGACACAGAATCACAGACATGACGGCGACTCCAGCGACCGTTGATAATCCCGAAAGACTCTTCCTCGAGCTGCTCCCGGCGATTGACCGCATCCTGGAGATCATCGCGCGCAAGAATGCCCTGCCCCCCGCCGATGCCGACGAGTTCAGCGCGTGGGCGCGCACTCGGCTGACGGACAAGGACTACGCCATTCTCCGCAAGTTCGCCGGGCGCTCTACCATACAGACGTACCTGTCCGTTGTCCTCTCCAACCTGTTTCGCGACTACCGCAACAGCGTGTGGGGCCGTTGGCGCCCGTCTGCGGCAGCGTTGCGCCTTGGGCCACTGGGTGTTCGGCTGGAAGAACTGATCTCGCGGGACGGGTGCTCGTTGCGGGAAGCCATCGGCGCCATGCGTAACGCCGATGTGACATTGGCTGACCGGGAGATCGCGCAGATGGCCGCGCGGCTCCCAATGCGCCGCGCTGATCAACTGGTCAGTATTGATGGACTGTCCAACACCCTGCCCGCCAATCCCGACAGCGCGCACCTGTCCGATGAGGAGCGCGAACAGGTGGGCCAAGCGCTGCTTGCGGCCATCGACACGCTGCCGCAGGAAGACCAAGTGCTCACCCGCATGCGCTTCTGGGACAACCTGTCAATCGCGGACATTGCGCGCGTCCTCCGTCTTGACCAAAAACCTCTCTATCGCCGCATTGAATCCATCCAGGGGCGGCTCAAATCGTTCTTGGCGCTACGCGGCGTGACCGAAGACAGAGCACGAGACATCCTGAGCGAGGAAAGCATATGGTAGTGCTCATTTGCGATATCGCGCTGGTCTGGCCGTCCATTCTCCACGATGCTGCGCATGAATGAAAGACGCATAGATGAAGAAACGCTGGCGGCCTTCCTTGACGGCACCCTGCCCAACGAGGAACGGTCGAACGTGCTGCGTCAGGTCGCCCAGTCGCCCGAGGCCTACGAAGAGTTTCTCGACGCGGCGCGCATCGCGGACACACTTCGCGAGACGACTCCGAGCGTCGCACCGCGCCGCACGCGTACGCGATGGCGGCGCCTGGGGCTTGGCCTGCCGCTGCTCGCCGCCGCAAGCATTGCGGGCGTGATCCTGTGGCCGAGCACACGAGAAGCATCCAACGTGATCGCGCTCGCCCAGAACCTGCCGAGCGCAAAGGTCGTTGGAAGTGTTGAAGGCACACTGGGCGCTGGTTGGGATGTGCCGGGATGGTCCGTGCTGCGCGGCAACTCCACGAGTCAGAGCGCGGGCTCGGCGGCACGCATTGGCGCCTCCTACGCCATGTGGGTGTTCGCCAGGAACGCCAACGACTCGACGGCAGCCCGCGCCCTTTCTGAGCGTCTGGCCAGTCTACTTTCCTCCATCAGCGGGGCAGGTCCCAGTATGCGGGCGCTCGCGGGCGGAGGACGAGAACCGCAGCAACAGCAGGTTATTGGCCTGGCCCTGCGTGCAATCGCGGGCGACACTGCGACCTTCGATGTCGGAGCCTGGCTGAGCACTACGCGCATTGCCCTCCAGCTTGGCGACAACGGCTATCTCGCCCGGGATGCCGAGCCGATCAAAGTGCTCACGGCGATCACATCGGCACTCGACGCGAACGCCTCTTCGGAGTGGGACGAATGTCGTAAGCACCTCCGCCTGCTATTGACCGGAACGCACACTCCTCAAGAGGCGGCAGAGGCCGTTGGCGCAGCACTGAAAGCAATCCCGTTGTAGGAAAACACATGCTCTACGCGGTGTGGGCCTTTGCCCTCTTCGTCATTGCTGGCTGTACTGGAGACAGTGGCGGCGGTATCTCGAGCCAACGCGGATTGCTCGAGCGCAGACGCGTTGACGCCCGCCTGAGCTTCTCTGCGTCGTGGGAGCCGTGCCTCGCAGCCAGCAACGCCGGCGGGTGGTGTGCAAGGCAGAGCGAAACGGCCGACGTCGAACGTTTGGTTCAACTCTCTTCCATGCTTGCCACGGGCAAAGGACCCGAGCGGCAAACAGAAGGAAGACGCTGGACGGCGATAGTGGACCTATACGCCGGCGCCAACGATTCTGTGGCATTGCATCGTGCCGTAGACCAATTGGAGCGATTGAGCGGCGAAGCACCACGTGACGCGATGCTTATGAATGATCTCGCCGTCGCAACCATGCTTTCGGCGGACCGGGTCGGCGGCGTTCGGGGATATCTCAAGGCCCTTGACCTCGTGCTGAATGCGCTTCGCATCGACTCAACGTTGAATCCCGCGCTCTTCAATCACGCGCTCCTACTTGACCGACTGCACCTGCGAAAATCCGCGCGTCTCGCGTGGCAACGTGTTGCAGTATCCGAGCGCAACACCCAGTGGAAAGCGGAAGCCGAGCGCCGAGCGTGGTCCGTGTCTGCGGAGAATTCGTCCGTGAGTTGGCCGTCGCTTGAGCTAGGCCGCGCTATTGATCGCGTTCCGCAAGATAGTATCCGAAGACTGGTGGTGCGGTCGCCACAAAGCGCGCGCGAATTCGCGACACGCGCGTTGAGTCAATGGGGCGCTGCGTCCGCGGGAGGTCACTCGACCAGAAGCGCGGAGCTACGACATATCGTTGACGGAATTGCGCAGGCGATGAAAGTCGAAGGCTTGGACGCAAGCCTGACCCTGGATACAGCCGCGTGGTCTCGTTGCGCGCGCTCCGCGAAATCGCTTGGTGCGTTCAACGAGGCGATCGCGGTGCACTTGGCTGGCGGATACGATGATGCCGCCGTCCAGCTGCGGATCATCGCCGATGACCTCAAACGCGCTGGCTGCGCAACGTGGCGATGGGCGGCGTTCTATCTGGGCTCCGCTGAGCTAAACCGCAGTCAATACGACGCTGCTGAGCTGGTGCTCGCAGAGGCCCTTGATAGCACGAGCGCGCACGACGTGGCGCTCCGTGGGAAGTTGTACTGGGCCCGTGGAGTCACGCAGCTTCGGCGGGGGAACTACGACGACGCCGTAGACCTGTATACCGAGGCTGGACAGTGGCTCACCTTGGCGAAGGAAGACGAAAGCCTTGGCGGCGTCAGCTACCTGCTCACCGAGGCCCTCTCGTTCGCCGGTCGTTCACGCGAGGCCAGCGATGAGGCGTTGGTTGGCCTTCAACGATTGGCGCCCTTCGAGAAGTCTGGTTATCTCAACAATCACCTTACCACGGTCAACCTCATCGCGCGCCAACTGGACTTTCCCGGCGCGTCACTTTCCGTTGCAGACGAGGTGGTCCTCGTTGCGCGAGGCCTCGAGCGTCCGCAGACGCTGGCATGGGCGCTGCGCAATCGCGCACGGGATCTATTGCGCGTACAATCACCTCAGGCCGCGCTGGCGGACCTCCGAGAGGCGCGGGCCGTGGCTGCAGCCATGAAACCAGGGTCCGGTCAGGATCGCGTTGTTGCCGATATCGATCTCGTTCTCGCCGATGCGTGGAAGACGATACAACCTGACTCGGCTCAGCATTTGCTGCGTCAAACAGTACGCGTGTACCGTCGCCTCAAGCTCGCCAACCACCTGCCGAGGGCGCTGGCGCAGTCTGGGCTCTTGGCGCTTGCACAAGGCGACAGCATGGGCGCCTCGGTGGCCCTCGACGAGGCGCTCCGTCTCGTGGAGACGCAGGGGCGTCGATTCGAGTCTACTGAAGCGCGCGCGTCGTTTGCTGCTACGGCAGACGCAGTGTACGACGCGCTGATTGGACTCGAACTGGCAAGGGGCAACGGCGAGGCCGCCCTGACGATACTCATGAGAGCGCAGCTGGCTCCGTGGAGCAGCCAAATCGGGTCTTTTCGCACTGACAAGCAAACCCTCGATCGCATTGCTCGCGGGTTCGACACAGACATGGCGATGCTTGCGTACGTCGTGCTCCCACAGCGCATGGGAGTATGGATTGGTGACCAGCGCGGCTGGCGCTTCCGCGACTTACCGACGCGCAAAGACTTGGACACCCTGGTTGCGGCTACAGTACATGGAATGCAGAGAGAGAGAGCCGTCAGTCTGCAGCGACTCATGCGGCTGCACGCGGCGCTGATCCAACCGATTTCGGATGAGATCGGTGAATACACGCGCCTCGTTATTGTGCCGGACCGGCTACTGGGCGCTGTGCCTTTCGCCGCCCTTCGGAGCGACAGCTCCGGCCGCTTTCTTGTTGAAGATTTTGAGCTCTCGAACTTGCCGGCGGTTGCGCTAGGTCACGTTCGAAAACAGTCGTGGAGAAATCCTGACACTGTGCTCGTCTATGCACCCGTGAAGTCGCCGCAAGGATACGCTCCGTTGCCTGATGCTCAGCGGGAAGCCCAATTGGTCGCCGAGTTGTACTCGACGACCGCGCGCACCGATCCCATGCAACTCACGTCCCTCGAGAGCACGAGACGCGCCTTGCTGCACTTCGCCGGTCATGCGGTGAACGACCTGGAGCGTCCTGAGCGATCGTTTCTCGCCACGGGTGATACAGTTCGCTTGACAGGAGCCCAAATCAGCGCTTCAAATCTTCGCGGTGTTGGACTGATGATCTTGTCAGCGTGTAGCACGCAAGGCGCGGCCATGAACGGCCGAGGCTGGGGCAATGGCCTGTCTATCAGCGCGCTTGCGGCGGGCGCGGGTGGGGTTGTCAGCACGTTGTGGGAGATCGCTGATGCGCCAACGAAAGACTTTCAGATGCAACTGCACGCTGGCATGAAGGCGGGCATGACACCGGCGGCTGCCCTGCGTGCCGCGCAACGATCTGCGATTGGTAGTCGAGATTCTGGTGCTGACCCCTTTGTCTGGGGTGCCTTTGTCCTCAGTGGTTACTAGCGGCTTCCTCGTGGGACCTCACACTATTTCCAAGGAGTGAAGATGTCGGTCACGCTTCGAATCGAGTTCGCAGGTTTGTGCCTCTATGTTCTGGATAAGGACAAAGACGGAGTTACTCAGCGCGTCGGCGTTGTTATGCCGAACTGTCGCAACAATGACAACAACGTGGATTCACGGCACGCAGACGGAACCATCGGTGAGCCGCATGTGGCTTACATGCGTCTTGATGCGGGTTCGCTTGGAATTGGTCCAGTTTCAGGCGAGTCTGGCGACGGTCCTCGAGTTGAGTTGATCCACCGGCTGCTGGGCGAACTGCTCCTGCCAATTGAAGACGCCACGCCGCGAGAGGTGATCGGAGAGCCACTCGTTCCGATTCTGAACTCACAGCACGGCGATATCGCGCTGAAACCGGATTTATTCACAACTGCCCACCCAGACATCGTCTTTCGGACAGTCCTCGTGGGCGGGCACTTTGTAGCAAAGAGGGGAGGAAAGACGTGGCGTTTCCCGAGCTCACTTCGCGGCACATTCGCTGCGCAGACTGCTCCGTTTGAGGGTACCGTGGTGTGGGAGCGCGAGTTCAAGAGCTTGGAGGCCATCAAGTTGACCATGACGTCTCTTGATGGAACAGCACCAATGACGTTCCCCGATCTCAAGCCATTAGCGCAGCACGGGGATCACGAAGGGCGGTCGCTTGTGATGATCAAGCTCGCAAACTTGTGCGCCCACAATCCCATTGAGTGGGATGAGCTCGATCTCCGCGTTGTCCAAGAAGACAAAGACTTCAAGTGGCTCTTTCGGCTGCTCGATGACACATCGCGCATCGGAGATTGGGCCACGAGGCTCGACGACCGACCACTTCCGTTTCCAGTGCTGGACGACAACTCGATGGAAGGAGACGAAGACTGCACGGGCGGAAAGTTCTACGGTTCTTTCTAGCTCTAGCGCTCACTGGGCACACGATGCTCTTACCAACCCAGCCCAACCTCCGTTTTCTCACTCGCGACAGCGATATCACTGGCGCTTGGTGGAGTGCCCATTCAGCGGGCGCCGAGACGTCATTGGGACTTTCCGCCGTGCGTCGATACATCGAGGTACACGGAGGTACCTCACTTCGCTTTTTGGAGCCGGTAGCGGGCATCCAACGAATCCACCCGCTTCCGCTGGCATTCTCCCTCGATCTTGCGAGCGCGGCTGATGCGCAGGAGCTCCTACGTGCGCTTCGCGAAGATCCTCTTGTCCTTGCAGCGGATGTTTCCAACGAGTTCACGTTCCCTACACCGCCCATGGCGATCTTCGGGCTTCCGGTATCGCC
Organism: Gemmatimonadaceae bacterium; assembly: GCA_031421995.1. Classification (GTDB taxonomy): domain Bacteria; phylum Gemmatimonadota; class Gemmatimonadetes; order Gemmatimonadales; family Gemmatimonadaceae; genus Gemmatimonas. Next base: position 16,410 of record JANOPS010000449.1, read on the forward strand.
GGAGGCCAACGTCGCACGCAGTATCTGTCGCTTCGACATAGCGAGGTTTCCTGTGACTTGTGAGGGGACCCGCATCGCCGTGATTGATGCGGGGGAACCCGATCACGAGCTACTCGTAGGCGTGCTCGACTATTACGGTATGCATAGCGCAATGCAGAAGCAACAGGTGCACGGCACGGCCGTTACTGGTGTGTTGGCTGCAAAATTGGCGGGTGGAGCGATGGTTGGATGCTGCAACGCCCGCGTCGCGTACTTTAACGCGTGGACCGACTCAGGTTCGTCATTCATCTTCGAACGAGACTTCTACGTCAGGGCGTTGTTGTCATTTCTTGCATCAGATATGCGGGTACTCAACCACAGTCTTTCGAGTACTAAGCATGACGACGTTGTTGCATGGCTATTTGGAAGAGCCGAGGAGCTCGGAAAAGTCGTCGTGTGCGCGCTGCCAGCCACTCGGCACCCGTATCCAGCAGCGTTCGATAGCGTTGTTCGCGTTGGAAAGTTCAAAGGAGGGCGTACATCACCGACTGGCTTGACCGCATCGGTTTCGGCACCGGGTACCGGTCTCTGGCTGCTCGACGCAGAGGCGTCGTATCGTCCGGGTTCCGGCTCGTCCTTTGCTGCGCCCGCCGTCTCTGCCGCCCTCTGGCTCGCCGCAATGAGTTGTCCGAACTTTTCTCCGGCGGACCTTCGCGACATGCTGATTCGTACGGTTCGCGGGCTGACGACAACACCACATTCGAACATCGGCTATGGTCTACTGGATGCGCATGCGCTTGGCGAACTCGTCAAAGCGCACTGTAGCTGCAGATGAAACAGAGCAAGGCAACTCTTGCATGCACCGCATCACGTCGGACGCGGCCGCGCGCGTTGGAGAACACTGCTAGAACGCCCAAGGAATCAACTGCATCTGCCGCGTCACCATTACCCGCCCCGCCTTACCCCCCAGCAATCCCACCTTCGTCTCGCCCCACCCCACGAACGCCCCCATGCGCGACGTGCCCTGCAATGGCGACACGAAGACACCATCGCGCTCACCGGCAATCGCCACGCCGAACGACACGTACCCCGGTCTCCATACCCCGCCCTCACGTCCGCCCCAGCCGCGACGCCAACGATACGCCCGAAGCCCGATTTCGCCAACCGTCACGGCCTGTGCGGCAGGCCGATGGAACGAACCTCGCACCGTAACATACGTGGGCACGTACGACGTCACCACCTCCCACCGCGAGGGCCATCCATCGGCATTGGGTCGAAGCAGCGGAAGCCACTGCGCGACGTAGTTGAGCGCCACTTCCGCGCCGTTCAACTGCGGCGCGCCGGGACCATACTTTCGCTCAAACCGATTGAGCTTCTCAAGGCTGACCGCGATCGACTGCGTCAGCTCACCGAAATGCAGCGCGGTGTACGGCGTGAGAATGATATCGATGCTATCATCAGACACGGCAGGCACACGCGCCTCCATCGCGAAGCGCAACTCCGCCAACGTGAGTCGTCGCAACGAATCGATGTCGGCCGCGTCACCCGCGCCGAGGCCTGGCACCTCCGCACGGCGCTTCCATCTGGCCACTCGGCTCAACCCTGCCATACGACTATCTCCCGTGCTCAACGAGGCGCGAACCAGAAGATCAAGCGGGAGTCGAGTGACCGCCTGGCGATCAACACGCTGAAGCAGCCGCGTGACACGCGCAACCAAAGCGTCATTCGCCGCGTTGCCTTGCACCAGCGCGACCGCGCTTCGCGACGCACCAGCGATCGCTGCGATCGTGAAGTTGCGAGACGTCGCCGTGTCGAATCGGGCGGTAGGCGACTGCGCGTGGACGAGGGAGCCGAGCAACGCCGTCAACACTCCCGCGGCCGCGCTACACGATCGGGCCACGCAGTTCATGTTGTCGTCCACCCACGAAGCTCGCTCGCGTTGAGCCGCACATAGTTCTCCCAGCTGTGCGGATTCGTCGTGGTAATCAGCGGCGGCAATGTCTCCCGCCGCGCGCTTTGCAGGAGCGTCGCGAGCTGCGGCTTGGTATCGATGTGGAGCGCCGCTTGGTCGTCGATGCGCGAAACCTGACCAAGCACATCCATGTACGCCCACGGTGCGCGCTGTCTGAAGAAGTGCCCGCCTACGGGATCGAGATCGCCCGTGATGGACACCCATCGGCGTACCGCCGCGACCTCAAGGCCGGTGAGCGTTGTTTCGAACGGAATGGACAGCGCGTCGCCCTGCACCGTGTACAGCCACCGCTTGTTCGGCACCAGACTGCCAAGCGCGTCGGCAACGGTCCGAATCAACTGCACCGGCGAGGCCATAAACACCACATTGTCGAACCGCACCTCATGCGTGGCCGGCTGCAACGCGTGCGACGCGATGCGAGACATATGGTGGAGCGCCTCGTACGTGTGAAAGCAGCCCAGTGAATGACAGATGATCGACAACTTCTGTCGGCGAGCAGGCACGCCAGCCGCGATGCCATCGGCCACCATACATTTCACCTGCGCCAGATACGCTTCGCGCACCGCAGTGCGCGCATCTGCGAGCAACACCGGCCAGAGTACGTCTCCGAGCACCTCAGCGATCGTGTCGCCGAGCTCGGGGTCGGCGATCTTTGTGCTGAGCGCGGACACCGCGTCGCCTAGCAGCGACCCGAGGCTGGTCTTGGCCGCGAACCAGTCGTTCACTTGATCGTACCACAGCTGATAAATGGCGGTGTTGGCCGCCTCTGCGCCAAGCATTGCGGTCACTTGGTCCATCAGCGGCAGGTAGTCGCCCGGCGCCGCATTGCCGATGCCATGGACCAACAGGAGCGCACGTTTCGCTGGCCACTGTTTGGACTGCAGTTCAAAGCTCATGGTGCCATGCCGCTGCCGAGGTGGTGACCGACAATTGCCGAGACTCAAAGTATCGCGAGTACCCATTTCAGGGGAAGATTCTGCACAGCACCGGAGCTCGAGATGGGCTGGCAGGTCTCCGCGCAGGTATTCAGCCAAGAACCGCACAACCCGCCGGGTGGATCGAGAACGTCGGAGATGAGCGCGCGAAATCGGGAATGTGGAATTTGCCCGTAGACCTCCGATCACTACCCAGATGTACTCGACGCCGCCGCCTATTGATCGGGCTAGGTACGAAAAGCCCTGCCAGAAAGCCGACCACACTTGTAAACATGGTCAACACGAGTTCCGGCTTGACAGTACCCGAAGTCGCTATAAACACGCCAATTGCCAGTGTCAGGAATGATCCGACGAGGACGATGGCGAACCCCACAACGACGATCATCCAGAGCTTGTCTCGCACTTTCTGCGTTGGCGGGGCGATGGCGGTATTGCCTACTTGCTGAATCAGCTTCGCTCGTTCTGTCTCTGGCTGAGCTTGGATGGCGGCCCGGAGTGCTTCCGCCTTTTGGTCGGGCTCGAGTGCTCGAAGTGCGGAGACCAAACTTGCGTTTGCGAAATATGGTAGCTTCGCGGGGTCGATCAGTTTCGGTAGCTCAGTGCTGAATTGCTCGAAATCGCTACGTGACAGATCCTTGATGCCGTCAACAACTTGACCTAGCTGAGTCGATGTACCTGGTGAGCGGAAACCGTCGCTGGCCTGACTCATGCTGAGCACGCTGTGTCCGCGCGAAGCGCAGGACGGTGCGAAGGCAAGACAATGGTCGAAGGCCCGCCCGATGAACGCGAGTTTGCCAATGCTTGAACCGCCGACTCCTCTGAAGTGATGTCGGCCTCCTTGATAGTCATAGGAATGCTCCCGAACGGCCAGGGTTGGGTTTGTCTCTGAGTTCACGGCCCCTGTCGCAAAGCTCTCTCCGTAAGTAGACTAACGGGAGTTCGAGAATTGGACGTGCCCTCTGTTCTCAGACGTTCGCCGAGCGAGAGTGGCTCGCGTATGCCGCCTGTCCTCGCTGATAGGCGGCCCACCACCCCGGCACTGGATAGACCTGACGAAACGTCTCGAAGCCGAACGCGATGGCCTCAGCGGCATCTTCATCGGAACTACTCATTTCGTCGATCAGATGATCAACGATCTTTGTATGCCGAATGTCTTCCGTCGAGTGGAACTCGATGTACTCCAGGGCGCTGTCGGGCACTCCGCGTTCAGAAAGGTTTCCCTTCACCAATCCCGTCACGATTGGAGTGAGGCCTTCGAACAGGTAGAGCGCGCCGAGGTAGGCGTACGGCTCCCGCTTGTGCGCCAGCATTCGCCAGAAGGCGGCGGTGTTGAACGCAGTTGGGCTCATGCGCGAGTCGCGTGCATCCGCTTCTCGACCGCCAAGTCCCACGTAGTCGCGCACGGCCATCTCGCCGTGATCCCACTCTTCGGCTTGATGGTGCAACATGGTACGGATCCGCTTTGCGGATACGGTGCGCGGGAACTGTCCGATGACGGCTATGGTCGCTTCGATGACGTCAGGCTGGTACCAGCTGATTTCCCGGTAGACTTCTTTCATGATCTCGCGAATGAGTTCGGGATCAGTAGTCGGGTCCGTCACGACCCGCCAGAATTCAGTTTCTTGGATCTCGGCGAGTAGACTGCTAATGCCTTGCTGGAGGTGCGCAATCACCGGTGAGGTGTCGGTGTTTGCGATGGGAGCGAAGAGGTCGGTCATCATGCCGTTCGGAAGAGGTGAGAGGCTCGCTGCAAGAGATCTGCGAAGAACTCTACGGATGTGTGTTCATCTTCGACCTGCGGAATGGCGAAGGGCGAGCGAATCTGGCGCAAGTACTGAAAGTCTCGTAGGGCGAGCACGAGTGGCGAGACGAGCCCGTAGCTGGGATGCAGGAAATCCGGCAAGACCTGACGGAATCCGAGCTGCGTGAAGAAGGGACGAAGGTGTGCATTGCAATCAATAAAGTTGAAACTCATTCCCGCATTGAGCCCCATGTCATAGCACGCTTGTGCGAGCCGAAACGCGAGGGGGCTCTGTCGAAAGCGTCTATCCACCATCAGCTTGGTGACGGCAGACGTCTGCGTGGGGTAGAACGGCGAGAAGTGTTGCATCCCGTACATCACCCCAAGCGCATGCGGCACGTGACTTCCGAGGTGCACTCGTGCCGTTCCCACGACGTCGCCCTTCGCAGTTCGTGCAATGAGCAAACGCGCCACCTCATCCTCTGGCTCCTCGACAACGCGGCGTCGATGGTCTGCGTGCGCCTGCTCGCGTCCCATTTCTTCTACGTATACCGCGTACCGCAGGGCGTAGACTGCTTCACGCTCCTGCGCCGTTCGTGCTTCTGCAACGTTGATCACGACACGCGTTCCTGAGTCTATTGGATAGCTTGCGCTCTTACCGCACTTCTGCCGCGGTTAGTAGACGGCCACGCCCGGCGAAATTCTCAAGCGTGGGAAGTGGTGATCTCCGCCGTGTAGCGACGGTGCGCTGAAGGTTCGACGAATCCCCAAAAGGCCGACAACCTTTGCGGCCATGCTCAGCACGAGTTCCGGCTTCACGGCCCCGAAGCCATTTGAAACACTCCACAGCCGACGATGAGAAGGAGACGTCCCGTGGCCATCTTGTGGGCTGCCGGACGCGCCGCGGCG
>JANOPS010000450.1:0-2510 GCA_031421995.1 Gemmatimonadaceae bacterium
CGTCTTCCAAGGACAGACTTCCACAAATCGTAGTATTTTGTCCCGATCGTCCACTGTCACTCCCCAATGCTATCCTTGGCCTATGCCCGCTTCCGACAAGCTCCGCCGCTGGATCGACCTCCTGGCCGCCCTCCTGAGCCAGCGCACGCCGGCCACCTTTGGTGAGCTCGCCCGTCGCGTCCCCGCCTACCTCGCCGACGGCAGCGTGTCGCAAGGCGCGCCATCGGAGACGCTCAAACGCATGTTCGAACGCGACAAAGACGAGTTGCGCACGCTCGGTGTGCCGATCGAGTCGGTCGGCGAGTTGGGCAGCGAACAATCGGCCTACGCACTGCACGTGCGCGACTTCTACATGCCCTATCTCGGCGTCGTCACCGCGCGCGGTGTTGACCATCCGCCGAAGATAGGCAAGTACGGCTACGGCGCGATCACCAGCCTGGCCTTCGAGCCCGACGAACTGTTGCTGATCACCGACTGTGTGCATCGCGTTGTACAGGTGGGCGACCCGTCGCTGGCCGAGGACGCACGCAGCGCGCGACGCAAGCTGGCCTTCGACCTGCCACTCAACGCTACCGACGCGACCGCCATCGACACACTGGTGGCACCGGTCATTCAGGCAGATTCACGTATCTTGGCCACACTCGGCGACGCACTCTTTGCGCGTAAGCGCGTGACCTTCGACTATCACGGCATCGCGGGCAACGCCGTCACGGCCCGCACCGTCGAGCCCTATGGATTGTTCTTCGTAAGCGGACATTGGTATCTGGCAGCGCGCGACGCCGACAAAGACGCGATGCGCAACTTCAAGGTCAGCCGCATGAGCACCGCAGCGATTGCGGATCGAAAAATGGAGACGCCGGACTACACCATCCCGCGCGACTTCTCGCTACGTGTGCATGCCAAGTCGCGCAAAGCGTGGGAGATCGGCGACATGGACTCGCTCGAGGCGGTCGTGGAGTTTCGCGGGCAATCCGGCGCCGTGCTCGCCGCACAGTCATTGGGCACGGCGGATGCCGACAACCCTGCCGTGCGACGCTTCGAAATACGTCGACACGACAGTTTTGCGCGGTGGCTGATGTCGTTCGCCGGCAATGCGGTACCCGTCGCGCCAGCGTCGATGGTGCAAGAGTACCGGCAACTGGTGCGTGATACGCAGGCGCGATACGCGGTCGCGGAAGGCCACCAATGACTGATACGGCCGCACAGCAGCTGCGACGCTTGCTGACCGTCATTCCGCAGATTGCCGACGACGAAGATCACCCGATCGCCGATGTCGCGGCGGCGGCAGGCACCACTCCTACGCAGATGATGCGCGACCTCAACGCCATGACGCAGCGCCATGACGTGGCCGGGTTTGTGGACAGTGTCCAGATCATGGTGGGCCCCGAGATGGTCAGTATGTTCACCAGCGAGTTCCACCGACCCATGCGACTCACCATGCCCGAGCTCTGCGCGCTGGAGCTGGGTTTGACCATGCTGCGACTCGAGCGCGCGCCGGCCGAGCACGGCGCGATCGATCGGGCGGTGGCCCGTTTGCGCGAGGCGATCACACAGTTGCCGGCCAATGAACGCTATGAGTCGTTGCGTCACGCATCGCTGGCGGAGTTCGCGCAACGTGAGCATTTGCCCACGATTCGTGTCGCGGTGAGAGAGCAGCGCGCCGTGCGTCTGCAGTATCGCGGCAGTGGTGCCACCGAGAGCAGCACGCGGCTTGTACGCCCGCATGCGCTGGTGTACGCCGAACAGATGTGGTACATCGTGTCACTCGGCGATGATGACCAGTTGCGCCATTACCGTCTGGATCGCGTGGAGCATGTTGAACTCTTGGACGAACACTTCGAGAAAGACGAAGCGGTCGCGCAACGTGTGCTGCGCAATGGTCGCGCCTTCGCCTCGGACACCACGCGTCGCATGACGGTCTGGTACTCACCGCGCATTGCGCGCTGGGTGGCTGAGCGTGAGGGAGTGCCGTTGTCGCCGGACGGGAGTTTGACACTCGAGCATCCGGTGGCCGACGACGGCTGGGCCGTGCGTCACGTGTTGCAGTACGGCCCCGAGGCCGAGCTGCTGGCACCGGAAGCGCTGCGGCGCGTGGTGATGGAGCGATTGGAGGCGATGGCCGCGGTGTGATGGCCGCGGTATGATGGCCGCGGTGTGATGGCCACGGTGTGATGACTGCGGTGTGATGACTGCGGTGTGATGACTGCGACGGAGCAGTGTCAGACCCTCCCGGTATCCTCCCGTGTCGATACGGCGCACGCTCTGAGGCGCGGCATCGATACCACCCTTGCGGAGGAACCGATGACCCAACCGACGTCGAATCCGTTGACCGAATCGAAAACCGATTCGAATGCCGATTCGAATAGCGGCCCCATGCTGATCACCATGCGCAGCGATCGTCTGCGGGTACGGGCTGAGGCGCGAAGCACGCGATACCTCGTCATGTCGCTCACGGCGCCGGACGCACCACCACGCGATGATCGTCCGCCCATTCATGTGGGGCTCGTGCT
>JANOPS010000451.1:0-6802 GCA_031421995.1 Gemmatimonadaceae bacterium
GTGTACGGTCGCATGTGGCAGACGCCGTTCTCTGATCGCGTTCGCCAGGAAGTCGGCGTCGCGACGATCGCCGTGGGCGCCATTACCGACGCCGATCAGGCCAATGGCATCATTGCCTCTGGACGGGCCGACCTCGTCGCCATCGGTCGTCCGCATCTTGCCAATCCGGCATGGACGCTGCTGGAAGCGGCACGGCTTGGCTACGCTGGAGCGCAGTGGCCCGTGCAGTATCTGGCGGGCAAGTCGCAACTCGATCGGCTGATGGAACGGGAGCGTTCTCTTGTGGCCGCCGAGATACCACTCACCGGTGAACTGACATGACGACTGCTGAGCGCTCACTCGCTGGACGTCACGCACTGGTCACCGGTGCCAATCGTGGCATCGGCGCGGCGATCGCCGCGGCATTGTCGGCGGCGGGGACGAGCGTGTCCCTCATGGTCCGCGATGCCGCTGCGGCGCGAACCGTGGCCGATTCGTTGTCGGGCCCGCACGCGATTGTCGTGGCCGACGTGACTGACCAGTCGGCGTCGGTGGCCGCCTGCACCGCCGCCGTGAAGGCCTTTGGCCCCGTCGACATTCTCGTGAACAACGCGGGCTCGGCAGAGTCCGCACCATTCCTGAAAAGTGATGGCGATCTGTTTGCGCGCATGTTCGCCGTCCACGTGCTCGGCGCTGTCTACACATCCCAAGCGGTCCTGCCGTCCATGATCGAACGTGGACACGGACACATCGTGAACGTGGCAAGCGTGGCCGGACTCTGGGGTGCGCCGTACATCACCGCGTACGGCGCCGCCAAGCATGCGATGGTGGGCCTGACGCGGTCGCTCGCCGCTGAAGTGCACCCACGCGGCATTGCGGTCAATGCGGTCTGCCCGGGCTTCACGGAGACCGACATGGTGCAGCGTGCCGTTGAACGTATCGTGGCCAAGACGGGACGCAGTGCCGATGAGGCGCGCGCATCGATCCTGAGTGACGCCAAACAGTCGCGCATGGTGTCCGCCGGTGAGGTTGCCGACGCGGTGCTCGCGCTGTGCCTAGTGGATGCGCGGGCCCCGTCCGGACAGACGGTGGTGATCGATGGATCCGGCACAGGATCCAGCACGGGATCCAGCACATGACGTCGGCTCAGCGTGTGGACCCGCGTGTCGATGCAGTGCACGACGCCGCGCCCGCGAGCGGGGACGGCATCGGGAGCGCTGCCGATCGCGACGCGCTTCGGCTCTGGCTCAGACTCTTTACCTGCACGACACACATTGAACGCACGATCGGCAGCGCGTTGAAGCGTGAGTTTGGCTCGTCGCTGCCGCGTTTCGATTTGTTGGCGCAACTGGATCGGGCTCCGGACGGGCTTCGCATGGGCGAGCTCTCTGCGCGCATTTTGACAACGGGCGGCAACGTGACGTGGCTGGTGGGCGCCCTGGAAGCGGAAGGGTATGTGGCACGCCGCGTGGCGCGTGATGACAAACGGGCCGCGGTGGTACGCCTGACGGCCGCAGGCCGACGACACTTCGCGACCATGGCTCGTGCCCACGAAGCGTGGATCAACACCATATTCTCCGTACTGACGCCCACCGAGCGTCGCCGCATGCATACGCGACTGGGTCGATTGAAGGAGCAGTTCCACTCGTCCGGGATTTCCGAATGAACGATTCGAGCGCGATGACCCGCATGCGCAAGCCGTTGGCAGGCCTGACGCCGTCCCATTTCGCCTGGACCACGGCGCATGACGGACGGGTGGGCATTCTGACGCTCAACCGTCCCACCAAGAAAAATCCGCTCACATTTGACTCGTACGCCGAACTGCGGGATCTCTTTCGCGACCTCGTGTACGCCTCGGACATTCGCTCGGTCGTCCTGACGGGCGCCGAGCAGAACTTCTGTTCGGGGGGCGACGTGTTGGAAATCATCGAGCCGCTCACGCGGATGTCCGTGCCCGATCTGCTCGCCTTTACGCGGATGACCGGCGACCTCGTCAAGGCGATGCGCGCCTGTCCCCAACCGATCCTTGCAGCGGTTGACGGGGTGTGTGCGGGCGCGGGCGCCATACTGGCGATGGCCTCAGACCTGCGCGTCGCCACACCGCAGGCCCGCACCGCATTTCTCTTCTCGCGCGTGGGCCTTGCCGGCTGCGACATGGGCGCGTGCGCACTGTTGCCGCGCATCATTGGGCAGGGGCGCGCCGCGGAGTTGCTGTACACCGGACGCGTGATGGACGCGATGGAAGGGGAGCGCTGGGGATTCTACAACGCGATTGTGGAGCGTGACGTGCTACTGGCCGACGTGGTGCGCCGTGCGGGTGAACTCGCCAACGGCCCTTCGTTTGCGCACGGGATGACCAAGACCATGTTGCAGCAGGAGTGGAGCGTGTCGGTGGAAACGGCGATTGAGATGGAGGCGCACGCGCAGGCCCTGTGCATGGGGACCAACGACTTTCGCCGCGCCTTCGAGGCGTTTGCTTCCAAAACACCGCCCGTCTTCGAGGGGAACTAGCCATGTCCACGCCCGCGCATTTTTCCTGGCCGTTCTTTGACGACGTGCACCGCGAGCTTGCCCTCTCGGTCACCACGTGGGCCCGTTCGCAGGCGGTGACCGCGTCCTCAGTGGACGACAGCTGCCGGGAGTGGGTGAGGCGCTTGGGAGACGCTGGATATCTGCGCTACTGTGTTCCGGCCGCGTGGGGAGGCGCACTGCCACATCTCGACTCGCGAGCGCTGTGCGTGTTGCGTGAGTGCCTGGCCGCACACGATGGCCTGGCCGATTTCGCCTTTGCGATGCAGGGACTGGGCTCTGGTGCGATCACGCTTGGCGGGTCGGACGCACTCCGTGCCGAGTGGCTTCCGCGCGTGGCTGCGGGACGGGCGATTGCGGCGTTCGCGCTCTCGGAGCCGGAGGCGGGCTCAGATGCCGGCGCAATGCGTATGCGTGCGACGCGCACGCCAACCGGCTGGCGACTAGATGGTGTCAAGACGTGGATTTCGAACGGCGGCATCGCCGATTTCTATTGCGTGTTCACGCGATCCGACGGTGACAGCGTGGGTGGCAAAGGGATCAGCGCGTTCTTCGTGCCAGCCGACACGCCGGGGCTGACGGTGACCGAACGGATCGAGGTCATGTCGCCGCATCCGCTGGCGACGCTCTCGTTCGACGGCTGCGACGTCCCGCACTCTGCGCTCCTCGGGGCGGAGGGCGAAGGATTCGGACTGGCCATGCGCACGCTCGACATTTTCCGTGTGTCCGTTGCCGCCGCGGCCACGGGGTTTGCGCGACGCGCGTTGCAGGAGGCCCTTCACCACGCCGACTCGCGCACCATGTTCGGCAGCGTGCTTGGCGCGCAGCCGCTGGCGCAGGCGATCCTTGGCGATATGGCCACCGATCTCGACAGCGCGGCGTTGCTGACCTACCGTGCCGCGTGGCACCGCGACACGCAGACGTCTCGCAGTACGGGCGTTGCCGCGATGGCCAAGCTCGGTGCCACGGAATTGGCGCAACAGATCATTGACCGCGCGCTGCAATTGCATGGTGGGCGCGGCGTGCGGGTGGGTGAGGTGGTCGAGCGGCTCTATCGCGATGTCCGTGCGCTGCGCATTTACGAAGGGGCTACCGAAGTGCAGCGACTGCTGGTCGGTCGCGAAACGCTGAAAGCCCACCGGAACGAGTGAGGACACGTCATGTCCTTCGTGCTGCATCCTAGCGGTCACATCGACTCGTTCGCGCGCCGCAAGCTGCCGCCCGCCGATCAGTGGCCTGTCATGCACACCGACGGCGCCTACGGCACGCCGTCGAAACTCAACGCGGCGGTGGAACTACTCGATCGCGCCATCGACGAAGGGTGTGCGGATCACATCGCGCTCATAACGCAAGACGCCAACGGCCCCTGGGTCGCGACGACGTATGAAGCATTGGCCGCCGACGTGGATGCGCTGGCGCATGTCATGACGCAGGAGATGCAGCTCGTCTCCGGCAACCGGGTCCTGCTTCGCGGCTTCAACGGGCGCTGGATGACGGTAGCGTGGTTGGCCGCTATCAAGGCCGGCCTCGTGGCCGTCACCACGATGCCCATGTTACGCGCAGCCGAGTTGCGCGTGGTCGTCGAGCGCGCGGCGTGTACGGCAGCGTTGTGTGATGTGCGATTGCAGGATGAATTGTTGAGTGCCGTGGAGGGGTTGCCTGTGGCGTGCGCCGTGCGCGTATGGGGCGGCGCAGGTGAGCAGGATGTGGCACGCGCCTTGGGGCGGTATCGTGCGCCTTTCGCAGCCTGCGATACGGCAAGCGATGACGTGGCTCTGATCGCGTTCACGTCTGGCACCACGGGCGTTCCGAAAGGATGTATGCACTTCCATCGCGACGTGATGGCCATGTGCCGCGGCGTCGCCGCACACGTACTCAGGCTCGGCCCAGCCGATCGTTGTATCGGCACGCCACCCATCGCCTTCACGTTTGGCTTGGGCGCCCTGCTCTGCTTTCCGCTCTCGGTGCGCGGCAGCGCGGTGCTGATGGAACGCGCCACTCCGGAGTCGTTGCTCGAGGCCATCGCGGCAACGCACGCGACCGTCAGTTTCACGGCGCCCAGCTTCTATCGGCACATGGCCGTTGCCATTGCACAGCATCCCGGCCGCTTCGACACCTCGTCACTGCGAGCGACGGTCTCTGCGGGAGAAGCACTGCCGGATGCCACGCGCGCGCTGTGGCGCGACGCCACCGGCATCGAAATGATTGATGGCATCGGCGCCACAGAGCTGATCCACATCTTTGTCGCAGCCGCTGGGAAAGATGTGCGAACCGGAGCCATCGGGCGGGCCGTGCCAGGCTACGAGATTGCGATCCTGGACGACGCATTGAAGTGCGTGCCGAATGGCACCGTCGGCCGCTTGGCTGTGCGTGGCCCCACCGGCTGTCGCTATCTGGATGACGAACGCCAACGCGCGTATGTCCAGCAGGGATGGAATCTCACCGGCGACGCCTGCACGATGGACGACGATGGGTATGTGTACTTCCATGCGCGCACGGATGACTTGATTATCTCGTCCGGATACAACATCGGCGCGCCCGAAGTGGAAGGAGCGCTGTTGCAACACGCGGCGGTGCTTGAGTGCGCCGTGATTGGCGTGCCTGATGAAGAGCGCGGACAGGTGGTCAAGGCGTTCATCGTGCTCGCGCCGCACCATGAGGCATCGCCGGAGCTCACACGCGCGTTGCAGGATCACGTGAAGGCCGTGATCGCCCCCTACAAGTATCCGCGCCTCGTAGAATTCGTGGGCGCCCTGCCCAAAACAGAAACCGGCAAGCTGCAACGCTTCCGGCTCAAGGAGAGCACATGACGCATCGCACGCTACAACCCACCGGATGGCCACGACCCAAAGGGTACGCGAACGGGATCTCGGCGCGCGGCCGGCAGATTCATGTGGCGGGACAGATCGGTTGGGACGCACAGGGGCAGCTCGTGAGCGCTGACTTGGTTGATCAGACGCGTCAGGCGCTGCGTAACATCGTCGATATTCTTGCCTGCGATGGGGCTCGCCCTGAGCATCTGGTGCGGCTCACGTGGTACGTCACGGATCGCGCGAGCTACATGTTGTATGCCAGGGCGATCGGGGAGGCGTATCGTGACGTGATCGGTCGGCACTATCCGGCGATGTCGGCCGTCCAGGTGTCTGCGCTGATGGAACCCGGCGCCGTGGTGGAGATCGAAGCGACGGCGGTCGTGCCAGACCTCGCAGACACGCCCATGGGAGACATCCACGATCTCGGCGAAGATCGCGGCGATGAAGGGCCGAGCGGTAGGTGAGCGACGCGGTCGTCCCCCCAACGGACATCACGATTGGCGCGATCGCCGACGGTGTCGCGGTCGTGACGCTCGCGCGTCCGGCGGCGCGCAATGCCCTGCGTCACCAGACGATGATCGAGTTGGCCGACGCACTCAGTCGGCTGGATGACGACGAACACGTTCGGTGCATCGTGCTGACGGGTGGAGAACGCGTCTTCGCGGCCGGCGCCGACATCGCCGAAATGGTGCTGCTTGATGGCGACGCACTTCGCGATCATCCTCGTACGCACGCGTGGCAGCGCATCTGGCGCGTGGGCTGTCCGCTGGTGGCCGCTGTTGAAGGATGGGCCCTTGGTGGTGGTTGTGAGCTGGTGCTCAGCTGCGACTTGGCGATTGCCGCCGAGGGGGCGCGCTTTGGTCAGCCGGAGATCACGCTGGGCTGGATGCCGGGCGCTGGCGGAACGCAACGGATGGCGCGGAGCGCCGGCAAAGCCTTCACGATGCAGATGGTGCTGACCGGAGATCCTATCGATGCGCAGGCCGCGTTGCGCGCAGGGATGGTATCGGAGGTTGTGGCGAACGGCGAGGCGTTGTCGCGGGCGAACGCGATTGCGACTCGGATCGCCTCGCACCCTCGCGCGGCCACGCGTGCGGCGAAGCAGTCCGTGTTAGCGGCGTTTGAGACGACGCTTCGAGATGGACTGCGCGAGGAGCATGCGGCGTTTCGCGAGCTGGCAAATAGTGGCGATCGTCATCGGTTGATGACCGCAGCGATTTCTCGATCGCACTCGAAATAGGTAGATTGCGCGTTCGCACATGGCACCGCGGGTCTTTTATCCCAGTGGCGACCGAACCCTTTCGCATTTGGAGTTTGACACATGTCCACGACCATTCGACGACGGACGTCGCGCGCGACCTCGCTGCTGCTCGGCGTCTTCGCAGCCATGCTCCTCGCCGCGCCCGCCGACGCGCAGGTGACGGGCGGCCTCAAGATCGCGAAGTTCTCGCTGACCAGCGCCGAGGTGCCGGCGAACAGCA
>JANOPS010000452.1:0-5897 GCA_031421995.1 Gemmatimonadaceae bacterium
TTGTCGGCACCACCGATATCGAGGCGCGCCTCTTTCGCGTGCACCAACAAGTCTCGCAGATCATCGACCGCCCCATCACACTCGACGCGCTCACGCCTTCAGAGGTGGCGGAGTTACTCGCCCGCCGCTACGCACATTTGCGGCTCGGGATTCATCAGACTCCACCGATTCCCGCTGATGTTGCCGCCGCGCTCTACGAACGCTTCGCGGGTGAATTGCGCGGCTTTTTGGGGCTGCTCAGTGCGGCAGTGCGCGCATGGGCGCCGCGCAACGCTGGCGTGCCGATGTCGCTTCGCACCGTGATCGACACGATGGGTCCGACGACGCGAGCAATGCTCGTCGCAAAGATCGGCGAGAACGACGCGGCGCGACTGGACGCGATCGTGACGGGTCAGGCGTTTGCCGCGGAGTTTCGTGTCACCGAGGTCACGGAGCGATGCGCAATCACGCAGGCCGGCGCCAGCAAGCTTATGCAGCGACTCGCTGCGGCCGGCGTAATAAGGCTCACGCGGCGCGAAGGGAAGAGCGCGTACTACACGCTTGCCGGCGGTGCCATGAGTATCGCCCTAGACACCCGCTGAGACCCGTGCGCGCTGCTGTTGCGCCGAAGCGGTGGCGTGCAGCGCCGCCGTCCACCAAGTTCCGACTTCCCGCCAACGACAAACCCCGACGAGCACCGAAGTGCTTTCCGGGGTTTGCTTTACCAAAGTAGCAGGAGAGGGGCTCGAACCCTCGACCTCACGATTATGAGTCGTGCGCTCTGACCAGCTGAGCTACCCTGCCCCACTCCGTTCCTGCAGTTCCCACTCCATATCCCAAACGCAAACGGCCGGCCCTGGTAGGACCGGCCGATGCGAAAACCTTCACCCATCTCACATGGCGGGGGCGGGATTTGAACCCGCGACCTTCGGGTTATGAGCCCGACGAGCTACCAGGCTGCTCCACCCCGCGTCAGAAAACGGAACCTAGTGGCCGAACCCGCCCAGTCAACCCCTTGCGGGGTGATCGGGCCCAACTTCGTTCGCCAGATGGGTCGCGCTTATCGCGCGGTGGTATCCGCAGCACTGTTTGACGTGTCGGCAGCAGTCGCGGTGCCGTTCCCCACCCAGTACAGCAGCTCCTTGCTGCCGCGCACCATCCCAAACTCCTCACGCGCAATGCGCTCCAAACGCGCATCATCGGTGGTCAGCGTCTTGTACTCGGCGCGCAAGGAGTCGACGTCCAGTCGCAGCTGCGCCACCTCGGCGTCCAACTTGGCCTTGCGGCCCTTCTGCGACCACAGATCGCGTGTGCCGTACTCGCCGCCCTCAACAGTGAAGATGCCCACCGCCAACGCGCCGCCAATCCAGGCGGCGCGGCGCAGCCACACACGACCGCGCTTCTCCTTGGCCGGACTCATTGGTCGCGAGCCCTACAGGCCGTAGAGGGCGCCGCCGGGATACTCGGCGTAGCCTTCTAACTGTTCTTCGATACGCAGAAGCTGGTTGTACTTCGCCACACGATCACTGCGCGACGGGGCACCGGTCTTGATCTGACCCGCTTGCGTGGCCACCGCGAGGTCCGCGATGAAGGTGTCTTCCGTTTCACCAGACCGATGCGAGATGATCGCGTTGTAGCCCGCCGAGCGCGCGAGTTCCATCGCTTCAAGCGTTTCGGTGAGTGTGCCGATCTGATTGACCTTCACGAGAATCGCGTTGGCGATATCGTTCTCGATACCCTTGGCGAGGATCGCACTATTCGTGCAGAACAAATCGTCGCCCACCAACTGACAGCGATCACCAATCCGCTCTGTCAGCACCTTCCACCCGTCCCAATCGTTTTCGGCCATGCCATCTTCGATGGAGACAATCGGATACTCCTCAAGCCACCCTTCGTACAAGTCGACCATCGCCTTAGGGCTGCGCGACGCGGCGCCACTCTTGTGGAAGGTGTACTGTCCGTTGCGAAACAGTTCGCTGGCCGCCACGTCGAGCGCGAGTGCAATGTCGTGGCCAGGCTTGAGACCAGCGGCTTCGATGGCTTCGATGATGATCTTGAGGGCGTCTTCATCGTTGCCAAGATTCGGTGCGAATCCGCCTTCGTCGCCAACGCCTGTGCTCATCTTGCGTGCGACCAACACTTTCTTGAGTGCATGAAACACTTGCGTCCCCATGCGCAACCCGTCGGCGAAGGTCTCGGCGCCAACCGGCACAATCATGAACTCTTGAAAGTCCACGGTGTTGGTGGCGTGTGCACCGCCGTTCAGGATGTTCATCATGGGCACCGGCAGCGTGCGGGCCATCGGGCCACCAAGGTAGCGATAGAGCGGCAGTCCCACTTCCATCGCACCAGCGCGGGCCACCGCCATGGAGACGCCAAGCAGTGCGTTCGCACCGAGGCGTCCTTTGTTCTCCGTGCCGTCGAGATCGATCATCGCGCGATCGATCGAGATCTGATCGGTAGCATCCATGCCTTCGAGCGTTTCGGCGATCTCGGTGTTCACGTTGTTGACGGCGTTCAGCACGCCCTTGCCACCGTACCGCGCGGCATCGCCGTCGCGCAATTCGACCGCTTCACGCTCGCCGGTGCTGGCGCCGCTAGGTACGGCGGCACGACCAGCGCTGCCCGTTTCGAGAATCACGTCGACTTCGACAGTGGGATTGCCGCGCGAGTCGAGAATTTCGCGGGCGGAAACGGAGACGATGGTAGACATGACGGGGGAGTTGGGGAGGCGACGCGGGACAGCCGTGGTAATATGGGCTGTGGTAAAACGGGCTGTGGTAATACGGGCGGTGGTAATACGGGCGGTGGTAATACGGGGGGGCGGTTGTCGGGCGGCGGGAAGAGGGCGGCGCGGTGCGGTTCTGACGCTAGGCGGAAATCTCTTGACCAATCGGTGCTGCACGAGGAGAATGGCGCGGCTCGAGCGCTGGCGTCACTCCGTATTCCTCGCGCAAACAGTCGGCCATGCACGACCGCGTTTGCTCGGCCAGCGCGTCGCGATCGTCGTAGGTGAGCCCGTCGGTGGGAATAGGATCGAGCAACTGAATATGCACGACGCCCGGCGACGCGCGAAACTCGCCGCGCGGATTGACGGCAATCGTGCCGTGAATCACCACCGGGACAATCGGCACCCCCGCGCCAATAGCCAGCACGAACGGACCCTTCTTGAACGGGCGCAGGCCATACCGCTCGCCGCGCGTACCCTCAGGGTACACCGCCACCGACTGACCAGCCCGGATCTTGGACGTGGCGTCCTCATAGGCGCTGAAGGCCGCTTTTAAGTTTTCCCGGTCGATATAGATCGTGCCAACCGCACGCGCCGCGGCACCAAACAGCGGGATCTTTTCCAGCTCGCGCTTGGCAACGAATCCGTAGTGTGGCAACACATCGTACATCGCGAGAATGTCAAACCAGCTCACGTGGTTGGCCACAAACACGCGAGGAGAACCGGCGGGCAAATCGTCGTTGCCCTTGAGCACCACCGTAACGCCCGCCGCGCGCAACACCCACCGCGACCACCAGACTGGCGCGCGCTCAAAGACGCTTCCAGGACGTTTTGCGACACCGAACACCTCGGCAAGCAATACCAAGCTTCCGAAAATGAACGTGCCAAACAGCAGCGTGACGGCGGTAATCGCGGTGCGAATCATTACCCCGTAAAGTGGTCGTGCCCGGAGAAGTTTTCAACGGGGCCATCGAGAACGTCTGCGTCAACCACGTCGACCGCCCCACCGGGCTCGTGGGCACGCACGGTCCCCACCACCGTCAGCGGCACGGCAAAGCGCGTAGGCCAGGCCTTGAGCAGTGCCTCCGCCGCCTCGGGCGACAGCGAGGCCAACAACTCGTACTCCTCGCCGCTGATCAGCGCCTCGGCCGCACTGATGCGGTTACCCACCGGCAGCAACGGCGCCTGAATCTGCAACCTGACGCCGCTTGCGGCCGCCATATGCCGTGCGTCGGCCACCAAACCATCTGAGATATCGAGCATCGCGTGCGCACCCGCCTCGGCCAACGCCTCCCCCTCGGCGAGTCGAGGCACCGGAGCGGCAAACCGCTCCCGCGCCCACGCGCTCGGTGCCTCTCCCTGGGACCAGGCGCGGAGAGCGTCTCCGGGGCCGCCCAGCCGACCGGTCACGACCAGCACATCACCGACCACCGCACCACGTCGGGAGATTGGATGCTTCGCTGACCCGATGACCGTGGTGGTGATCGAGAACTGTTCCGCGCGGGTGAGATTTCCACCCACGATACGGGCACCCGCCGTTCGCACCACTTGGGCGATGCCATCAGCGATGTCTCCCAGCTCTGCACGCCAGGCATCGGGCACGGCGAAGGCGACCAGCAGCGCCTCGGCGCTCGCGCCCATGGCGGCAAGATCACTGAGTGCCGCAGACGCCGCACGCACGCCAATTTCGCGCGAGGTCACCCACGGCCGCAGGAAGTGCGCACCTTCCACGCACGCGTCCACACTCACCACGCGATGACGATGCTCGACGCTGGGCAAGACCGCCGCATCATCACCAATGTCGACCGCGAGGTCTCCCCACCGTTCCATGAGCAAGCGAATCGTGTCGAACTCACGACCCGGTCCCATGGCCTGATGCGCGCGATGTGCATCCGTCATGGCAGCCCGCCGTCGCTCGCCCGACTGAGGCGCACCAGGCCCTCGGGCGTGGCAAGCCAGATCCACTCGCGCCCGAGCGCCACGTCAAGCACGGGCCCAGGGATATCGCGCAGCGCGCGCAGTGCGCGCACGCCACCAGCGCGTCGCAGCACGACCACCCCGTCGGTTCCGACCATCACGATCGAGCGATCGTCCATGGCCAGGCGCGTCAGTTGACCCACTTGTGCGACATCGAGTTCCAGCAGGCGTGCGGGCTCACGTCCGCCACTTGGTCGCAGCTGCAGCACGCCGTCGTTGGCACCCGCCAGCAGCACCGAATCGCTCCACGCGAGGGTGGTGACACGACGTCGGAGCGCCGGATCAGCGCCACGGGGCTGCGTGAGTTCACCGGTTGGCAACAGCGCGAGAATACCGGCCTCGCTGCCGATCCAGAGCGTATCGCCGACGAACTGCAACGCGTACACGGGCGTGTTCTCCAGGAAGCGCGCGCCGATGCCGCGCGTGCGTGCATCACGCGCATTCGTGGAGTCGTTCACATACACCAAGCCGCGTGCAGTGCCAACCCACGCGCCCTCGCCGCGCGGCGCCACCGCATAAACGCGATCGTCGGGCAGTCCATCCAGCAACGTCCATCGCGCCATGGCTTCGCTGCGATCGATGACCACGCGCACCACACCACGATCGGTGCCAATCCACGCGCGCTGCGCACGCACGGCCAGGCTGGCGGCGCGCACGCCCACCATGGGCACGGCAATCGTGCCATCAATCCACCGCCAGCGCTGCAGATCGTTCGTGGCGAAGCTCACGCCGCCGCGCAACGACGACGTGCCAAGGCCTGCAGCCCAGACGCCGTCAGCGGCCAACGCCACGGCACCAACGCCCCGCTCCATGAGTCCATACCGCAATGGCGTGGCCTGCTGCACAGCGGCATCAACACGATAGAGTCCATCCCCGTTGGTGCCGAGCCAGACGTCGTTGGGTTGATCGGGCGCGATCGCCCCACTGATCACCTGATACGGACGCAACGCGCGATCGCTTTGTTGAGACCGAAACAATAGCGGCGATCCGGCGCGCAGTGCGGGATAGCGCGCGTAAACGTCATTCAACGTGCTGGGCACGGTGTAACTGCCAGCTGGCGGCGGCCCTGACGCGGGCGTCAGACTGCCGATGCGTGACAGACGTGACCACTGTCCCGTGGCGCGCACATACGCGTCACCGCCCGCAGCCTTCGCGAAAACAATCGCGTCGGGCACTCCGGTGATCATGGTGCGCTGCAGTTGCTCGGTTTGCG
>JANOPS010000453.1:0-18236 GCA_031421995.1 Gemmatimonadaceae bacterium
GGCACGCTGTTGATGCTCGAAGCCTCGCCCGACGCGTGGCCCACGCTGCGCAAGCGCGGGAAGGAACTGGTCGGCTTCCTTGAGCGTCGGCTCCGCAGCTGGGGACCCGTGTCTGATGAACGCGCGCTCCGCTACCTCGGCGTGGCGCATGGATGGTCGGGGTACCTGTGGACACTGCTTCGATGGTATCGGTTCACGGGCACGACGACGCCCACCTTTGTCGAACAGCGCTTACAGGAACTCGCCGCGCTCGCGACGCCGCGTGGCCGCGGGTTGGCCTGGACGTGGAGCACCGATCCGCGGGACATCAACTCCGAACCCCATCCGGCGCCCACGTGGTGCAACGGTACCGCGGGGCACGTGCATACGTGGCTCGAAGCGCATGCCGCCTATGGCGACGATCGCTACCTCGATCTCGCACACGCCGCGGCGTGGAACATCTGGGATGACTCGCGAGACGCGATGGTGGATGCCTGCTGCGGATTGGTGGGTCGATCGTATGCATTGCTGGCCATGCATCGCCGCTCAGGCGATGTTCGCTGGCGGCAGCGTGCGGAACAACTCGCCAATCGCGCACTCGATGCCGCGTCGACGGACGGGCTGCACGCCCATCGCTTGTACAAGGGTGACCTGGGTGTGGCCTTGCTGTTGGATGAACTCGAGGGAGCACCCGACGACGCCCGCATGCCGCTGTTCGAAGCCGAAGGGTGGCGATGGGACTGGCGGTGAGACGCGCGCGATCACGGCCGCTCTGTGGTCGCCTGCAGCTCGCTGCGCTGCTCGCCGCACTGCTTGCCCCGGTGAACCCCTCGATGGCTTGCGCACAACGCTCACCCGTGCCGACGCCCCCCGTCCGCGCGAGTGCTCGTCAGTCACGCAGCCGGGGCATCGCGCAGGCGCGGCCATCGGCCGACAGCATTGCCAAACTCAGAATCGCGTCGGCGTTCGCGTTCCGGGCTCGCGTGGACTCACTGCACGCGTCGACCCTCGCCGAGGTGCCGGCATCGGCGCACACCATCGCCGTCACGCCGCATGTCGCGCTGCAATGTCCGTACGCGGTTGGCATGTATGACAACGCACCACTCACCGTCTATGTGAAGGACACGATTGGACTGGCTCGCGGGCAGGAGTACTGGTTCTTCGCGGCGGGATGGATCGTGGGGTCACGACTGGCCGTTCGTGAGCTCGTGCGCATTCCCGGCCGATACGGTGACTCGGCGCTGACGCGTCAGTTTCTTGGCCCCAATGGACCCTCCGCGAGGATCCGGGAGCATCTGCGGGACACCGTGTACGTTGTCACCGGAACGCTGTTGCTGGATTCGCTGCGGGCTTCAACACACGCCGTTGGTCCACCTCCGACCCATGTGGTGCGGCAGCTCCGGATCACGAGCACGTTGACAACGCCGTATGGGTGGCCCATCGCGTCGATCGTGCCGGTGATGGTGCCAACCGACGGGCTGGTGCATTGGTCCCTGCTGCAGGTGCCTGATGCCCATCAGCATCTGCTGTTTTTTGTACATCCGACAACGGGCCTGCCGGCGGATATGGTGAGCAGCAATCCCATGCCGCCGTACATGCTTCGGGATGTCAATGATGTCTGGCCGCGTATCGACAGCGCCTATGTGGCCGGGGAAATCAAGAAACAGCAGAACACGTATTTGGGCACACCCTCACGGGACTTTGTCCGACGTTGCCGCTCCAAAGCGAAATGAACGTGCGCGTCGCATCTCTCGGTCTCGCCTTGTGCGCCTGCTCCGGCGCTGGGGACACCGCGCGCCGGGAAGACGCGGTGCGCGACACGGGTCCGATGGTGGTGGTCAATATGATTCCCACGATGTTTGGGGATGAATCCATCTGGAATCCGGAACCGACACTGGCCGTCAATCCCGTTGACCGCGGGGTGATGGCGGCGTCAGCCTTCATTCTTGGGACCGACGTCTGTCACAACGCAGACGTGTCGCCCATTCTCGTCTCGCGCGATACCGGGTCGACGTGGTCGTTGGTGTGTAAGCTCCCTTCTCCAGGGCTGGCCGGACTCGCACCGCCGGATGTCGTGCTGCGATGGGGAAGCAACGGCCAGCGGCTGTACGCCGCGTTCATCTGGGGTTCCCGTGCACACCCCGGCGCGCTGAATGTGTACGCGACCGACGACGTGTTCTCGCCGGACCCCATGCAGCTGCTGACACAACATGACGTGGTGGACCAGCCCGACCTGTTGGTCTTGCCCTATCGGGGACATGACCGCGTCATCATCGCCGCCAGTTTCAAAGACAGCATGCCACGCACGGCCGCGCTGCTGTGGGCTGACGATCCGCAACCGGGCATGGCGTTTGCGCGGGTACAACTCGAACGCCGCGAGATCGGTGGGCAAAACTACGCGGTGCGCGTGGCGGGACACGCCTCCGGTCGCGTTTATGCGCTCTTCAACGGGGTACCAGCCGTACTCGATTCCAGCCCTACCGACTTCCTCGACATTGCGGTGGTGCGCGACGATTCGGCCGGAAGCAGCACACCGCCGTATGCGGCTCTTCGCGAAATGCGGACCGCGGCGTCCTCATCGCTCTGTCCGATCGGCGATCAGCGCGTGGGTGTTCGTGTGGCACGGTGCCGTCCGTTTCCCGACAACGCGTACGGCGCCGGATTTGGGTATCAGCGCCGACTTCCGGTCCTCTTGAGCATTGCCACCGACCCCACCGACACGAGCGGCCGTCGTGTGTACGTGGCGTGGTGCGACAGCTCTACTTCGAACAGGCTGACCCTGACGCTCGCGAAGTCGTCCGATGCGGGCCAGTCGTGGCGCACGCTCCAAACCATTCCCGACGCGACGAACCCGTCGGTGGCCGTGGACAGCATCGGACGCGTTGGTCTGTTGTTTCAGCAACTCGGCGGCGACTCGGTGCAGGCGCGATGGATCACGCGCCTCCTGGTCAGCCGCGATGACATGCGGCACGCACGCAGTTGGGTATTGGCGGACACGCCGGCGCTGGTATCACTGCTTCGGCAGCAACCGTACATTGGCGATTGGATTGAGCTGCATGCGCGGGGGCGTGAGTTTCTTGGCGTATTTTCGGCCGCCAATATGCCGGACACGGCGCATTTCCCAAATGGCATTACGTTCCAACGCGCCGTGTTTGCCGACCGGCCGTTGCTGCGAGTTCGCACGCCCGTGGATACGGGAGTAGTGGCAAATCAGGTGCCTCCGTCCATCGATCCGTTTTTCTTCCGTGTGGGAACGGTGGAGGCCGCATCGTGCGCCGCGTTGCGCAAACGCACGACGGCGCCGGTTCCCGATCCCGGGACGCAACCTGAGCGCGTACAGGATCCTGTGCGTCGCCAAATGGCACGGATTGGCTGTTTGTGAGACGGTGGCGTCTTGCCGCCTCCCCTTGGGCGGTGGCCGCGTCGTAGCAGCGGCGGCTTCGCTGCGCGCGCAGTTCAATCTCGAGAATGCGTTCGATCGTCGATATGTCGCGTCGTCGCACGGCAACAACAACCTCATGCCCGGTGCCCCGCGAACGCTGCGCTTCTCGCCCCGGACCTTCGCATCGATGGTACGACGAACGATCTCACGTTCATCACAGGCATCTCGGTCCGGCGTTCAGGCGAGATCTTCATCGCCCAGCCTCACGACAATAGCATCAAAGTCTTCAGCAGCATTGGCGTTCCAGTTCGCACCATTGGCCGCAAAGGCGAAGGTCCAGGCGAGTTGACGGGCCTCGGTAACATCGGCTTCGTGGGGGACACCCTCTACGCAACAGATTTTCGACAGCGTCGCGTGATCTTGTTCACGCACGACGGGAGAGTTGTGCGGACTATCAAAATGTCTCCCATGAACGTTGAGGCACTGAAGCGCGATACGATGGCGTCTCGCTACCGGGGCCCGATACCGATGGGTCTCTCTGCGAATAACACGGCGCTGGCGATTCCCTCGGTGTCCTCATCGGACATGGCTGAAGGAAGGATTGTGGCTTTGCCCGTTCTTCGCGTCGGTTGGGATGGCGCGCCGCAAAAAAGGCTCGCGCTTTTGCCTCGTGCATACGGCACGCTCGGAATCACATATGGAGCGGTTTGCTGTCGTATCGGGAGATCCTTCTCTCAAGACCATCCGAATCGTCGACATCAGTCAAGACGGAGATACCATTGGCGCTCCGCCCGGTCGAGGAGCTCTTGTCCTAGCGTCGTGCGGCGTTGCGCTCGGAGGAACCCTGTGACAGGATTGAGCAGCAGTCTGACGAGTTCCCCGCCGCACGGAGCACCTTGATGAAGCACACCCCGCACTACCCGATGGTGCTCGCCGTGGTGGCCGGCTTGGGCTGTGCCGACGGGCCGGCGTCGCTGCGCGCGGGGCCGACGATCCCGGAGTCTATCGGCCCCTTGTCGCTGGCCATCGAGGGACAGATCGATGTGCAGATGGCACGCGTCGGCGAGCCCTTCGTGTTTGACGTGGCGACGAGTGCGTTGCGCATCGTCGCCTCGCGCGGTGTTGACGCGCGCTTCTCCATCGAACTGCCACCGGCGGCGCTCGGATTGGCCGGCGTTGGCACCCGCATCAACGGTGCGCCAACCGAGCCGGGTGTCGTGTATGTCACAGTGGCCGCGTCGAGCGCCGCTGGTCAGCGCGCCGAGACCCGCTTCCCTATCGTCGTCCTCAGCGCGGACCTCGCGGCGCCGGTACTGCCGCTCGTGCCGTTTGCGTACTCGGACCAGACGGCGCCGCTGCCGCACCACGTCGCCAACTCCCCGCAGGTTCACAACACCGACAACACGCCAGCCGACAATCGCATCACGGACGCTGGCGCCGCACTCGGGCGCGTGCTGTTCTACGATCGACGATTGTCGCTGAACGATCAGGTCTCCTGTGCCAGCTGTCATGAACAGCAGTTCTCGTTCGGCGACACACTCCGCGTCAGCGCTGGATTTCGCGGGGGGACCACCGCTCGGCACAGCATGCCGCTGGCCAACGTGCGATTCTATCGTCCCGCCCGGTTCTTCCGAGACGAACGCGCCGCCACCCTCGAGCAACTTGTGCTGCAGCCGGTGTCGGATCCGGTTGAGATGGGCCTTCCAGCCGACCTGCTGATCCCCAAGCTCCGCGCTGCGTCGTACTACGCCGCGCTGTACGCACGGGCCTTCGGTGATAGTGCCATCACGTTCGACCGCACGGCACGGGCGATGGCGCAGTTCGTGCGCGCCTTGCAGTCGACCAACTCCAAGCTGGACAGCACGATCGGCGGCGGCGTGCAGTTCACACCGCTGGAAGCCGAGGGCAGTCAGCTGTTCGTTGCCTCAGGATGCCAACGCTGCCACGAGGCTTATATCGCGGTCAGCGACAGCGCACGCAACAACGGACTGAATGCGCTGAACATCGACCAAGGCGCTGGTCGCGGTCGCTTCAAGGCACCATCGCTCCGCAATGTCGCTGTGCGGCCGCCGTACATGCATGACGGACGCTTTCGGACGCTCGAGGAAGTCATCGACTTCTACGACCACGGCATCGAAGCCAATCCTGATCTCGATCGTACGTTACGCCACCCCGATGGTACCCCACGACGATTCCAGTTCTCCGTGCGACAGAAAACGGCCCTCAAGGCGTTTTTGTTTGCGTTAACGGATCGGACCTTTCTGACGGACCCCCGCTTCAGCAGTCCGTTTCCTACCAGATAATCACGGCCCGCACACGCGCGCCGTTGCACAAAGGCGGGTGTGTGATCCTTGCTGGAGCGCCGGAACGCGACGACACTGTCGCTCCACACGCGCTCGTCAGAAGCTCCCGAACTTGAACACCAACCCGCCGCTGACGCCGCTGAGATTGTCATTCACGAGTCGCGGCGTCTCGGCGCCGAAGGCAACGCGATAGGCAACCGAGGCGCCCATGCGAAACCAGCGCGTGAGGTTTAACTCCGCGCTGACTTCAGGTTCGACGACGCTGAAGGAGTCATCGTTGCGGTCACGGTTGCGCGGGCGCAGGTCATCAGGCCATACCGACACGGCTCCACCGCCGAGCAGCACACCAACGGTCGCGTGCACGAGGCGCGACGGGCGCGTGATCAGTTCGAGCGTCACACCGCCATAGCCAAAGTCCATTTCGCTGCGGCCGTCGGGGCTTTCCACTCGTGCATCGACGCGCTGCGTGCCGCCGAATCCGGCACCCCCGATGGCGAATTTCCGATCAATCAGGAAAGCACCACCACCGCCGCCGAGCGCCATAGTCTCGCCGGCCACGCTGGTGACGCGGAAGATGGGGCCACCGAATCCGCCGAAGCTATGTTGCCCGCTCTTGAAGAGAGTTTGGTCTTGTGCGCGTGCGATGGTTGGGTGCAACAGTATGCTCGCCACGAGCGCAAAGGCGATCGCGTGGATGGGTGAGGCCGCCGGTCGACGCGTGGGGATGCGGGAGGATGGCATGTGTGGGTGTTGTCTGGCGGGGAGGAAGAGTATCCGCGTTGGGGGCGCGGGAGGTGATTCCTGTTACGCCACGGGCGTCCTTCAGGTTTCCTGCTGGAGCGATACAAGTCGTGGCCGCATGCTGAAGGACCGTGCGTCCGGATATCTGCGGCGCATGATGGCTCGCTACTGACTCAACTGTGCCAGCCACGACACACCACCCAACACCGCCGCAAATCGCAGGGTCCGACCAGCGAAGGTGGTCATGCAGAACCACCAACGATTGAATCGCAGCTGACCGGAAATAACCGACATGATGGCCAGTGGCGGCAATCCGACACTGGCGGACACAAAGAGCAGCGACATGCCAGCCCAGGAGCGCTTGTCTGCCTGCGCCTTCATCGTCGCGTATTGGCGCTGCCAGCGTGGCGTCTGCATGCGCCGCTGGATGAATGCCCACTGCATGGACGAACGGCCGACGGCGTACCAACACAACTTGCCTGCCGACTGACCCGCGGCGGCCGTCGCGGACAACGGCCAGACGCCCAGTTTGAGTGCCAGTGCGCCAGCGAGTGCGAGGTAGGTTTCAAGATTGACCAGCGGACAGAGCGCCGAGGCGACCGCCACACAGAATGTGGTCAGGAGCACGATCAGCATGGCACCAGCTCCCGGTCGGGACGAAGGCAACCGCTCGGCACGGGCAACCCGCGTCGTAAGAGCCATCCCAGCGACATGAGCTTGAGGCCTAAAAGCACACCGGCAGTGATGCCCACCAGCCAAGGTTCGCGCGTCCAGATCATGAGGACGGCAAAGAGACCGGAGTTCAACGCTTTGCCGGCCTTGGACCAGTTCCACGCGAAAAGGCGGCGATCAATAAGATGGAAGTAGTTGGGACTCGACACGGGCCATGCCGTGAACGCCAGCGACAAGTACATGTCGATCACCATGAACTCGGCGAGATAGATGCCGACCGGCACGATCATGGAGGGGTCGTACCACGCGAACCCCACATAAAAGACACCGGCCGAGATCCGGTCGCACATTATGTCCAGCACCGCGCCAATTCGGGTTTCCCTATTCGTCATCCGCGCGACCAGACCGTCAGACATATCGCCAATCCAGTAAATGCCCAGTGCCCACACCAACAGCGTGAGCGAGTGCTCGCGCGCGCCGAGCATGCCGAGCACGACGGCACCGACTGTTCGGGCGAAGGTGATGGCGGTCGGCCACGTGAAGAGCATCTCGTCGAGCGACTGGGCGCATTCGCGGTGCGTGCAGCCTGCCAGCGCTGATTCGCGTGCCTGCATAACTCCCCGTTTCGTTTTGCCCGATGCCCGCAGTCCCGTTGGGGTACAGACGCCCCGTGGAGTACTGGCCGGCACCGTGCCGTGAATGGCCGCGAAGTCGCTGCCACCCTCTAACGCGGAGAACTTCTGGAAATCAGTCGGACGCGTTTTCCTCGACCACTCGCTCACACAGCGTACGCAGCCGCTGCTCGGCCTCCCGAAGCCGTGGCTCGCCGTCACCATCCGTCACGACCAGCGACGACAAGTGCAACCAGATGGCGTGCAGTTGCGCGAAGAGCGCGGCTCGCCGCGCGATCGCCGCGGTGTGCTGGCCCTGAAACTTCTTGACGAGTTCCAGCTGTCGGCGGACGGAGTCGCCGAGCTCTTGATGATCAGCGCTGGCGGCATCCTGCTCCGCCAACGTCGCCAAGCGCCTGCTCAGGCGATTGGCTTCGTCGGCGCTGGCGTCGGGCGCCAGCCGTGCGATCTCGCGTTCGGTATTCGCGATCGTGGCGATCTGTAGCTGGACGGCCTGCCGGGCCATCTGCCCCATGGAACCAATCGCCTCGGGGAACCGCTGGATGAGTTCATCGACCGCTCGTGCATGGTCCGACGCCACGGCCGTATCGGGTGGCCTCACAGACCGTGCGTTCGACACCAGCAGCCTGGCGATGCGCGGCTGCCGCCAGAACGGCGATGGCGCCGTGGAGAAGAACAGGAACTGCATCGTATCGTCGAATCCCAGACGCTCGCGAAGCCCCCAGCGCAGCACGAAGCCGATCGCCAGCGGAGTCCCGGCAACGAGCAGCGCGACCGCGACGTGACTGGCTAGCCGCGTGGACGCGTTCGCACTATCCGCCGTCACGGCAACGAACACCGCCAGCGTCACGAACACGGCGACGCAGATACGTATCACCCGTCCAATGGCCGGGAGTTGCCGCCACACATCGTCGGTCGCACGCAACGGGGCCGGCCACCACGTGCCCCACCATGGCGGTGGGCGCAATACCAGGCGCAACAACTGCGAGGCTCGCATTCCCTGCGCCCGCACGCGCCACACGTGCAGCGCCGGTCCCAGCGGCACCACGACCGCCACAACGATGAGCAGCACGCGGCTCAGCACCGAGCGCGTCGATCCGAACGCAAATGCCATCCAGAAGACCAGCCAGATGAGTGCATACAGCACGTATCCCGGAAGGTCCGCGACGACTTCGGGAACATCGTTCGCCTGCACCTTGCTGCTGTTATGGAGCGCGTTCCGCAGCGACGTCGCATCGCGCCATCGCGAGTCACGGTCGCGTGCCAGGCATCGCATGACGATGTGCGCCAAATCCGTTGGAATACGTGGTGCCAACGCCAGAATGTGCGTGACGTCTTCAGAGCGCCGCCGCGACAGCACCACCGCGGCATCGACGCCATCGAACGGCGGGTGTCCAGTCAACATCGTATACGCCACCGCGCCAAGCGAATAGATGTCGCTCCGTGAATCGACCTCCGCGTTGCCGTCTGCCTGTTCTGGCGACATATAGAGCGGCGTGCCCACGAACGAGCCGGTCATCGTGAGGCTGTCTGACTGTCCTTCGACCTTGGCAATGCCGAAGTCGGCCACGCGCGGGTGACCCGACGCTTCACCGAGCAGCACATTCGCCGGCTTGATGTCCCGGTGAATGACCCCATGGTGGTGCGCGTGCTCAAGGGCCCCGGCAATGGCCAGCATGATGCGGTGCACTTCGTCGGCTGGCAGCGTCGACTCGTTTTCCAGCCGTTGGGCCAGTGACGGGCCGCGTACATATTCCATCACGAAGTACCAGAGTCCGTCGACTTCGCCAAACGCGTACAACGGGACAATGCCCGCGTGCGACAGCTGGGCCGCGATGCGTGCCTCACGACGGAACCGTTCCCGACTGCCGGCCGTTGCGGCGTGATCCGGACGCAGCACCTTGATCGCGACCGTGCGACCCAGTGCACGCTCGTGCGCCAGGAATACGGTGCCCATCCCCCCACTGCCCAGTGTATCCAGGATATCGAACTGCTCCCCGAGTCCGGCCTGTAATCTCTCGCGAAGCGTCGCGTCTGACGCGCGGGCCGGCGGCGTAGCCGTTTTGTTCAGGCGCGCTTCGACGACCGCGCGCAGCGGATCGCCCGCGAGCACTTCCGCTTCATGTGCAACGAGCAACGACTCCACCTCATGGCGACGCGCCGGGTGGTCGCGGCACGCGACGTCGATCAGCGCACGCCGTTGATCCACCGGGGTGTTCATCACTTGCTGCAAGATTGACTTTACTTCGCGCCACTCCTCGGCGTTCACGGTGACTCGAGCTCGCGACGCAACCACGCGCGCGCCACGGCCCATTCCGCCTTCACCGTGGTGGGCGAAACGCCAGTCGCCTCGGCAGTCTCTTCAATCGTCAGTCCACCGAAGTAGCGCAGTTCAACGATGCGCGCCTGCTCCGGATCCATGGCCGCCAACCGCTCCAGCGCCTCGTGCAATGCGACGATCTCCAACGAATCCTCGGCTGCTGGCGCCAGATCGTCGTCCAACGTGAGGTAGGCCACGCCGCCGCCGCGCTTCTCGGCCAATCGCGCGCGCGCCTGATCAACCAGTATGCGTCGCATCAGCTGCGCCGCGATACCAAAAAAATGCGCGCGGTTGCGCCACACGACGCGTCGCTGATCGACAAGGCGCAGGTACGCCTCGTGCACGAGCGCGGTCGACTGCAGCGTCGCATCAACTGGCTCGAATCGCATCGCCCGACTGGCCTGGTGGTGCAGTTCGTTGTACACCGCGTTCAGCAGTTGATCGTCGGACGACTGATCGCCCGCACTCCACGCGAGCAGCAGGTCGGTCACATCTGGCGGCATGTGAGCGCTGGGTGAGAGGGTCAGTCGCATGGCGACCGAGACGCAAAGAGGACGGCGAAATGGCTCTCCTGAAAGGGCAGGGCCGCCTCGGCGCTGTCAAGCCATTGGCACGATCCGACTGATTGCGATCGATTGTCCGCGTTAGAAGCTGGGCCGACACACTCCACCCAGAACTTCAACCGGGCAACACCATGCGCACTTTCCGTCAGTTATTGGTTTTGCAGATTTTTCTTGGTGGGCTGTCCGCTGACGCACAGCCGACGATGGGCAGTGCCGTGCGCTCGGCGGGCAACGGACCGGTCAGCTGGGTTCTGATCACCGGCCTCATGGGGAGCATTGGAGGATTCCATGCACTGGAAACCGCCCTGTGTCAGGACGGGAGCCGCGTCGTCACGATTGATCCGTATCTGCTCTCCCTTGACTCGGCGGACGTCTCGTTTGACGCGCTTGCCCGCCGAGTGCGTGTCGTGCTTGACGCGCAGGGCGTACGGCATGCGCGACTGGTTGGTCATGCGAATGGGGCGGGTGTGGCGCTCCGTGTCGCGGCGTTCGAGCCAGACCGGGTCGCGTCGCTGTTCCTGCTCGATGCCGGCGCGCTCGCATCGGGTCGTGGGAAAGTGCTCAGTCGAATGCTGCGTCTGGTACCACTGATAGCGAAACTTCCCGGAGGGCGTTCGTATCTGCGTGCCAAGCTCGTGGCGGGTATTCGCGAAAACACACGACAGCGGGAATGGTTCGACGACGCGACGCAGCATGCGTATGTCGATCCGATTCTCGACGGCATCGGTGCGGCGACAGCGCTTGTGGTTCGCGTCGGAGCGGCGACGGAACCAGAGGCCTTGAGTCACGTGGTTTTCCGGGTGCACGCCCCGGTCACCGTCATTCTCGGCGGCGCGCCGCATCCCTCTGAGGCCGGCAGCGAAGAACTGCACGCGCTGAGGCCATTGGGTGCACGACTCGAGGTTGTTCGACTGGCTGACGTCGGGCACTTCCCGCATGAGGAAGCCACAGCACTCGTTACCCACCACCTGCGCCGGCGAGCGAACGTGTCGGCGGCCGCTGTCATGCCATGCACTCCGCCGTCTGGAACGGGCGCGTGTTGATGGGTTCGCGTTGCCTACTACACGACGCGCGTCAGCGTCGGCGCGCGCGGCGAATGTCCCGTCCAGCGACGAAACGCCCGATGAAAGGCGCTCGGCTCAGAGAATCCCACCAACCAGGCCACCTTCGCCACGGTGGCGTTCGGTTCTGACAAGTGCCGCAGCGCGAGTTCACGCCGCGCGTCGTCGAGCAGCTCTTGAAACGTGGTGCCCTCTGCCGACAGACCGCGCTGCAGGTTTCGTGCGCTCATGGCCAGTGCACTGGCGACCATCGTGATGGTCGGTGCTTCGCCCTTGATCTTTGACACGAGCTCCTGATTTACTCGCCCGACGAGTGACGCACGGTTGTCCAGCGTCGCCAGTGCCGCCCTCGCGTGCTGGTCGAACGCGGCGAGCAGCGCCGGATTGGCCGAGCGGAGCGGAATGTCGAGATCACGCGTTCGGATGTCGAGTGCGTTCTCGTTGGCGCTGAAGTGCGGCACCACGCCGAACAGCCGCGTGTGTTCGCTGCTGCCACTGGGCGGCTCCGCGTGCACCATATGCACGGCGTCCGGGTTGATCACTTGCCCGGTCAGCAGCCGAAGCTGATGGACCGTGCCCACCAGAATCGCCTCGACCACGTGTCGCGAGGCATGCACGAAGAGCGGATCGGACGGCGCCAGTATCCGTAGCCGAATTGTCGTGGTGTGCGGGCCGTGATCGACATCAACCGCCAGTCCGTCGTTCAGCAGTCGGATCAGTCGCGCGCCGCGCCGGATAGCCTCGCCTGCGGTATGTGAGCTGAGCATCACATAGCCGACGATGTCGAGCGCCCCGGGTTCGAACGCAACACTTGTGTGCAGCGGCAGGTCAGGATCCCCCGACTCGGCAATCGCTTCCTGCCACAGCGCCGCCATGGCGGTACCCCCGATACGCTCCGACGTCTGGCTGTGCAACTGAGGATCGATGTCCGCCCGCCGGCAGACGGCGTCAGCGTCAAACCCGCGGGCGCGCAGGTAGGCGACCATGTCCATCGCCAATGACGCCGCCACCGTGACTTTACGCATGACGAACGCTCACGCCGCCTGCCGCAGGAAGTGAATCCTGTCGCGATCGGTCATCTGGCTGGCGCGCCTGGTCACTGTCTGTCGCAAGGTGAAGCAGCATCATCCGCGTGTCGCTGATGGCCTCAACGCGCCAACCCTTACCGATGGATATCGCCATGCGCATACTCCTTGTTACGGCTCTCATCGCCAGCTACCCTCTGTCGGCCCGTGCGCAGTCATCCGCGCCGCAGCCTTTGCCAACGATAACGCAAAACAACGACTGGCGCGTCACTGTGACGCTGTTCCGGTCGCCGGGAACGAGGGCCAATTCTACGGTGGGTCTTGGAGTGCAGTGCTGATGCCGAACATCGCGAGTTCCTCAGCATCGATCGCTCCGCGCCTCGCCGGAGCGACGTACGTGACCGCAAGCGTCGGATTCCTGATCGTCTTTTCATGGCTGGCCAGTGCGTTCGGCTATCCCGACGTGCTCGACCGTCCCGCCGATCAAGTCCTTCCGCGCCTCCTGTCACTCGGCGGCGCTGGTCGCGCCGTGTGGGCAGTGTACGCGGTGTCGCCGCTGATGCTCATCCCCGCCGCTGCCGGCGCGGTTGGAGCGCTCACGCGTGCCGACGGCCGCACTGACACCGCGGTGCGCCTTGGTCTGCTGCTCCAGGTGTTCGCCGCGCTCTGCATGACCCTTGGCTTGGCGCGCTGGAGTACGGCGCAGTGGTCGCTTGCAACCAGTTGGCAGCTGGCCGACGCCGCCCAACGGGTAGGCCTGGCCGCGACGTTCGATGTCCTGAACGTGTATCTCGGCAACGGCATCGGTGAGTTCGTGGGTGAGCTCACGTTGTACGGTTCATTTCTCGCCTTTGCCATTGCGCTCTGGCACACGGGCGCGAAGAAGGTTGCACTGCTTGGCGTCGTCACCGCCGTCGCCGGCTGGATTGGCATGTTCCGCAACATCACACCGAGCGTGCAACTCGCGGCGGATGTCACGAACGTGCTGCTGCCGCTCTTCCTGATTGTCTTCGGTATCTCCCTCTTTCGCGGCAAAACCTCATGAGCACCACAGCAAGCAGTTCGCGACTGATCGCCTCCGCGCTGGCGCTCTGCGTCATCACAGGAACCGGGAATGCGCAACTCTCGGTGTCCGGTCTCGCGAGACTCGACTCACTGCGCCAGTCGCCCGAGATGGCCGGGACGCTGATCTATCGGGGAACGGTCTTTGCCTTGCGCGGCCCCGGGACTGACACGCTGTTCAGATATGAGCGGCGCGTGCGCAGCACGGCGTCCGGCATATCGGTCACCCACGCCACCCACGAGCTGGCCGGCACCCTGATCATCGACGAGTCTGCGCAGCTCTCTGCTGATTACGGCTTCCAGCGCTTTGAGGCGGCGAACGCCCAGACGGGAATAAGTGGTTCGGTGGTATCGAGTCAGGGTGGACGGCACCTCGACTACACGCTCAATGACAATGGGCGCGTGTCAACCGCATCCGAAGATGTGAAGGATCCGGTGGTTGCCGGTCCATCGGTGCATGGATTCATCCGCCAGCACTGGGCCGAGCTTGCAGCGGGCGGCAGTATCCGGGTGCGCATGAT
This sequence comes from Gemmatimonadaceae bacterium, assembly GCA_031421995.1. Classification (GTDB taxonomy): domain Bacteria; phylum Gemmatimonadota; class Gemmatimonadetes; order Gemmatimonadales; family Gemmatimonadaceae; genus Gemmatimonas. The sequence continues at coordinate 14,262 of JANOPS010000453.1, forward strand.
CGTACTCAACCGGAAGTCGAGTTATGGCTTCGATCTCCGGATGAAACGCCAGTCTGCCGATGAGACAACGTTCAGTTCCACACCGAGCAGTGCGCTGGTGCGCCTGATGATCAAGCCGCTGCATGTCGTGTTCGCGAACTCGGACCGCAGCCTGATTCGGTACGAAGGACGCGTGCCGCCGATGCACGCCGTGGGCGGCAAGCTGAAAGACCTCGATGCGCGCGTGGAATACCGGATGGTGTCGTCGGTGTATCGGTGAAAAGTGCACGTGATCGCATGGCGTCGACGGGGCCACGAGGCCAAATCCGCTGCGACTGAACATAAACCCACCACCCGGCCTAACCCATGAAATCATCGCTCAACTTTCTTCCAGCCAGCACACTCGCCGAAATGATCCGCGCTGGAGAGACGAATTCTCGGCAAGTGGTCGAGGCGTACTTCGCGCAAATATGAAAGCACAACGCCACGTACAACGCCATCGTGACGTTGAACGAGGCGCAAGCGCTCGCGCAAGCAGACCAGGCAGATCACGCCACGCGCGATGGCAAACCATGCGGTCCACTGCATGGGGTTCCGATTACGATAAAGGACACGTATCGCGTGAAAGGCTCGCGCACCACGGCGGGTTACCTCCCGCTGAAGGACCACATCCCCGATACCGACGCGGTGGCGGTGAAGCTGCTGAAAGAGGCCGGCGCAATCATTGTTGGCAGGACCAACACGCCCACTCTGGCGATGGACATGCAAACTGACAATCCCATCTTCGGCAAGACCAACAATCCGTGGGACGTTACGCGCACATCCGCCGGTTCCAGCGGCGGATGCGCCACTGCGCTGGCAACAGGCATGACAGCCCTTTCGCTGGGAAGTGATGTGGCGGGCTCGATTCGTCTCCCGGCGAGTTTTTGCGGAGTCTATGGCTTGAAGCCGACCCACGGCGTGGTGTCGTTTGAAGGACACATTGTGCCGCTCCCCGGGCAGATCAATGGCTATCGAACGATGGCCGTGGCGGGGCCGCTGGCGCGTTCGGTGGATGATCTGGCGTTGGCCTTGGACGTCCTCACACAGCCAACAGCGCATGACAGAAACGTCGCCCCCCTGCTGGCTGACCTGAGTGGGGACGTCGACATCTCGAAACTCAGAATTGCCTGGACCGATAACTTTGGAGGCGTTCCAGTCAGCAAAGAGATCAAGGACACTCTGCACGCCTATGTGAACACACTGGCCAAGGCGGGTGCTGCCGTCCACAAGATCGAACCGCAGGGCATGGACTACAACGAAATCTGGGAGACGTGGGGCAGTTTCGTGGGGGCGCAAGGCAACTACGACATGGCGAATGTGCAGCGCTTCATCGGACACTTATTCTCGAAAAACACCTTAAAGAATATTCCGATGCAACGAAACATTGTGGGTCCGATTTCGGTGCAGAAGTTGATGCAGGCATTTGAACAGCAAAGCCACTACATCACCATCATGGACAACTTTCTGTCGGAATACGACGCGTGGCTGTGCCCCGTCAGTGCGACCACCGCGTTCACGCACCATGCGCACAGCAAGATGTTTGGTGATTTCAAGATCTACAACACGCCGTTGCAAGTAGATGGTGCTGACATCCACTATTACGTCGCCACCCAGTCGTACACAACCATCTTCTCAACCACCAACAGCCCAGTGGTCTCCATGCCCATCGGCTTGGGCCAGTCCGGTCTTCCCGTGAACATCCAGATGGCGGGCAAGCGCTACAGTGACCGGCGCTTGCTCAAAGTTGCCAAAGTGCTGGATTCGTACAGCGACAAATTCCCCTACCCACTTCAGTAAGCGTTGGGAATCGTCACCGACACATGAACGGTTTGCGCGCTTGGTGATAGTCCATAAGACGGCTCTGGGCTGCAAGACCGTGGCCGTCACGCGACTCGCCCCCTTTGTCACGCGCACTATGCGAAGGTATTGCGCAAAGCCGCGATGCACCTGATCGTAGAGGCATCAACTCGCATCTCCGCCGCCCCTCCCCGAATTGAGGCCGCCCCATGACCAGACGCAGTGCTGTGCTTCCAACGCTCATCCTCACCCTGCTGTCGGCGTGCCGCGAGACGCCGTCAGCGCCATCGATCGCCGCCCCCGATGCGTCGCTGGCCGCCGCCGCAGTGTCCGCGGCGGTGCAGGCGAATTACATCGTCGTGTTCCGCAACGAGGTGGTCGACGCCGGTGCGCTGGCTGACCGCCTGGGGCGTGAGAACGGCGCACAGCTTCGTCACCGCTACACCGCGGCGCTCAAGGGATTCGCGGCCACGCTGCCACCGCAGGCGCTCGAGGCCTTGCAGCGCAATCCCAATGTGTCGTTCATCGAAGCCGACGGCGTGGTGATGGCCTCCGCGACGCAGGCGGGCGCGACGTGGGGCATCGATCGCATCGACCAGCGCGATCTGCCGCTCAGCGGCACCTACGTGTATAACGCCGACGGTACCGGAGTGAACGCCTACATCCTGGATACGGGTATCCTTCCCGGGCACGTGGATTTCGGGGGACGCGTCTCCGGGGGGTACACGGCCATCATCGACGGGAACGGAACGTCGGACTGCAACGGCCACGGAACCCATGTGGCCGGTACCGTTGGCGGTGCGACGTGGGGCGTCGCGAAGAACACCGCGCTCGTGCCAGTGCGCGTCCTGAATTGTGCCGGATCCGGGTCGACGAGTGGTGTGATCGCGGGTATCGACTGGGTCGCGGCCAACCATGTCAAGCCGGCGGTGGCGAACATGTCGCTGGGTGGGGGCGCGAGTGCGTCGCTGGATCAGGCCGTAGCCAACGCCGTGGCGGCAGGGGTGACGTTCGTGGTGGCCGCTGGCAACGACAACTTGGACGCCTGCAACTACTCGCCCGCGCGAGCCGCGTCGGCTATCACTGTTGGCGCGACCACCAGCTCGGACGCGCGGGCATCGTACTCCAACGTTGGGACGTGCCTCGATATCTTCGCACCGGGCAGTGGCATCACGTCGGCGTGGTACACCGGCACCACCGCGACGAACACCATCAGCGGGACGTCGATGGCATCACCGCATGTCGCCGGCGCGGCCGCGCTGTTTTTGCAGGGCAATCCCGGCGCTTCGCCGGCGGCCGTGACATCGGCCCTGACAACCAATGCCACGACCGGGAAGGTGACCAACGCTGGCACCGGTTCCGTCAATCTGCTGCTCTATACCGGCTTCATCGGTGGCGGGACCACTCCGCCGAATCAGGCGCCGACGGCACGGTTTACGTTCGCGTGCACCGGACTCACCTGTTCGTTCGACGGATCGACCTCGTCGGATCCCGACGGCAGCCTGGTCAGCTATGCATGGAACTTCGGTGACGGAACGACCGGCACCGGCTCGACGTCGTCCAGAACGTACGCCAGCGCCGGCGCACGCACCGTGACGCTAACGGTCACCGACAATGGTGGTGCCACTGGTACCACGTCGCAGTCGGTGACGACCACTGCGCCGTCGACCGGCATCACGCTCACCGTTGTGATGACCAAGCAGGGCGGCCGAAACCGCGCCAACCTGTCGTGGAGTGGCGCGACACCGACCGCCGACGTGTTCCGTGGCACTACGCGCATCGCCACCGTGACCGCGACCTCGTATGTCGACAACCTCGGACGCGGCGGCGGTACGCAAACGTATAAGGTGTGCAACGCCGGCACGACGACCTGCTCGCCGCCGGTGACGGTGACGTACTGATTGGTTTGTGAAAACGGGGGCGGCGCAGAATGCGCCGCCCCTGTTTTCTGCTCAAGAACTCGCAACCCCGCTGTGGCGCCGGGTAGCTACGCAGCCGGATGCCACGGCGCGCACCATCACGGCGCCGGTCGCCGAGTCCAGAGCATGTACGCGGGCGCACCCAACAACACCATGCCAAGGCCGATCGCCGCTTGCAGCGGCTGCGTCCACACCGTGTTGCCCACAATGACCGCGGCGGCGAGCACGAAGAGCGCTG
>JANOPS010000454.1:0-4615 GCA_031421995.1 Gemmatimonadaceae bacterium
GCCGGCTGAAGATGTGCCGCACACGGCCACCGTGCTGGTCGAGATTCTCCTTGAAGCGGGTTTGCCGCCTGAGGTGATTCAGTTGGTACACGGATTCGGCGAAGTGGTGGGCAAGGCGTTGGTCGAGCATCCGCAGGTGCCGGTGATCTCCTTCACAGGATCCACGCAGACTGGTCGCGTGGTGGGCGAAACGTGTGGTCGCATGCACAAGCGTTTGTCGCTGGAGATGGGCGGGAAGAACGCACAGATCGTCCTCAACGATGCCGATCTTGATCTGGCGCTGGATGGCGTGCTATGGGGCGCCTTTGGCACCACCGGGCAGCGCTGCACCGCCACCAGTCGCCTGATTCTCCAGGCGCAGATTCATGATCAGTTTGTGGCGCGTCTCGCCGAACGGGCCACTGCGCTGCGGCTCGGTGACGGTCGCGTGGCGGGCACCGACGTTGGTCCGTTGGTCAATGACGCGGCTCGCGAAAAGGTTGAGCACTACATCACCGTGGGACGCGAACAGGGTGCCACGCTGGTGTGCGGCGGCGCGCGGGCAACGGGCGGCGCGCTCGACAACGGATTCTTTTTCCAGCCGACGATTTTCTCTGGCGTTACCGCAGGATCGCGCCTGGAGCAGGAAGAGATCTTCGGACCGGTGCTGTCCGTGATCAAGGTGGCCGACGTGGAAGAAGCGTTTACGGTGAACAACGACGTGCGGTATGGATTGTCGTCGTCGGTGTACACGTCGAACGTCAACGTGGCGTTTCGTGCCATGCAGGACCTCGACAATGGCATCACGTACGTCAACGCGCCGACGATCGGCGCCGAGGCACATCTGCCGTTCGGTGGGGTAAAGGAGACTGGGAACGGACATCGCGAAGGCGGCTGGGAAGTGTACGAGTTCTATTCCGAAACCAAGGTCGGCTACGTGGATTACTCGGGGGCGCTGCAACGGGCCCAGATCGACAACTACTGATGAAGCCACGCTCCCTCGGCAGCGCTCGCCGACGAACGATCTCCTCGCGATTGCCTCTTTGCGGCTCCGCGAACCCACGAATCGCGCAGATGGCGCGATGCTGAGCGCGTGACCGATCGCCAGCCGGCCTCGCGCGAGGCGGAGCTGCGCGCCAATGCGCTCCGAGCAGCAAATGGGCGTTCGCTCTTCGCGCGTGCCCCGCGACTGACGTGGCTCTGGGAGTGGGCCAAAGTCTTTCCGGCGGCCGTGTTGGTGTTTCTGGTCCTGCGGACATTCTTCGTCGAAGCCTACAAGATCCCCTCGGGCAGCATGGAGCGCACGCTGCTCGTCGGCGATTTTCTGCTGGTGAACAAGCTCGTCTATGGCGCCGAGTTGCCGTTTAGCAGTCGGCGCATGCCGGCCATACGATCACCCCAACACGGTGATGTGATCGTCTTCGAGTTCCCGGTTGATCCAAGCAAGAACTTTGTGAAGCGCTTGATCGGACTGCCCGGGGACACTGTTGCTATGCGTGACGGGGAGTTGCTCCGAAACGGCGCACCATTGGCTGAAGCGTACGTGGTCCACACTGAGCCCGGTGTCGACCCAGTCACCGATGAGTTCCGCTGGCAGCGCAGCCACGTGGTTAAGTCAGCGGTGGCTGCACACGTGACCGCTGCCGACGGGGCCGTTGGATATACTCCCGATGGCTCTCCCGATGGCTATCGCCCGTCGCGTAACAACTGGGGGCCGCTCGTGGTACCGGCGCATCAGTTCTTCGTGCTCGGTGACAACCGTGACAACTCACTCGATAGCCGCTATTGGGGCTTTGTGCCGGACAGTCTGCTGCGGGGCACTCCGTTGTTCGTCTACTACAGTTTTGTCCCCGACGCAGGCGCGTCCATGGCGTGGCTGACGAAGATTCGCTGGTCGCGACTTGGCACGCGCGTACACTGACACTGCCCGCCGCTTTCACGAAGTATCGTGGTACCGCTTGCGTGAGTGATGTCCTTTCGGCCAACTTCCCCCGCCGCGCCATTTGCTGCGCAAGACGTCCGTACGCCGCGCTGTTGTTGCTCGCCCTCTTCACCGAGCCGCTGTTGACATGGCAGTAAATCCTTCCAAGAAGAAAGCATCGTCCAACGAAGAGGGGTCGTTAGACCAGTACTTACGGGACATCAGCGCATACCCGCTGATCTCGCGCGAGGAAGAGGCGGAGCTGGCGCGGCGCATTCGTGTCAGTGACCAGGACGCGCTCGACAAGCTGGTGCGATCGAATCTGCGGTTCGTGGTGTCGGTGGCGAAGAAGTATCAGAATCAGGGTGTGTCGCTGTCCGACCTGATCAACGAGGGCAACCTCGGACTGATTCGCGCCGCGCATAAGTTTGACGAGACGAAGGGGATCAAGTTCATCTCCTACGCCGTGTGGTGGATTCGTCAGGCGATCTTGCAGGCACTTGCCGAACAGTCGCGTATCGTGCGCGTGCCACTCAATCGGGCGGGAACGCTGCACCGGATTGGCAAGCGCGCCAGTGCGCTGCTGCAGGAGCTGGGGCGCGAGGCCACCCACGCGGAGATCGCCGAGGGGATGGACATTACCGAGGAGGAGGTCGCCAAGACCATGTCCATCTCCCAAATCCATCTCTCGCTTGATGCGCCGCTCACGCCGGGCGAAGACAACCGACTCATTGACTATCTCGCGGACACGGTGAATCCGACGCCCGAAATGCAGACGTTCGAGCGGGCGCTCACCGAAGCCATTGAAGATTCCCTGGGCAGCCTCAAAGAACGCGAGTCGAAGATCCTACGACTCTACTTCGGGATCGACGATACGGAGCCGATGACGCTCGAGGAGATCGGCGCGACGCTGGGCATCACCCGCGAACGGGTGCGGCAAATTAAGGAAAAGGCGCTCTCTCGGCTGCGACATGTGTCGCGTTCGAAAGCCCTGGAAAGCTTTCTCGGATAATCATGGCGTCTACCTACTCTTTCGACGTGACCACGGGGGTCGATCTTCAGGAGGTCGACAACGCGGTCAATCAGGCGCAGAAGGAAGTCGCGCAGCGCTTCGACTTCAAAGGCGCGCTGGTAACCATCGAGTTCAAGCGATCGGAGAGCCTGGTGCAGCTGGCCACCGACAGTGACATGCGCATGGACGCGTTGTTCGACATGCTGCAGTCCAAGCTGATCAAGCGCGGCGTGCCGGTGAAGAACCTGGATATTGGTGACGTCAAGCCCGGCGGTGGCGATGTGCTGCGCCGAGAAGTCAAGCTCAAGATGGCGTTGGACAGCGAGACCGCGAAGAAAGTGTCGGCCGCCATCAAGGAGGCCAAGCTCAAGAAGGTGCAGGCGTCGATTCAGGGCGATCAGGTCCGTATCACCGGCCCGGATAAGGATGCACTGCAAGAGGCCATCGCGACCCTACGAAGGGGCGATTTCGGCGTGGAACTGCAGTTTGGCAACTTCCGATAGGCTTCCGATAGGCTTCCGATAGGGGCGAGACATCGGGTAGCTTTCACCGATGCTCAAGTTCGGTCTGGTCACCCTCGGGTGCGATAAGAATACGGTCGATTCGGAACGGTACCTTGCCGACCTCGTGGCGCACGGCGCCCAGTCGGTCACGGATCTGCGCGAGGCCGAGGTCGTTGTCGTCAATACGTGCGGCTTCATCGATGCTGCCAAGCAAGAATCGATTGACGCGATCCTCAGCGCCACGCGCCTGAAGGACGACGGCGTATGCCGGGCGGTGTTTGCCATCGGCTGCATGATCGAACGACACAAGGATGAGCTGATCGAAGCGCTTCCCGAGGTGGATGTCTTCCTCGGCACGTCCGAAACGGATCGGCTGTTGCCGGAACTGATCGAGCGCGGTCTGATCAGCAGCGAGATTCTGGAGCATCCCGGGGTACGTGTGTTTGGTGGCGACGCGGCGCATGTGCGGTATCTCAAAGTGAGCGAAGGCTGCGATCATGGCTGCGCGTTTTGCGCGATCCCGCTGATGCGCGGCAAGCATCGGTCTTTCGCGCTCGATGAGTTGGTGCGCGAGGCGCAGCTGCTTGAACTTCAGGGCGCACGCGAACTGAATCTGGTGGCGCAGGATCTGGCACACTACGGACGTGATCGTCGCGATGGGCACGCGTTGCCCGAGCTCCTGGAAGCCCTGGTGCGGGAAACCAGCATCCCCTGGATTCGCAACCTGTATTTATACAGCGCCGGGATCACGCCGCGATTGCTTGAAGTGATTGCGGACAATCCGCGCATCGTGCGGTATCTCGACACGCCCATGCAGCACGGCTCCGATGCCGTGCTGGCGCGCATGCGACGCCCCGAGCGACAGCAGAGCATTCGGGAGCGGCTCGCGCGCTATCGCGAGATTGTGCCCGATCTGGCGGTGCGTACGACCGTGATTGTCGGCTTCCCTGGCGAAACAGAGAACGACTTCCAGACGCTCTGTGATTTTCTGGAGGAGATCCAGTTTGATCGCGTGGGGTGCTTCACGTACTCACCGCAAGAAGGAACGCGTGCCTTCGCGCTCGAAGACGACATTCCGGATTCGATCAAGCAGGAGCGGAAAGAGCGCATCGAGGAGTTGCAGCGCGCCATTACCGGAGAGCGCTACGAGCGCTTCCTGGGCCGGGAAACGCCAGTGCTCGTGGATCGGCGTGGCGACGC
>JANOPS010000455.1:0-12933 GCA_031421995.1 Gemmatimonadaceae bacterium
CACGCGCGTGGTCTCCTGGAACGACGCCGCCGACACGAACGACTGCGTGGTCAGTGACGCCTTCGTAATACCCAGCAACAGCGGCTCGGCCGTGGCCGGACGCACCTTGTCCTTCTTGGCCGTCTCGTTCGTATCACGGAACTCGGCGCGATCGACATGCTCACCCTCAAGCATCTCGGTGTCGCCCGAATCCACAATGCGCACCTTCTGCAACATCTGCTTCACGATCACGCCAATGTGCTTGTCGTTGATCTTCACGCCCTGCAGGCGATAGACCTCCTGCACTTCGTTCAGCAAATATTCCTGTACCGCGCGCGGGCCACGAATGCGCAGAATGTCGTGCGGATTGACGGGGCCTTCGGAGATACGATCACCAGCGCGCACGCGGTCGCCCTCGTGCACACGCAAGTGCTTACCAGACGGCACTTCATACGTTTGCTCTTCGGCCGTTTCGTCGGCAATCCAGCTGCCGCCTTCCACGGTCGCCGGCCGTACGAAGATCTCACGCTTGCCGCGCTTGATTTCGCCGAAGCGCACAAACCCGTCGATCTCGGAAATGGTGGCGGGATCCTTCGGCTTCCGCGCTTCGAACAGTTCGGCAACTCGCGGCAAACCACCCGTGATGTCGCGCGTCTTGTACGCTTCGCGGCTGACCTTGGCGATCGTCGTACCCGCCGTGATTTCGTGCCCATCTTCGATGGTGATGATGGCGCCGATCGGGAGAATGAAGTCGCGCACGCGCTTCTCCTTTCCGCCCTTGTTCTGCCAGATCTCGATGTGCGGATGCAACTTCTTCTCGCGGTCTTCGATCACGACGCGCTGACGCAAACCGGTCAGTTCGTCCAGCTCTTCCGACAACGACTCGTCTTCGGCAAGGTCCACGAAACGAATCGTGCCCTCAACGTCGGCGATAATCGGATTGGTGTACGGGTCCCACGAGAAGAGCGCCGGATCCTTGCCGTCCTTCTCACGTTCCAACGTGCCGCCGTCCGCCACGATCATCGTCGCGCCGAGCGGTACCTGTACGCGGGCCAACACATGACCGTCCTTACTCGACTTGATGTTCACGTCACCTTCGTACGACGTCACGATGCGCGCGCCGTCCTTGTTGATGACGTACACCAGGCGATCGCCGTACTCCACGACCTCCTTGTCCTTCCCGAACTTCACACGCTTCGTGGTCTGCTCCGCGATACGTGACGCCGTCCCACCAACGTGGAACGTACGCAACGTCAGCTGAGTACCCGGCTCGCCAATGGACTGCGCGGCAATGATACCAACCGCCTCGCCCAAGTCGACCATCTGCATGGTGGCCAAGTTGCGGCCATAGCACATGCGGCACAGGCCGCGCTTCGCTTCACACGTGAGCACGGAACGGATCTTGACCGTTTCGATGCCCGAGTCTTCGATGATCTGCGCCGTCTCTTCCGAGATCAGCTGCCCGGCTTCCGCCAACAAGCGCGGACGACCTGCCTCATCACGCTCCATCGGATCAAACACGTCTTCGGCGGCCACGTTGCCGACGAGACGCTCGGCCAACGGCTCGATCACGTCTTCGCCTTCCTTCAGCGCGGCCGTGTCCAGCCCGAGAATCGTGCCGCAATCCTCTTCGGCGATCGTCATGTCCTGCGCCACGTCCACCAGACGACGCGTGAGGTATCCGGCGTCGGCCGTCTTGAGCGCCGTGTCCGCCAGACCCTTACGGGCGCCGTGCGTGGACGAGAAGTACTCAAGCACCGACAAGCCTTCACGGAAGTTCGACTTGATCGGGTTTTCGATGATTTCACCAATACCACCGGTGAGCTTCTTTTGCGGCTTCGCCATCAGGCCGCGCATACCGGCCAACTGACGGATCTGGTCGCGCGAACCGCGAGAACCAGAGTCAAACATCATGAACACCGGGTTGAAGCCGCCTTGTGATTCACGCATGGTTTTCACCATGGCGTCGGCAACGTCGGTGTTCGCGTGAGTCCACGTATCGATGACTTTGTTGTAGCGTTCGCCGTTCGTGATGTTACCCGTGGCGTACGCACGCTGGAAACGCTCAACGCGCTCCGACGCTTCCTGCAACAGCGTCACCTTCTCCTTCGGAATGTGCAGGTCTTCGATGCCGATCGACACGCCACCGCGCGTGGCGTTACGGAAACCGAATTCCTTGAGGCGATCCAACAGCGCCACGGTTTCCGCGAGTCCGCAGTTGCGGTAACTCTGGAAGACGAGTTCGCCGAGCGCCTTCTTTTTCATGTCCTTGTTGTGGAACGGCAGCCCCGCCGGCACGATCATGTCGAACAGCACACGACCGGTCGTGGTGATGATCCACTCTTCCTTGTCGCCGCGACGATCCAGCCAACGAATCGCCGTCTGGAAGCCGACGCGATTGTTGACGATCGCGAGATCGACTTCGGCCGAGCTGCTGAACGACTTGAGCGTACGCGCCTTCGCTTCATCCTTGAGATACGCTTCAAAGCCCATCGGCGCCTTGGTCGCAACGTAGCAACCCAGCACGATGTCCTGCGACGGCTCGGCCACCGGACGACCGTCAGACGGCTTGAGGATGTTGTTGGACGACAGCATCAACACGCGCGCTTCGATCTGTGCTTCGAACGAGAGCGGCACGTGCACGGCCATCTGGTCACCGTCGAAGTCGGCGTTGAACGCCGCGCACACGAGCGGGTGAATACGAATGGCCTTGCCTTCAACGAGCACCGGCTCGAACGCCTGGATGCCCAAACGGTGCAGCGTCGGTGCGCGGTTGAGCAACACCGGGTGGTCCTTGATGATGCCTTCCAGCACCTCGTAGACCATCGCGTTCTCGCGCTCCACGATCTTCTTGGCGCGCTTCACGGTTTCCGCTTCACCGCTCTCAACGAGCTTGTGAATGATGAACGGCTTGAAGAGTTCAAGCGCCATCATCTTGGGCAGGCCGCACTGGTGCAGCTTGAGCTCGGGACCTACCACGATGACCGAACGGCCAGAGTAGTCCACGCGCTTGCCGAGCAGGTTCTGCCGGAACCGGCCCTGCTTGCCCTTGAGCATGTCGGACAGCGACTTGAGCGGACGCTTGCCGCGACCGCGAATCGCCTTTGAGCGACGACCGTTGTCGAACAGCGCATCGACCGCTTCCTGCAGCATGCGCTTTTCATTGCGCAAGATCACTTCAGGGGCGCGATGCGAAATCAGCTTCTGCAAGCGGTTGTTGCGGTTGATCACGCGACGGTACAGGTCGTTCAAGTCAGACGTCGCGAAACGACCACCATCCAGCGGCACCAGCGGACGCAAGTCCGGCGGAATGACCGGGATGACGTCGAGGATCATCCACTCCGGACGGTTGCGGATTTCTCCGCCCTCGCCCGACAAACGGAAGGCATCCACGATCTTGAGACGCTTGAGCATCTGCTTCTTGCGATGCTGCGACGTTTCGCCAACCACGGCAGTGCGCAACTCTTCGGCAACGCGGTCAACGTCAAGCCGCTTGAGCAGCTCGCGCACGGCCGGTGCACCGATCTCGCACTGGAATGCGGTATCGGCTTCGGCCTTGGCGCGCTGACGCAGATCGAGGTACTCGTCTTCGTCCAGCAACTGACGCTCGCGGCAATCCTGTGAACCCGGATCGATCACGATGTAGTTGCTGTAGTAGATCACCTTTTCGAGATCACGCAGCGTGACGTCGAGCAGGTTGCCCATCGGACTGGGCAGCGTCTTGAAGAACCAGATGTGCGCGACAGGCACGGCCAGTTCGATATGGCCCATGCGCTCGCGCCGCACCTTGCTGAGCGTGACTTCTACGCCGCAGCGATCGCAGATGACGCCGCGATAGCGGATGCGCTTGTACTTGCCGCAATGGCATTCCCAGTCCTTGACGGGACCAAAAATGCGCTCGCAGAACAAGCCGTCTTTTTCTGGCTTGAACGAGCGGTAGTTGATGGTTTCGGGCTTGGTGACTTCGCCCCACGACCACCAGGTGCGCAGACCGGCCATCTCCAGCCGTTCGCGCTCCTTGGGGTCTTTCGGTCCGCGGATCTCCTCGGGAGAGGCGATACGCACGGACATATAGTCGAACGCTGACGCGCGAGCTTCACGCGAGCTGCGAAAATCGATCATGGTTATTCTCCGCCGCCGTTGCCGTTTCCGTTGCCGTCGATGATGTCGACACCGTTGTTATCGGTGGAGCCGAGCGTCACCTTGATGCCCAGCGCCTGCAATTCCTTCACGAGCACGTTGAACGATTCCGGGATACCCGGCTCCGGCAGGTTCTGACCCTTCACGATCGCTTCGTAGACACGGCTTCGGCCGTTCACGTCGTCGGATTTGACCGTCAGGATCTCCTGCAGTGTGTGCGCTGCGCCATACGCCTCGAGCGCCCACACTTCCATTTCTCCGAAACGCTGGCCACCAAACTGCGCCTTGCCAGCGAGCGGCTGCTGCGTCACCAACGAGTACGGTCCGATGGACCGCGCGTGGATCTTGTCGTCGACCAAGTGCGAGAGCTTGAGGATGTACACCTCGCCAACAGTCACCGGCGCCTGGAACGTCTCGCCCGTACGACCATCGCGGAGCTGCACCTTGCCAGACGGCGTGAGACCAGCCAACCGGATAAGCTCCGAACTGGCGGCTTCCACATCCATGTCTCCCTTCGCGCCCAGCATCGCGGCAAGCGCCGGCGAACCGATGCGCTGCAACGTTTCCGCAGGGCTCAGCGCGAGCTGTGCCTTGAGTGCGGTGATCGCCACGTCGCGATCGCCCGGCAACTCGCTCTCTTCGTTCTCATGCATCCCGAGCTCCGCGTTCACCGCGGCCGTCTCGCGTTCGGCCAACACACGCGCCGACTGCACCAAGAAATCACGCACGCGACCATGCAACGCCTTGGTCTCGGGCGACATGCCTTTGGCATTCAAGTCGTTCAGGTTGGCATCATGCAGCAGTTCCACCTTGTCCGGCAAACGGCGGTCGGGCTTGATGTCCGACAACAGATTGCGCACGTCCTGCGGCGTAGCGTCCGACGTCGAATCGCCGAGGGCGAGGCATTCGCGCGCATAGCGCACGCCGGCCAGCTTCATCAGCAAACCGATCTCGCGCTCGTTCGCGCCCTCAAACACCGGCGTCTTGGCGTAGAAGTTGAGCAGCTTCGCGGCCCATCCCAGATGGGTTTCGAGAATCTGTCCAACGTTCATGCGCGACGGTACGCCGAGCGGGTTGAGCACGATGTCCACCGGACGACCGTCCGGCATGAACGGCATGTCTTCTTCAGGCACGATACGCGCAACGATACCCTTGTTGCCGTGACGGCCGGCCATCTTGTCACCGACCGAGATCTTACGCTTCTCGGCCAGATACACCTTGACCAACTGAATCACGCCCGGCGGCAGTTCGTCGGGCTGCAGAATGCGATCGATCCGCTCTTCCGCACGCTCTTCGATCCGTGCCTTCTCTTCGTTGCCAGCATCAATGATCTCGCGCACGCGATCGTTGGCCTTCTTGCTTTCGACGCGGAAGGTCTTGAGATCGAGCGTCGCAAAACGCGTGTTCTCCAACAGCTCCTTGGTGAGCGTGGTGCCCGCGGGAATGGCTTCTTCCACCGTGCCCGCGCGCAGCGCCAGCGAAATCTTCTCGCCTTCAAGCAGCGCTACCAGTTCGATGTCGCGCACTTCGTTGACGCGGATTTTTTCCTCGCCTTCGAGACGACGCACATCACCGATGCGCTCGCCACGATCTTTTTCGACGACTTGGTCTTCCACGCGTGAGAAGATCTTCACGTCGATGACCACACCTTCCATACCCGGCGACACCTTGAGCGACGAATCCTTCACGTCCTTCGCCTTTTCGCCGAAGATCGCGGTCAGCAGCTTTTCTTCCGGCGACAGCTCGGTCTCACCCTTGGGCGTGATTTTGCCGACGAGAATATCGCCCGGCTTGACGTGTGCACCGATGCGCACGATACCACGCTCGTCGAGGTCAACCAACGACTCCTCGGCGACGTTCGGAATTTCACGCGTGATTTCTTCCTGACCGCGCTTCGTGTCGCGCACATGCAGTTCGAGCTCCTGGATGTGAATCGACGAGAACACGTCGAACTTCACCAGGCGTTCGGAGAGCACGATGGCGTCTTCGAAGTTGTGGCCATACCATGGCATGAACGCGACGCGAACGTTTGCGCCCAACGCCAGCTGTCCCATTTCCGTGGCGGCACCGTCGGCCAACACCTGCCCCTTCGCAACCTGCTGCCCCATCCGCACAAGCGGGCGCTGGTTGATGGCGGTGTCTTGGTTGGTACGCCAGTACTTCTTGAGCTTGTAGCGGTCCAGCTGACCCAAACGCGCCAACGGACGGCCACCCTCGACCGCCGGAGCCGCAATCAGGCCGTTGTCAACGATGATTTCGTCGGCCGTGACGCTGGTCACGATACCCGCGCGACGCGCGATGATCACCGCGCCCGAGTCGACGGCCACCGTCGCTTCGAGTCCGGTTCCCACCAACGGTGTTTGCGGATTGATCAGCGGTACCGCTTGGCGTTGCATGTTCGAGCCCATCAGCGCGCGGTTGGCGTCGTCGTGCTCGAGGAACGGGATCAAGGCCGAGGCGATGGAAACCAGCTGTTCCGGCGCCACGTCCATGAAGTCGATGTCGGCCGGTGCAGTCAGTGGCAAGTCGCCGCGCTTACGCGACAGTACAAGATCGTCAACAAAGCTGCCATCGGCGTTGACCTTCGAGTTGGCTTGCGCGATGATCGCGTCTTCTTCGCGATTCGCGTCCAGCCACACCAACTCACCCGTCAGCTTGCCCTCCTTCACCACCCGATACGGCGTCTCGATGAATCCGAGATCGTTGACGCGGGCAAAGCAAGCGAGCGAGGTGATCAGACCGATGTTCGGACCTTCAGGCGTTTCGATCGGGCACATGCGCCCGTACTGCGAATAATGCACGTCACGGACTTCGAAGCCGGCACGCTCACGCGTGAGGCCGCCAGGTCCAAGGGCCGACAAGCGACGCTTGTGCGTCAGCTCGGCCAGCGGGTTGGTCTGGTCCATGAACTGCGACAGCTGCGACGATCCGAAGAACGCTTGAATCACCGCCGACACCGTACGGGCGTTGACGAGATCATCCAGCGAAATCTTCTCGGGATCGGTGTTGATCGACATGCGCTCCTTGACCAGTCGCGCCATACGCGACAGACCCACAGAGAACTGATTCGCGATCAGTTCGCCAACAGAGCGAATGCGACGGTTGCCCAACTGATCGATATCGTCCACATCGCCGCGACCCTCGTGTAGCTCGACGAGCTGACGCATGATCTCGACAAAGTCTTCCTTCGTCAAAACCGTGGTCGACATCGGCGTCTTGAGGCGCAAGCGCTGATTGATCTTGTAACGACCTACGCGACCCAAATCGTACCGTTTCGGCGAGAAGAACAAGCGCTCGAGCGCCTGCTTCGCCGTTTCGCGATTGGGGGCATCGCCCGGACGAAGGAGCGCATAGATCTGCTTGAGCGCTTCTTCCTCGTGCTTCGTGGGGTCTTTCGCCAGCGTGTTCTTGATCAGCGTGGACTCGGCACGACCAGAGGCAACGAACACCTGCACCTTGGTGATGTCGGCCTTGCGGATCTTCTTGATCACGGCGTCGGTGAGCAGCGCGTCCTTTTCGGCCACTTCTTCGCCGGTCTCGGGATCGACGACGTCACGGGCGAGCGTGCGACGCACGTCGCGCTCTCCACGGTCGATCGCGTCCTGTTCGTCGCGCAGGTCAATTTGCGTGTACGAGGCGAAGACCTTGACCGTGTCGATGCCCTGCCGCACGAGACGGTTCAGCACTTCGTCGGTCAGCTCATCGCCTTCGCGCACGAGCAGCGCGGCTTCAGCGCGCTCGCGCTCCAGCTTCGCTTTCTTGGTCTTGGGCTTCGGCGCGTCGTCAGCGGTGACTTCACCCGTCAGCGTGATGTCTTCGGCGATAATCGCGCCGAGGATCTCGCGCTGTTCGTTGCGCGTTTCGCGCTTCATGGTGAGGTCGAGGTCGCGCTCGGCGAAGAACAGGCGAAGAATGTCGCGGTTCTCGCCGTAGCCGAACGCGCGCAACAACGCCGTGGCCGGGAACTTCTTTTTCTTGTCGATATGGACGTAGATCACGTCGTGGATGTCCACGGTGAACTCAACCCATGAGCCGCGGAACGGAATGATGCGCGACGAGAGCAGTCGCTGTCCGTTCGGGTGCGTGGATTCCTCGAAGACCACACCGGGCGACCGATGCAGCTGCGAGACAATGACGCGCTCGGCGCCATTGATCACGAACGTGCCCAACTCGGTGAGCAATGGCAGCTCGCCGAGATAGACCTCTTTTTCGATGATATTGCGGGGACGCTTGGTGCCGTCGCCGGTATCTTCGAAGATGACCAGTTGGAGGGTGGCCTTGAGCGGCGCCGAGTAGGTCATGTCGCGCTCGATACACTCGGCGACAGAGTACTTGGGCTCTCCCAGGCTATAGCGCACGAACTCCAACGAGAAATTCTCGTGGACGTCCGTGATCGGGAACAGGTCCTTGAAGACACGCTCGAGGCCAATGTCTTCGCGCTCCTGCGAGGCGGCATCCAGCTGCAGCAGCGACTCGAAAGCGCGCGTCTGGATGTCGAGGAGATGGGGCATATCCATGCCCGTCTCGAGCTTCGCAAACGAGATCTGGTTCATCATATCCTTAGTTACCGCGTGCGGGGTGCGCCAGCAACGAAACTTCCGAAGGCGCAAAGCGCTCCGTCCCCGACGAGGCCGGTCGTGAAATTCACGACCGGCGTCCCCGGGGCGAAGCGATCAAACGACGAGACTACGGTGCTACGGCGAACGGCCGTATGCCTTACTTGACTTCGACGACAGCGCCTTCGGCTTCGAGCTTCGCCTTGAGCGTCGCCGCTTCGTCCTTCGACACATTGTCCTTCACCGTCTTCGGCGCGCCGTCGACGAGATCCTTCGCTTCCTTCAGGCCGAGGCCCGTGATCTCACGAACGACCTTGATGACCTGAATCTTCTTGCCGCCGGCTTCCTTGAGGACAACGGCGAACTCAGTCTGCTCTTCGACTGCTGCAGCCGGAGCTGCCGCGCCACCACCGCCGCCGCCCGCCGCAACCGCGGCGATCGTGACGTTGAACTTCGTCTTGAATGTTTCAATCAGCTCGGACAGTTCGATGACGCTCATCGCGCCGATCGCGTCGAGGATCTCGTCCTTGCTCAGTGTCGTGTTAGCCATGGTGATACTCTCTCCGTAATGATCCCAGGGGTCCTGGGGCGTGTGATCAGGCGGACGCCTGGGGAGCTTCGTTGGATTCTTCGGACTGCGTCTGCGGAGCTGCACTGGCTTCTTCGATCGTCGCCACCGGAGCTGCGCTGGCTTCTTCGATCGCCGCCGCCGGAGCTACACTTGCTTCTTCGGTCGCCGCCGCCGGTGCTGCGCTTGCTTCTTCGATCGCCGCCGCCGGTGCTGCGCTGCCTTCTTCGGTGGACGCCGCCGGTGCTGCGCCGCCTTCTTCGAGCTGCGCCTGACGGGCCATCAGCGCCATCGCGAACATCATCGGGATGCTGTTGAGGTAGCCGACAAAGATCGACAGTGCCTCGTCGCGCGTGGGGAGCAAGGCCAACTTCTTGACCATCGCCTCGTCCACCGCTTTCCCTTCGAACAGGCCGCCCTTCACCGTCGGCCGTTGATCGTTCTCCTTGGCGAACTCGGAGAGCACCTTGGCCGCCGCGATGGCGTCCGAGGCAACGACGACGCCCGTCGGACCCTTCAACTTCTGCGACACGAGCCCGCTCTCGTTGACCGCACGGAGTGCCAGCGTGTTCTTGATCACGACGTATTCCACGCCCGCCTTCTTGAAGCGGCGACGCAGATCGGTCATGCGCTTCACATTCAACCCGGTGAAGTCGGTGTAATAGAGCGCTTGGGCCGCGCCGAGCTTGGAGCTCAGGCTGTCGACCAATACCTGCTTATCGCTCTTCTTGGCTTTCGCTTTGGCTTTCATGGTTGCGTCTCCCTCTTACCGGTACGGCGTGGTGTCGACGGTGACGCCGGGTCCCATGGAGCTGGACACTGCGACGTTGCGGATATACACGCCCTTGGCCGCGGACGGCTTGGCGCGCATGATGGTGTCCAACAGTGCCGTGAAGTTCGACTGCAACTGCTCGGGGGTAAACGAGACCTTGCCGATCGGTGCATGGACGTTGCCGCCCTTGTCGACGCGGAACTCGATCTTGCCACCCTTCGACTCCTTGACGGCTTTCGTCACGTCGAACGTGACAGTGCCAGCCTTCGGATTGGGCATCAAGCCACGAGGACCGAGCACACGACCCAGTTGGCCGAGTTGTCCCATTTGGTCGGGCGTTGCAATGAGCACGTCGAAATCGAGCCAGCCTTCTTTGATCTTCGCGAGGTACTCGGTGCCGACAAAGTCTGCACCCGCGTCGGTCGCTTCCTGCGCCTTGGCGCCGGCCGCGATGACGAGCACGCGCATCACCTTACCCGTACCGGCGGGCAGCACGACCGTACCACGCACCACCTGATCGGCGTGACGCGGGTCGACGCCGAGACGGATAGCGACTTCGACGGACTCGTCGAACTTCGCAAAGGCCATCTGCTTGACGAGGTCGAGCGCCTTGGGGGCGGCATACGCAGTACCCAGCTGGCGGCGCTCACTCGCGCCGCGATACTTCTTGCCATGAGCGTTCATGGTCATGCCTTCACCGTGATGCCCATAGACCGCGCGGCGCCAGCAATCATGGCGACGGCGCTTTCCACGGAATCGCAGTTGAGATCGGGCATCTTGATCTCGGCGATCTTCTTGAGTTGTGCGTGGGTGATTGATCCCACCTTGACCTTATTTGGCTGACCGGAGCCCTTTTCGACGCCCAGTTCCTTCTTGATAAGCTCTGCCGCTGGCGGAGTTTTCAGAATGAACGAGAACGACTTATCGCCGTAGATCGTGACTTCGACCGGGATGATCATATCACCACCCTGCGTCCGAGCGTTAAACTCTTTGCAGAATGCCATGATATTGATACCCTGGGGGCCGAGAGCCGTACCCACGGGGGGCGCCGGGTTCGCCTTGCCGCTTGGAATCTGCAGCTTAACGAATCCAGTGACCTTCTTTGCCATGCGTGTTCCTCATCGCAGGTTGCAGCGCCAGACGGTCCGGCGCCGGTCGTGCTTCCACGGGAATCTTTAGCGTCGGTGTGGTGGGCGACGGAGAGAGCAAGGAGTCTGGAGTACTTCGTACTGCAATACTGCCTCGCTCAGTACCCTCGTAACTGCAAATAATCGAGTTCGACACTCGTCGGCCTGCCGAACAAACTGACCGACACCCGCACCTTCCCCTTGTCCGGCAGTACTTCTTCGACCGTGCCGTTGAAGTCGGCGAAGGGGCCTTCGGTGATTGCCACCGGTTGCCCGATCAGGAAGGGAATTTCCTCGCGAGCGTGCGCTTCATCAGCCGCGTCAACTTGGCCGAGCAGGCGACGGACTTCATCATCCCGAAGCGGCGTGGGCTCTTTTTCTTTGCCGACGAACTTGATCACGCCTTGAATCGCGCTCACTTCGTGCAAGGTGTCCTGACTGGCCACCATGTCGACGAGCACATATCCCGGGAAGATCTTCCGTTCAACGGTCACCTTCTTGCCGTTCTTGATCTCGACCACTTCCTGCGTGGGCACGAGCGCCTGACGAATCAGGCGATCTTCCGGTGTAGCCGCATCCATGTCGATCTTCCGCTGGATCAGGCGTTGCACCTTGTTCTCATGCCCAGACGTGGTCTGGACCGTGTACCACCGGTGTTCGAGCATGTCGCGTTCGGGGTCAGCGGCCGAGCAACATGGACGGCAAGCGCACGAGCAGCGCCTGCAATCCCACGTCGAGCAGCGCGATCACCGCACCGAGGACCAGCACGAATACGATGATCTGGATCGTCGCCGACTGCAGCTGCGCGCGATCGGGCCAGGTCACCTTCTTCATTTCGGCAACCACGTCATGGTAAAACGTGACCAACCGCGTGCCGAGCCCGGGGCGGGCGACTTCCACCGGTGCGGCCATGATTACTTCGTTTCCTTATGCAACTTGTGCGCGTCGCACCGTGGGCAGTACTTCTTCCACTCAACGCGCTCGGGATGAAGACGCTTGTTCTTCATCGTGAAATAGTTGCGGTTCTTACACTCGGTGCAACCGAGGATGATCTTCTCGCGAGCCATGGACGTTGCCCCCGTGCAGCAGCACTGTATTCCGTAAATCGCCCAACGCGTGCGCCGCTCGCGTTCGCAAAGCGCGCTCCATCGTTGGGCATCTCCCGAGGGAGACGCCACCACCGTACTTGATGCCTACAACCACCGAACGACCGACACCCCCGGACGTTCCCATCCCGCCGCACGTGTACAGCCCGCGGGCATCGAGGAACTTCGGAGGATTGGCACCGGCGACCGCAGCAGAGAGCGCAGTGGGGTGAGCCTCAAAACGTACCATGGCGGGATTGGGCACGCAAGTCGCGTACTGATCAGAAGATAGGGAATGCGTTGTCCCGAATATAGGCCGAAGTCACAGAGTTGCTCTTTCGGGATGCGGACAGCAAAAAGGGCCGCCGCGCGATTGCGCGGGCGGCCCCTTTTCTGTTCAAACCGTGCTTCAAGAGCTCACAACCGGGATCGAACCGGTGACCTCATCCTTACCAAGGATGTGCTCTGCCGACTGAGCTATGTGAGCGACCTGCAAAATCAACAACTTACGCGATTCCTGACACCATTTTGACTGCGTTGGATATTCCTTGGATATTCCCTCGGATATAAACAGCGGTCGCGAACGCCAGTGTCAGCATTGGATAGTACCAATGCCGCCCGTGCCGAGCAACCCCGTCCCCTGCGCCGCCGGTGGAGGATTTGGCGCCGAGGGCGTTGTACGCCCGCATGTCCGCCTGGACGGGTA
>JANOPS010000456.1:0-7387 GCA_031421995.1 Gemmatimonadaceae bacterium
CTCGGCCATCAGCCGCCCGCCACACGGGGCCCCGTCCGTTGGCGCCCAAATCGGCATACATGAGCCGTGCCCCGTCAGCACTCCACGACGGCGCGGCTCGTCGGCCAGCGGTCAGATCGGCGGTAAGGTTCGACTGAATACCCGACGACCGATCGAGCGTGTGAATGGCTATGCTGGTACCGAGCTCCGCAGACATCACCGCCACGCGTCGCCCATCGGGAGAGAATCGCGGTGCTAGGAAACGAGCCGAATCCGTTACCCGCGCCGTGATCTGTCCACGGCGATCCGTGAACACGAGCTGGGATGCATTCACCCGCTCGCGGTACACCAGATCGCCACGCGGTGACAGCGCGGCGTCGGCGATGCTGACGGCCGGGTATGTCTCGAGCCCGGTGGCCAGACGTCGCGGCTTTCCACGAAGCGTACCAGTCATCACATCGATCGACACGGAGAGCAGTTCCTGCTCTGACGACACGTACAGCATCTGCCCATCGAACACGCCAAGCGCCAGCAGCGCATCGACATCGATTCGTACCGATTTTCCACTCGACGCTGACACCACGTGCAGTTCGTGCGTGGCTCCGTTGGGAGTCTGCTCCGTGTACAGCAGGTGATCGCCGTCACCGGCTGAGACGGGCCATCGCAGATCGACGCCCGGCCGCGCACTGGCGAGCATACGCACCGCGCCGCCTTCGGAGGCGACAACCGACAGCGAGCGAGCGTTTAACACGCCATAGGCTATCTCGCGGTCGGAGAGCCACGTAATGCCACGCGCGGTACCCATGGCGAATGTCCCGATACGTGTCGTGGCACCTCCCTCAGCGGGAATGCGAAGGATTTCCCCGTGGGCGGTAAAAGCAATCGAGCGACCATCCGGTGAGAATGCCGGGTTGAGCGCTCCGATCGTGTTCTCGATGGGCGACGCACTCAGGGCCTTCAGTGGCCGACGATAAAGCTGTGTTTGTCCCGTCGAATCGGCGGCGACGTACACCAGTGTCTCACCGTCGGGCGAAAACGCATAGATACGCCCCACGGCATACTGCGGGACCTGCTCCCCACGTCGAAAGTCGAGCGTGAACCGTGTTTCCGGGGCCGGTGCTATGGACGATGTCGCTCCCCTTCCCAGCCATCCGGCCGCCGCGCTCACCACGGCACAAGCGATAACGCCTGCGGCAACCACGCCGCGTGGTGATCGCTTCGCACGCACGTCCGGCGTGTCTGCCATGTGACTATCGTTGGGCAGCGACAGGGCGAGCGCGAATGCCCCAGCGCTGGCAAACCGATCGGCTGGTAGCTTCGCGAGTGATTGAAGCACGATCTGTTCGACCACCGCAGGTACCGTGTCGCGCATGGTGCGCAGCGACGTCGGCCTCTCGGTGAGCACCTTGGCCACAATGGCCTGGGTACTCGCTCCGGTGAAGGGTGGCTCCCCCACCAGCATTTCGTACGTCACCGCCCCGAGTGCATAGATGTCACTGCGCGCATCGATGGCGCGTTCACCCATCGCCTGCTCGGGACTCATGTACTGCGGCGTGCCCAGGCTAAGCCCCGTTTGCGTCATGCGGGCGCCGCCGGCGCTTTGGACGGCGAGGGCGATGCCGAAATCGGCAACGACCGCGGCGCCATCTTGCAGGAGGATATTCTCCGGCTTGATGTCGCGGTGGATGATGCCTTGGCGATGCGCGTGCTCAAGGGCGCCGGCGACTTCGCGAGCGATACGGAGCGCATCGTCGAGGGGGAGCTGCCGTTCACGATCAAGCCGTGCGCGCAGCGTTTCGCCTCGCACAAACGGCATCACGTAGTACAGCAACCCATCGGCCGCGCCGGAGTCGAGCAGCGGCAAAATGTGCGGGTGCTGCAGCTTCGCGGTGGTCTTGATTTCGCTCAGGAACCGCTCGGCGCCGAGCGCTGCGCCGAGATCGGGGTGCAGCACTTTGATGGCGACGTCGCGCTCGTGCTTGAGATCGTGCGCGAGGTACACGGTGGCCATGCCGCCGGCGCCGAGCTCGCGCGAAACGCTATAGCTAGGGCTCAGTGCGGTGGTGAGGCGTTCGAGAGTGGAGGTCACCGCAGCAATGTGCCACCTGAGCGGTGCGCCGTCGAGGCTGCTTGGTGGTTGGCGTTACCTGTGCTAGGCAGTCCTCCGCGCCTTGACTGAGTTCGGGCCGCTGCTTCGACACTAGCATGGTACCTCTCAGGATGGATTCCTTCATCGACCCTCACGGTAAGAGCGCGAAGGCTAGCCGCCTACTTCTGCCGCACCCGCCTCAGCTCCTCGAAAAACCCTGCGCCAGTCATCGCCCGCCCCGCGTTCGTCGAGCAACGTGGCGAGGCTGTGGCCGTGGGCTTCGGCCGGGCGTGCACGCGTAAAGAAGTCCCCGACCAGCGCAGCGGTGGGGCGGCCACGCAACGCCCGCTTCAAGTCATCTCGTGCGCTTCTCGGCCTGTCTCGACGCCGCGCTCAACGGGCGTTTACGCCGTTGACCGGCCCACCATTGAAGAATGCCGCCGGCGTCATCACGCCGTCTTTCTTGAACACCAGACCGTTCTTCAGCACGAATCGCACGTCGCGCAACGCGTCGATGCTCTGCAGCGGATTGCCGGGCACGGCAATGAGATCAGCGAACATCCCCACCTTAATGGGTCCGCGCGTCTTGGTCGTTTCGCTCACTTCGTACCCCACCGTCGTCATGGCGCGCAGAATGTCGGGGGCGGGAATGCCGGCGGCCTTCCAGGTCTCGATGAATTCAATCGCCACTTCGCCGCGCGTCTTGCCGGGCACGTAGTAGTCGGCGTCGGTGGAGAACGTCAGCGGCACTTTGTTCTCCCATCCGTTGCGCAGCATCGCCACGGTCTGCTTGTAGCGCGCCTCGGTGGTGTGCCCCACCAACGAGGCGGGCGTTTCCGTCCCGGCGCGGAAGATGTGTTTTTGCGCCATGATCTTGTGAATGGTGTCGTTCATGCCGTTGTCGTGCGCGATCGACCAGATGCCGGCATCCACGGCCCGGTGCGCGCCGGCGACCGATTGCACATGGCCTTCCACCTTGAGGCCCGCCTTGGCCGCTTCACGGATCACGAGCCTGATCTCGTCGGTGGAGTATCCCCACAGTTTGCAGTCCACACAGATCTTGATCACGCGCGCACCCACGAGCGCGTTCTGTCGCACGGCCTTGATGATTTCGTCTGGCGTATCGGCTTCCAGGTATTCCGGATATACGATCTTGCGGTCGAAGGCCATTTCGGGATTGGGAGAGAACTGCCCGCCCATGCCGGCGATGATGAGCCCCGAGGGAATGATGGTCGGACCTGGTACCCATCCCTGCTCGATGCCTTTGCGCAACGCGATATCGGCGTACTTGCCGTTGTTGCCCATGTCGCGCACGATCGTGAATCCCGACGCCAGCATCTGGATGCCGTTGGACACCGCCTGTATGGCGCGCAGCGGGGTGTCGTCGAGGATCGTGGTGATGTAATAGCTGTTGCGTTCCGGCACTTCCTTGTACGTGAGCGCCAGATGGTTGTGCGCATCGACCAGCCCAGGAAGCACGGTCATCGCCGAGAGATCGATCACCTGTGCATCACGCGGAATGGCGATTCCGGCTCCGACGGCGGTGAACCGTCCGTTCTGCACCAGAATGATCTGGTTCGTCGCCGACGTCCCCGTTTCCGGATCGATCAGACGTCCCGCCTTGATGGCGGTGATCGGGCTGGCCGCGGCTGGCGTGGCGGTCGGCTGGGCCTCCAGCAGCCTTGCGGAGAACGCGAGTGCGACAAGCGCGACGGCGAGGAGCGCGTGCATGGGTCGTGTGTGTGTCATGATCCTGGAGAGCGAGGGAAAAGGTGCGGCGGTGGTGCGAGGGCTACTTCCCAGCAGACGGCAATTGCAGCAGCCAGGCATCCGGCTGCTGTGTGGTGATGTTGCAGACGAGCGTGGAGCCATCGACCGACACGTCCACGCTCTCCGTGTAGCAGTGCACCGGGAGGCTCGCGATCCGCGTCGGTGGCGCATCACCGCGTGACCGCCACACCTCCGTCTGCCCAGTGAAGCGGGACCAGTACACGGTGCCATCATCGAGGACACGAACCGGACGCAAGTCGCCCGGCGTCAGCGTGATCGGCGTTGACCACGCGGCGGATGACCGGCTGAACATGGACATCCGGACACCACCGTTGGTGTCCGCACCGATCTGCACCACGCGAGTGCCATCGGCGGAGAGCATCGCGCCGGTCGTATTGGCGATCGGCGCGCGCGCACCATCACGTCCGGTCGAATCCCCGACCAGCGACGCGCCGTCGGCGCTACGATTCCAGAGATACGCGCCGCCCGAAAGGCCGACCAGCGCCAAGCCGGTCGGCGGCTGCACGCGACGACGCCGACCGGTCTCGAGGTCGAACACCGATGCGGAGCCTTCTCCCTGGGTCACGAGGACATGCGTGGCATCGACCCAACTCGTGCTGCCGACGGGCACCGTGTCGCTGCTCACGACATGCTCGGGACCGCCAGCCACGGCCACCCAGTACGCGTTGGACGAGAGCGCGTCGTCGTGCGTGTAGGTCACGCGCGTCCCATCGGGCGACAATCGCGGGTTGCCGAGATACGCATTGAGCGAGCGCACGAGGCGGCGCGACGACCCGTTTCCGTCGGCCACGCGCATCGTGTGCAGCTCATCGACGATGGCGTTGATGACGACGAGGAGTCGGTCACCCGCGACACTGGCCGACAGCCCCATGGTTGCACTCGTCGATGTCCAGAGCGCAGCTTCGCGCCCGACGAAGCGGCCCGTCGCGACATCGACCGAGCGCATGACCAGGTCGATGCCGGCTTCCGCGCCACGCCTGAAGACGAGACGATCGTCGCCGACCCAGTCGACCCGGCCAACGTCAGCCGCGATTTGCACGCTGTCGGTGCGCACGCCGTTCCGGTTCATCAGGAAGAGGCCGGGCGACTTCCCGCCGACCCGCACGACCAATCGCCGGCGGGATGGCGACCACCGTGCGCTGAGCAGGCGTTCGGACGTGCGCAGCACCAGCGAATCGCGGACGTCGCCGGATTCCGCGTCGAGCATCTGCAGGATGCGCCCGTTGAATCTGTCGAACAGCGAAACGGTCGCCTCGTCCACGAACTCGCCCCAGCTCCTGGACGCCGACGCGAGCAAGCGAGGCTGCCCGCCGCCACGCGGCAGGATCCACACGCCGCCCTTGCCCTTCACCCGACCGCCAAGCAGCAACGACGTTCCCTTCGGGCTCCACTCGAGCCAGAGCACATCGCTCACGTCGTCAGCGATCACCTGCTCGGCGCCGGTGGGCACGGGCCGCACCACCAACCGCCCGCTGCACCGCGTCTCGTCGTCGTAGGCGCCGACGACGGCAATGTATTCCTTCCCATCAGGCGAGAGTGTGGCGCAGCCCACGTCACCGGTGTTCGTGAGGCGCAGCGGTCGAGCGATGGTCGCTGACGCGGGCGCGGCTCCGCGTTGCGCCATGAACCAGCCGCCTGCTGACCCCATGGCGAGAAGCAGGGCACCCACGACGACCAGTACCGCTCGCGAGGTCTTCGGCGTCGCACCGGCGACGGGACGCGCTCCCTCTGGTGCCCCCGAGTCCCGCGTGAGCGCCGTCGCGAATTCGGCCGCCGTTGAGAAGCGATCGGCGGGGAGCTTTTCGAGCGCTCGCAGAACAGCCTGCTCGACACCCACCGGTACGGCTCTCCGCTGCACGCCGATGCCACGCGGCTCCTCCGTGAGCACGCGCGCGACGATCGCTTGTACGCTGGGTCCGGTGAACGGCGCTTCGCCCACGAGCATCTCCTACGTCATCGCGCCGATCGCGTAGATGTCGCTGCGAGCGTCGATGGTGCGTTCGCCCATCGCCTGTTCCGGGCTCATGTACTGCGGCGTACCGAGGCTCAAGCCCGTCTGCGTCATTCGCGCGCCGCCGGCGGTCTGCACCGCAAGCGCAATGCCGAAGTCCGCGACGAGTGCGCTGCCGTCGTGCAGGAGAACGTTCTCCGGCTTGATGTCGCGGTGAATCACCCCCTGTCGGTGCGCATAGTCGAGCGCGCTCGCCACGTCGCGCGCGATGCGCACGGCGTCGGCGATGGGCAACTGCCGTTCACGCTCGAGCCGCGCGCGCAGCGTTTCACCGGTCACGAGCGGCATCACGTAGTACAGCAAACCATCCGCCTGACCGCTGTCGAGTAGCGGCAGAATGTGCGGGTGCTGCAACCGCGCGGTCGTGCGGATCTCGCTTAAGAACCGCTCGCCGCCGAGCGCCGCACCCAAGTCCGGATGCAGCACCTTGATGGCGACGTCGCGCTCGTGCTTGACGTCGTGCGCGAGGTACACGGTGGCCATGCCGCCCTGCCCAAGCTCGCGGTCGACGCGGTAGCGGTCGGCGAGGGCCTCCTGCCACCGCACGCTCGTCGTCACGACCACTCCGAGAGTTGCAGCACGCGCAAACCGGTTGGTGTTGGCATGCGTCGATCATTGGTGATGAACGAGGTGCAACTCGTGCCGATGGCCGCCGCGAGTTGCAGGGCATCCGGCGTCCAAAGGGTGCCGTACTGCGCACGCAGTCGCGCGGCGGTGCGCAACTGATCCCGTGTGATGTCCACCACGCGCACACCGCGCGATCGGGTCAACAGCGCATCGTACCTCGCCGCGAGCACACGGTCGCCTGCGCGCAACGGCACGGCCAGTACTTCGAGCAGCGTCAGCGCCGATGTCACGATTTCGAGGTCGCCCGCATCTGCCCGCTCGAAGAGTGCGCGGACCGGCGCGAGGAACTGTGGGTGCTCCTCGATCAGGTAGATGAAGAGCGCCGTATCCACGGCGATCGGACCTGCCCCCACAGCTTCCGTCATTCCCACGCGCGGCGTTCGGCGTCCACGTGCGCGGCGGCATCCATGCCGATCCACGCCGACTTGCCAAGGCCCTGGAGGTCGAGAATGGAGAGCGGCTCGGCGCCGCCCAGCACCTGATCGAGGATGTGCGTCACCTCCTGCGCCACCGACCGATGCTGCTGTTCGGCGCGCGCCTTGAGGCGCTCGTAGAGGCCGTCGGGAAGGTTCTTGATATTGAGAATAGCCATGCAGTCCACCTCCGTTTTCCTCCGAAATGGAGGCACATATACAAGTCGTCAAGCACGACCGGTGATGAACGGCCCGTCGAAGAGCGTCGCGCGCGCGTTTGTCTCCGTCACCAGCCCGGCATGCAGCTCAAGAGGGATCTGCAGGGTGTGTTTCATGGACCAATTTTACGTAGAGACTCCACGTCGGTTTTCAAGGGGTCAGAGTTTTTTTAAGCAAAAGCGCGAAGGGCGTTAAAAAAAAATGAACCCCTTTAACCACCTGCCAACGATAGCCAAACGACGCCGGGGTGTAGCCACA
>JANOPS010000457.1:0-1847 GCA_031421995.1 Gemmatimonadaceae bacterium
CAGCTTCTCGGCCGTCGTCAGGCTCGACATCCCTTCAGAGGCGATCTTGTCCAAGACCGCGTCCAGTGCGGTCGCCGGGGGATGCTCGGCGACGGCCGTTGGGGCCACGCGTGGTGTGGCGACGGGGCGCGTGCGGGAGACAGCGGCTTTGCTTTGAGCGACGATGTCATCCACATCACGTTCGCGCGGCCGGGCAGACGTTTTGGGCACCGGGCGCGGCGTATCGTCGCCGTAATCCGGCGCGGGGGCAATGCGACGGCGAAAGCGATCGAGACTTTGCGTGTTCGGCGCGCGCAGGAAGATCCAACCCGCAACGATGCCGCCCAGATGCGCGGCCCACGCGGTGCCACCGCCACTCCCTGAATCGATCACCGTCATGACCATGTTGATCACCGCCATGAACAGCACCAGCCACTTCACCTTCATGGGCACGACACCAAAGAGAAACACTTCCTCGTCCGGCCACCGCGAGGCATACGCCACGGCTACGCCGAGGATCGCCGCCGACGCGCCGATCAGCACGCCGCCTTGCCGTTGGAACATGTAGTGTGCCGCCCAACCACCGACGCCGCACCACAGATAGTACCACGTGAACGTGCTCGATCCCCACGCCTGTTCAACGCGCCGCCCGAACAACCACAACGTCCACATGTTCAGCGCCAAATGCAGGATCCCGCCATGCACGAACATGTACGTCACGATCGTCCACAACGAACGCGCCGCCAAATCGCCCGGCGCGTAGCCGAACGCGTTGGTCATGTTTTCGTTGCCGACCAACGTCGTCTGCACAAAAAACACGCCCACGCACAGCCCGATCAGCCAGTACACGGCTAATGGCGTTCGTGAGACTTCAAACTCTTCTTCGTAGGTGGACGTGGCCATGTGAAGACGCGTGCAGAAGCAACAGAAGGGGACAACGTGATGCGGCGTGCGCGGTGTCGCGCCGCATGGGATACAACCACCCTATTCGAGCGCGAGTTTCACGATGCGCTCGCAGAGGTCAGGAAACAAGACGCCAGCCGCCGCCGCGGCCTGCGGGATCAGACTGGTGGGCGTCATACCCGGCAACGTGTTCGCTTCCAGACACCACGGCTGCCCGTGAGGGTCCAATCGGAAATCGATGCGGGCATACCCACGCAATTTGAGGGCGGTGAACGATCTTCGCGCCTGGTCGGCCAGCTTGGCCTGAATCTCGGGGGCCAGGTCGGCGACGAACTCCACCGCCATCCCCGGCGTGTACTTGCACTCGTAGTCGTACAGCTCCTTCACCGGCTTGATCTCGATCGTCGGTAGCACCTCATCGCCCAGAATCCCAACCGTCAGCTCTTGCCCGGGGACGAACCGTTCGACCATGACCTCGTCATCAAACCGGAATGCCTCCCTGATAGCCGGTTGTAACTCGTTGGGAGAACGTACGATAGACAACCCTACGGTGCTTCCCTGCTTGGACGGCTTCACGATCACCGGCCAGTCCAAATGGCGGCCAACCTCCTCTGCATCCAGCGTTCCCGCTCCAGGCGCGGGGGCCATGATCCAATTGGCCGTCGCAACGCCGGCCGCGCGCAGCACGACTTTTGAGAGATGTTTGTCCATCGCCAGCGCGCTCGCCAGGTGGCCACTGCCGGTGTAGCGCACGCCCGCCATGTCCAGCAACGCCTGCACGGTGCCGTCCTCCCCCTGCCCGCCATGTAGCGCGATGAACACACAATCGGCGCTCGTAATCGACGGGAGCGTGGCCAACTGTGGCGACAGCGACTTCGCGGCCAGACCAGCAAGCGCCTCGAGCGACGGCGGCGCGCTCCCCACCCCGCCAGCCAGCAACCGCGCCTCCGTCTCGCGCGACAGCA
>JANOPS010000458.1:0-1777 GCA_031421995.1 Gemmatimonadaceae bacterium
GTATCGCGTAAGGCAGCGCGTAATCGACGCCCCGGTGATGCGTCCGCCTTCGATGACGATCGTGGCTTCGATGTCACCGTGACGTGAGGTACCCCACCCGGAGAACGTGCCGTCTCGCCACACGACTTTCGCGGTCTCGGCGGCAGGCTTCGTGGTGGTCGTTGAATCGACCGATGCTGGTGGCACGGCGGGCGGTATCGGTGCGGGTGTTACCGATGGCGCGGCAACTACAACCGGTTGGACGGCGACCGGTATCGAATCAGCGGTCACCGCCGCGATCGGCGTCTTGGCGGGCGGTGCCGACGAATCTGGTGTGCTTGCTGACGCGGCCGTTGGAGCGGCCGGCGACGCGGACGTTTGCGATGACGCGGCCGCCGGCGCCTTTTCGCCGGACAGCGATGCCGAGGAGCCCGGTGGCGCACCGACGGCCGGCGCGAGCGCGGACGTAGTCGAGACCGCCGCCTCGGTCGAGGGCGCGTGGGCCGTCACGCCATGCACATCAACGTCCGCGGGAGGGCGCCGACGTCCCTCCCCTTCGTCGGCAAATCGCGATGCCGCCTCGCGCGTTCGCAGGTTACCTGCCGTGTAAATCGACATCACGGCCGCCGATCCGAGTGCCAGCAATCCGTTAGAGATGCGGAGCCCCGATCGCGGCGTCCCACTCGGTGCGCGCGTTTCCATATTCCACAAAACGGCTCAGCCACCGATTCCGTTCGCTGGGCCGCCATGCTGCCGAGTACGGGATCCGCGCGGCATCCAGGTCCGCCGCGTGATGTGACGACATAACTTCGTTGCGGCGTGACGGAGCGACCCGGCATGCGATCGTCTCACTGTTCACCCGGGAGGTTGTTATGCAACGCGTAACCGGCATCGGTGGCATCTTCATCAAAGCACGCGACCCCGTCGCGTTGCGCAACTGGTACCATCGCCACCTTGGCATCCCGCTCGACGAGTGGGGAGGGTGCGCCTTCCGCTGGACGGACGCCGCGGGCGCTCCGTACGCCGGCATGACGGTGTGGTCGGTCTCACCCATGCACAGCACGTACTTTGCACCCAGCGAGTCGCCGTACATGGTGAACTATCGGGTGGCCGACCTCGACCGACTGCTCACGGTACTCCGCGAGGAAGGGTGCGCGGTGGATGACAAGGCGGAGACATCAGAGTTTGGCAAGTTCGGCTGGGTGGTCGACCCCGAGGGCAACAAGGTGGAGCTCTGGGAGCCGCCCGTGGGCCAGTAGGCCGTTGTCCCCGTCATGAATGCGCAATGGATTCGCGTCGCCGATTGAGGCGGCTACTCCACCACGGACGATTCCATTGCGAAGTAGGTCGGGTTGGCTGAATCACCACGAAACGACCGCCGCCCATCCCGACCCTCCGGACGATCTCATTCGGGACGCGCACGGTCGAGGCGCGAGCGCAGCGCGTGGCCCCAACCGTGCGTGAAGATCCACTCCTCCGGCGGATCGTACGCCGCGGGAAGACGAAGGCCCGCCCGTCCGGTGTCACATCGAAATTCGCATGAGCGGTACCCGCGCACCAGACGGCCGTTGCCCCGACGGTGACAAAGCGCCACGCTCGCCCGCCGCCGCTCGCCTGCTCGGTGATCGCGCCGTATACTCGACTGATCCTCCACCCACTCGATCGAAAGTCCTGTCCCGTGGCCCGGTAGCCTAATTTCCTTGCAGGAAACATCATGAGCGCATCATCGACTTCCCGCTTGCTGGCTCTCCTGCTGGCCATCGCGTTCACCGCCCGTTCGGCCGGCGCGCAGGTCTGC
>JANOPS010000459.1:0-1659 GCA_031421995.1 Gemmatimonadaceae bacterium
GCTAAACGCTGGGTTGATCGTGGCGTTGGCGAGTGACGCGCCGCTGGCCTTGGTGGGTGAGGACTTTGCGCCCGCGAAGATCTTGGGGTTAGTGGCGTTTGTAGGGTTGGTGTTTGGGTTGTATCAGTGGATGATGCGGAAGACGGCGACCGCATGAGGCGCGCGCACGAGGCCGTGATCGCTCGGTGGTGTGTCGCCACTCCGTTATTGCTCGCCGTTGCGTGTTCACCGAACGGCGAGCGGGCCGCTGACAAGGTCACTGCGACAACGGATCAAGTTGCGATGGCGACTGACACCTTTCCGTCGCAGGAAGGCATGATTGATGTGCCCGGCGGCAAGGTGTGGTATCGAAAGATCGGCAACGGCCCGGGTGTGCCACTCTTGGCGATGCACGGCGGACCGGGTGGTACGTCGTGTCGCTTTGAAGTGCTCGCACCGTTGGCCGATGAGCGGCCCATCATCTTCTATGATCAGTTGGGATCGGGGCGATCAGAACATCCCACAGACACCACGTTGTGGCGCTTTCCGCGATTCGTCGCCGAGGTTGACGCGGTGCGTCGCGCGCTCAAGTTGGAGCGCGTACACCTGCTGGGGCATTCATGGGGCGGTGCGCTGGCGGCGGAGTACATGATTGCGACCAAGCCCACGGGTGTGGTGTCGGTGATCTTCAGCAGTCCTTTGATCTCCACGCCGCGGTGGATTGCCGATGCCGACAGCCTGCGTCAGCAACTCCCCGAACCGATTCGTCGCGTGCTGGACGACAACGAGAAAGCGGGAACGTTGGACTCGAAGGCGTACGCGGCCGCCACGGATTCGTTCTACGCGCGCCACGTGCGGCGGCTTCCCACGGTCTCGATCCCGCGGTGTGAGGGCGTGTCATCGAACAACACGATCTATCGACAGATGTGGGGGCCGACGGAGTTTCTGTCGAACGGCTCGCTGAAATCGTGGACGCGATCGGCGGACATGGACGATATCGCGACGCCGTCGCTGTTCATCGCCGGCGAGTTCGACGAAGCGCGCCCGACCACACTCGAGGAGTTTCGGCGCACCATGCCGGATGCCAAGCTGGTCGTGATTCCGGGTGGTGCACACGCCGCGATGCGCGAGAAGCCGGCGGAGTACATCGCCGCGGTGCGGGCGTTCCTGCGCGAGGTGGAGGGGCGGAGCGCGAAGTGAGATTTCTTTCGCGCCCGCGAACCTGGCGCTACTTGAAGATGTTCAGCAGTGAACCAACGAATCCTGACTGCTCTGATTGACCATGCGACAAGATCTCCAGCTCGCCCTTGTCGAGCCAAATACCTTCGCACTGCGGGCACTGATCGATCGTCACATGACTGAATGACTTTGCCACAAGCTGGACGCCGCACCGCGGGCACTTGTTCCGTTCGGCGGCGACTTGCGCGGCGCGCTCAGCGTCGGCTTTCGCGCGGAGTTCTTTGCGCAGGTCGGCGTCGAGGCGGAGGAAGTATTCGTCTTCGTTGCGGCTGGGGGTGTTTTCGATGGCCATGGCGCGCTGTGGTAGAATTGGAGGGGCTGATTGCATCCGGAAGAAAGGCCGCGATCGCCCGCGTGGCAAGGCCAACGCGTTGCGTCATTCTTCTGTCGTGCGGTGTGCAGGATCTTCGAAGGGCCTACTTCCTCACAGCGACTGTGTCC
>JANOPS010000460.1:0-6836 GCA_031421995.1 Gemmatimonadaceae bacterium
GCGACAACGCTCGCGTCCGCGCTGTTATGGGCCCACCTGAGCGCGGAGGCGCGACGGGAGGCGATCAGTGCGTTACGCTTCGTCGAAACGCGAATGCTCGACATTGAGACCGAAATGCTCCGCTTGGGAGAGGGTGCCTCAGAATACGCGTCGTGGTCCGAGTGTGGTCCAGACCTTGCCAGATTGTTGACGCGCGCCAGCATCACCTCGACCCTGGTGAAGCGCTATGAGCTGATGGGAGCCAACGAAGCCAACTCGTGTCGACCGGATGGGCGCGCGATCGCCCCCTTGCTCTCACACGCCCCAAGCGAGCGTCTCGCACTCAACTCCACGGGAGAGATCTCCACGCGGGTGACGGCGACACTTCGGTTTGACAGTATCGGCCGCGACATCAGTGCCGTACTCGACGCGCGCGCGTTTGAACCAAAGCAGCAAGACCACGACAGTTGGCTCTACGCGTCGACATCGCACCTCACGCTAATGTCACGCGATGAAAATCCCCTGGCGGTATTGGGAAACGACGATGACTCGGATGCATCACCTCCGGTGTTGCATGCGGTGCAGACGTCGTCACGTTTCGACGTCATGGTGGTGGCACACATCGAGCGCTCACGGTTTGTCGCAGCGACACGACGATGGGTCGGCGCCGCCATTGGCGTCACGTGGCTGCTGCTTCTCGTCGGCGTCATGCTGACCTGGCGACGCGCGCTGGTGCGTACCCGCCTCTATCATCGCATTGCCCGCGGCCTTCGGCGCCGGGAGTTTGAGCCCTTTGTACAACCGATCATGGATCTGCGCACGGGCCAATGCGCCGGCGCGGAAATACTCATGCGGTGGGCGCATCCGCAGCGAGGCATCGTCGGGCCCGCGGAGTTCATTGAGGAGGCCGAGCGGACGGGTCTCATCGTGGGCATGTCGGACCTGGTGATGACCCGCGCGGCACATCGCCTCGCGCCGATAGCCGTACGCTATCCCGATCTGTACTTCTCGTTCAATCTCACGCCACTGCAGTTGGCGCAGCCACAGCTTCCGCGGCGACTCGAAGAGATTTTCACTGACGACACGATTGCGCGAGATCGGGTGCTGCTCGAGCTGACGGAACGCGAGTTTATCGATCCGCTCGCGCTCAACCGGATCACTACGTTACAAAGCAATGGATGGCGAGTGGCCATCGATGATTTCGGTACAGGCCATAGCAGCCTCGCCTCACTTGAACGCATGACCATTGATCGTTTGAAGATTGACCGGGCGTTTGTGTCAACCATTCGCGATGAGACGGTGAGTCGTCCCGTTCTCGACTCAATCATCGATTTGGCGGACCGCCTCCGTTTGCCCATGATCGCAGAGGGAGTGGAAACACAAGCGCAGTGGGACTATCTCGCCGATCGTGGCGTCCAGTACGCCCAGGGCTACTTGATCGGTCGACCCATGCCAATCACTGCCTTCGTTGAGTGGCTTGCACGACAGGACCAGCTCACGCCGTCATCCGTGCCGGCTGTCGTTCCGGGCATCGCCGGCGATGCGAACATCCCGGACGTCGCTGCACAGCGACTGTGGAATGCCCTTCGCACACCGGGGGGACTGGATATTCGCGACCGAATGTTCCACCTCCGCACGTATACGAACTGCTTCGTCGGTCGTGAAGCGGTGGATTGGATCGTACAGCATCAGCGCGTCTCACGTGCGGACGCCGTGCGCATGGGCCAGCACCTGTCTGCTCTCGGCCTCCTGTCGCATGTCGTGGACGAACATGATTTTGAGGACGCCGAGTTGTTCTACTGTCTTGCGACTCCTCGCGATGCTGGCGTCGCCCTCGGCCCGTCGGCCGCCGGGCTGAGTGCATTGCTCCGTGGCCCGCAGGGCGTATCAGTAACCCAACACACCCGCGGACTCCTACGCCACGGCGACTGCGCCACTGGAAAGGCCATCGTGACCTGGATCGCGACATCGCTCCGCGTCTCACGGGATACGGCAACACGCCTTGCGTTGCAGCTCATGCGTGAGGGGGCCATTCGGCATGTGTATGACGACAAGCCTTTCACGGATAGCCGTGCGCTGTACCGAGTCGTCTGACGCCGACGCGAGAGACCACGCAGCGTGTTCTCCTACCGCCCACCAAACGCAACCGGCATCCAGTGACTGAATTTCACCGACAGGAAATTGTCGCCCGCCGCACGTGTCGTTTGGAATAACTCGTTGACACGCACCGTGCGCCCGTAGTTGTCGCTGGTGCGGCGGTTTTGCTGCCAGACCACGAAGAACGTGCTCCCAGGCTGCCATTCCCACCGCATCACGACGTTGGACCGAAACGAGAGCACGTGGAAGTCACGATTGCTGATCGTGAAGCTGCTCGTACCGTCGGTGATGGTGCGCTTGCCCGTTGAGTCCACCGTCATCTGCGTGCCGTCGGTGCCATACTCGCGGAGCAATCGGCTGCGCGGGGCCGAGAGTTCGCCCATCCGTCCGTACTGCCCACTGGCCAGGAATGGTTCGCTGTAGCCTTCGAGCGTGAGGTTTGGCGTGAACGTGTAGTTGAGTCGGAGCTTGGTCGAGATCGTGGTGCGATCGATGTAGCCAAAGATGTAGCGATTCCCGTACGTGTTCGTGCCCCCGGCCACGCGCGTCACGTATTGGCGGGGATCGATGCCGGTTTGCCAGCTGGGCTCGACCGACAGCGACACACGATCAGACGGTCGAAGGGTGACCTGTCCGCCGACATTTCTTCGCGACGCGCCAAACTCGTCGACACCGTAGCCACCGTTCACGCGCCAGAAGGTCTGCGCGCCGAAGCGACTGTTCAGTCGGATGTCTTGCTTGACTTCTCGCGGCTTGCCCATGAGCGGACCGCCACGCGTGAGCGCGTCATCGAGCGTTGGGAGATCGATGCTCGAGCGCACGTTCAGATTCCAGAAGTTGTTCAGTGTGAGCGATGTGTTCTGGCTGAAGCTGTTCATCTGTTGCACACCGCCCAGATTGCGCGCTCCCCGAGTCTCAAAACCCAGTCGCCAGTTCTGCAGATATTTGCCGGGGACCGTCTCGCGAATCTGAATATCGGCGTTGTACTCGATGTCGTCGACCGACTGCATGCGCCCAAGGTCGTTAATCTCGAATCCGGCCGACTCCACCTTCACTTCCGTGCCCCAGAGAATGCGGCGGCCGGCATCTTTGTCGGCGCGGATCTGCGCGGAGTACCCGCCGAGCGAACGGCGCAGCGGGTCGTAGCGCACATGTGTAAGATCGGGACGCTGCAGAAAGCGCGTGCTGTTGGTTTGCAGGCGGCGGATGGCCGCCGTATCGCCGGACACGTACGAGCCGGCGACAAACCCGCTCAGCGCATACTTGCCCTGCTGGAATCGCAACCGCCAGTCGGCGCCGCCGAAGTACGCGTCGCGTACCAGTGCGGACTGCAGCGTGGTGTTGCCGGCGAAATCGCGGCGGGTGCCCGTAAACGACACGCCGAGCGTGGAGGCCTGACGTCCGACTTCTTGTTGTACGCGAACCAGACCGTACGCCGTACGCGGTTCAACAGGAATGGTGTTTGTGACAAGCGAGTCCAGATTGCGGACACGCGCATTTTCCGAGGCCGTGAGCGCCGTGAGCACGCCGATCGTGGTACGACTGGGCAAGCGTCCCGTCAGCTTACTCGCACCGAGAATCGTACTGGAGCGAGGGATGTCGACGAAGTCGCCGCTGACCGAGACGTGTGGCGCGGCGCCAATACGACGCGGATAGAAGTACTGCGCGCCGTTCCCGCGCAGCATTTCGCTGCCCTCCACGAAGAAGGGACGGCGCTCGTCAAAGAACGTCTCAAACGCGCTTAAGTTCACTTCCGCCGGATCCGCTTCAACCTGACCGAAGTCGGGATTGATGGTCGCGTCAAGCGTGAGATTGCCGAACACGGCCGCCTTCGCGTCCATCCCGACGCGCCCCGCATACGGTCGACTCAGTGGATTGGCCACCGTGGTCGAGGCGCGTTTGGTGGCGTCGCCGGCCATGTAGGGTAGGAACTCCACGGGCCGTGTTGCCTTCACGCCCGAGAGTCCGGCGAGCGTCCCGAAACGCGAGATGTACCCCGTTTCGCTGGGCGGAATCATGACCCACTGCAAGTCTTCGTTCTTGTCCGGAATCCACCGGTCAATCTGCAAGCCCCACAGCTGCTCGGCGGCATTCGGAAAGCGCAGCTGCGAAAACGGGATGCGCATCTCAGCCGTCCAACCCGTTGAATCGATGTGCGCGGATGCCGCCCACACAGGATCGTATTGGCTTTCACGACCACGCATGTCTTCATCTTGCGTATGCCGAAAGTCCGAACGTACACCGGACGCTGAGACGCCGAAGCCGACACCCGTCCGCCGATCACGCTGCGGATCGAGGGTGATGGTGAGGCGTTCCGCGTTGCCCTGTCCGTCGCGTCGCGAAAGGTTACGCACGATATCGCTGGGCCGTTCGCGCAGCATGCGCGCGCCCACGTACAGCGCCTGATCGTCGTATGCGAGATAGACGATGGTGCGCTCGCTTGGGGATGCGCCCGGGACCGGCCGTTGTTGACTGAAGTCATCAATCGGGGTCGCAGACTTCCAGACGTCATCGTCCAGCAGCCCGTCAACCTTCGGAGCGTTCCGACTCCTGACGGCAGTGGCGACTTTCGACGACGGTTGGCTTTCGGCGGGACTGGCAGCCAGAACGATGGCACCGAAGCAGCAAGTGACAGAAAGGACGAGAAAACGAAGCACAGTGCGTTTGAGAGGGGCAGGTACCTGCGCCATCCGAGGCGCCAGTGATATCTATGCTTACGGCTAGGGGGCGTTAAACGCTCAATCCCCGGTCATGGAGCGCCATTGCGCCTACCACGACACAAAGGTCCCGCCCCACGTGCCCTTCGTCCCCAGATATAGCCCCGCGGCAATGGCCTCTATCGTGGTCGCAGCATCGGGTGCCACAGCGCTCAGCGTGGCCAATCGCTCGGCGATCACGGCGACAGGCACGCTGGCCGATGAGAACAGCACCACCAGATAGCGCTCGGCCGGTGGCCTGGCCGGCAGGTACTTCCTTTCGGTAGGCCTTTTGGCCGACCGGTCGAGCCGGTTGCACTCCACCTCGGCGACTTGCGTTGGCGGCGCCGCGATCGCTCCGCCGTCGCCGATGACCTTCCCCGTGCTGTCGCGCCTCACCACTCGTTTTTGTTGCTGCTGACGAGCCCGAGCCGCGTTGGCTTGCCGCACACAACGCTCATAAGCGGCGCGCGCGACGGCGCCGTCTGCGCCATTGGGATCAATCGCGTCGTCAATGCGACGCAAATCAAGAACACGGTGTCCTGTTTGTCGCTCGCGCTGAAGCGCGTATTGGCCAGGTACAAGCAACTCAATCTCGCGACCTGGTACCACCGCCAGCACGATCAGGTTGTTGGTGCTTCGCGCCGCGATGCGCGCCTGCTCCGTCGCCTTGTCGAACGCGAGAATTCGCACGCCAGCGATGGTAGAATCGCCGAACAACTGGGCGCCCGCCATCATCGGGGCAACGACGCTTGGGGAGACCGATGGCGCCGCGGATGCGGCGCCCGCTCCGACGCTCGCTCCCGCTCCACCGCGACACGCCTCTCCCATCACGACGAGCAGCACGAGAAGCCTCAACGGTTTTCTGTGTCGCATGTGTGAAATCCTCGCGATTGCTGGGGAGCTGCAGTGGCCAAGGACGTTTCCTCGCCGTGACTCAAGGGATAGCGCGTCAGCGATGCCGAGTACCCTCGTAAGCATGGGAGGATAGGTCGCCGTCGGCAACTGACACTACCCACACCACCACCGTGCGGGCCGGAATGCTCAGCGTCCCGGAGTCCGGATTCCAGGTGGCGAGCTGCGCTCGGGTGTCCGCCGCACCGGGCGCGGTATGCACCGGATGCAGCGTGAACGCCCTTCCCCTCAGCGCCTCAAGACGCACACGCTGGGATACGGTGTCCACGTTGAATGCGTACAGGATCTCGCGAAAAGCCGCACCGGCGTAGCCAGCACCATTGAGGTGCCCGACGATCACCGTCGGGACCTGCCCAGAGCCCGTGTTGTAGAAAGTCAATCGGTCGTTGATATCCTGCGCGGTGCGCAAACGAAAGAGCGTTGAACTCTGACGGATGCGCAGCAGATCGTAGAACGCATCGCGGGTCCAGCGGAGATGCTCGGCGCGTGGCGTGATGCTGGTGTCCGCAAGCAACGGTTGCATCAGCGGCCAACTGGTGCCGTTGTCGCGCTTGGGCGGAAGACCCGTACCGAAATAATTGTCGCGGAAACTCCAGTCCAGTCGATTGAACCAGTCACCGGAATCAAAGCTGTTGCGGTCCAACGATTTGCTGCGCAGTAGTTCCTGCCCTGCGTGGAAGTAGGCAACGCCCTGACTCAACGCCACGGTGGCGGCACCCAGCGTCTGCACGCGTGCGCGATCTTCGCGGCTGGTGCGCAGGGGAAGCTTGAACACCGAGACATCGAACAAGGTCTGGTTGTCGTGATTCTCCACGTAGTTCACCACTTCGCCGGGCTGGCTCACGTACCCCGCGGGTTGCCCGGCGTAGTCAATGCGCGCCATCGGGACACGCTCGTCGCGCCAGGTTTGCATCGCGTATGTGCGCAGTGAGCCTGCGAGCCCCACGCGCACCATGTCCGCCGCGCGCATCAAGTCTGAGACACTCTGCGTAACGGGAGCGTTGGCATTCTTATCATAAAAGACCCCGGTAATGTAGCCTTGTCGGCTGATCTGGTCCATCCCGTTGTCGCCCGGTCCGCCACCACGTACCGCGTCGCGCGCGCGATCGCTGAAGGTGCCGATGCCGCTGCCGTTCAGCGACAATTGCG
>JANOPS010000461.1:0-5718 GCA_031421995.1 Gemmatimonadaceae bacterium
TACTTGGTTTTGCAGTTGGGGCAAATCTTGCGAACAAGACGCTGCGCGAGGATCAGGTTCAGTGCCGACGCCACGTTGAAAGGCTCAAGACCCATGTCCAGCAAACGCGTAATGGTCTCGGGCGCGGAGTTGGTGTGCAGCGTGCTCATCACCATGTGGCCCGTGAGCGCGGCCTTGATCGCGATGCCGCCCGTTTCCAGATCGCGAATCTCACCGACCATGATGACGTTCGGGTCTTGTCGCAGGAACGCCTTCAGCGCAGCCGCGAACGTCATGCCGATTTCGGTGCGTACCAACACCTGGTTGATCCCGAACAAGTTGTATTCGACGGGATCTTCGGCGGTCATGATGTTGACGTCGCCATTGTTGATCTTCGACAGCGCCGAATAGAGCGTGGTGGTCTTGCCTGATCCGGTGGGACCGGTCACCAGCACCATGCCGTACGGATTGGAAATCGCCTCCATCAACTCGCGTTCGGCACGCGGCTCGATACCGAACTTTTCGAGATCAAGGGTCAGGTTCCCCTTGTCGAGAATTCGCAAGACGATCTTTTCGCCAAACAGCGTCGGGCACACACTGACGCGGAAGTCGATGACCTTTTTGCCGACTTTCAGCTTGATACGCCCGTCCTGCGGGACGCGACGTTCGGCGATATTGAGCGACGCCATGATCTTGAAGCGCGAAATGAGGGCCGCGCGCATCTTCATGGGCGGTTTCATCACTTCTTGCAGCGCACCGTCTACGCGATAGCGCACGCGGAGTTCGTGTTCGAAGCATTCAAAGTGAATGTCCGACGCCCCCTTGGTCACCGCATTCGTGAGGA
The DNA here is from genome assembly GCA_031421995.1 of Gemmatimonadaceae bacterium. Taxonomy (GTDB): domain Bacteria; phylum Gemmatimonadota; class Gemmatimonadetes; order Gemmatimonadales; family Gemmatimonadaceae; genus Gemmatimonas. The sequence goes on from JANOPS010000461.1 coordinate 824, forward strand.
TGGCATTGATCAGCTTGACGACAGGCGCTTCGTCGACCGCCGACGCCATCGCGCTGTCGTTGATGTCGTCTTGCGACTCCAGCACCTCAACATCGGCATCCTCGTCGGCGATGTCCTGGAGCAGCGACTGCATCTGAATTTCATTCGCTTCGTAGTGCTTCTCGATGGCTGCGCGCATCGAGAATTCGCCCGCCAACACCGGCACAATGTCGTAGCGAGTGATGAACTTCAGGTCGTCTACCACACCCATCGAGGTGGGGTCAGCGATCGCCACGGTGAGCTGTCGGCCGTCACGCTTGAGGGGCAGGACCGTGTGCTTGGACGCCAGCTCCGCGGGGATCAACTTGAGCAAACGCGTGTCGACTTCGAACCGCGTCAGGTCGACGGCAGGCATGCGATACTGACGCGCCAGCATGCGCACCACCGCGTTCTCCGGCACCATGCCCATCTTGACCACGGTCAGTCCGAGTCGTTGTCCTGGATGCTGGGCCTGCTCCTGCAGCGCTTGCGCGACTTGCTCACGGGTCAGCAGACCCTCTCGAACGAGAAGATCGCCAAGCCGTTCGGCGGCGCGAGTCGGTAATGTTGCAGCGGGAGCGGCCATACTCGTAAAGAATCGGCAGAATGGAGGTCACTTGGTGTCATGACACGCCAAGGCGTGCCTCACACTGGAATGGACGGTGCCACCGTCAAAACGTCACCGACGGTGCGAGCATGGCGGCGGTGACCGGCCCAATGCCACGCACGTGACGGAGGTCCTCCAGTGACCTGATCGGGCCGTGTGCCTCCCGCCACGCCACGATACGGGCCGCGAGCGCCGGCCCAACGCGAGGCAGGCGCTCCAACTCCCGCGCCGTCGCCTGGTTGAGATCCACCACCATCGGTCGCGCGGCCGGCTCTGACTCAGGCATGGTCCCGCGCTCAACGTCCGCGCTCCTCGACCCCGCAGTACCTCGCGGGCGCCGACCCTTGGATCGACGCGTCCGTGCGGTCTCCTGTGCGGCCTCCTGCGCCGAATCCACCGCGGCGATTTGGTCCGCCAAGGCCCTTTCGCCCAGCGTCCCCGGCGGCCGACTGGAAACACGCTGCTCACCGGCGGCGGCCTGAGCGTTGAACCGTCGCGCTTCGACTACGCGCACGCCACCCCCCAGCGCCGCCACGGCAGCGAGGAACAGCAGAGCCTGACGTTCAGCAGGGGTTGGCATACTCCAGCATACGTCAGGGACGCCTCACCCCCTGTACCCTCCCATTGCGCGCCACAACATCACCCCGCCCCCCACTCCATCAATAAATCACATCAGATATACGAAGCACCCACCCCTGCGCCCCACCACCCCGCGCCCCCTGGGCCCCCCGCGCCCCCTGCGCCCCCCGCGCCCCCTGCGCCCCCTGCGCCCTCCGCGTCCCCTGCGCCCCTGCGTCTGTTCTGCTCAGTTCGTCCGTGTCCCCGCCATCCCACCCATCAATGCAGCACCGCTACGACCAAGGTCACCGAAGCTCCCCAGCAAAGAACCGCATCTGCAGAATCACACTCACCACCGTGCTTGACAGGCGCCGATTGTAGTTGCGATCGAAGGTGATCGCGTGCGACCCCGTTAACCGAAACGTCAGCAAGTCCGAGACGTCGGTATCCGCATTGAAGTTGAACGCCCGCCGTCCGTTATTGGTCAACACCGAGTTGGAAAACACGTCAGACACCGGCGGAATCACCGCACTGCTCGTGCCGCCAACAGAGACGATCGACTCGTCCGACTGGTAGGACAGCCGCGTCTGCAACTTCCCTGTGCGCGTCTTCCACTTCTTCGGGAGCGGCAAACTACGCGCGACGTCGAACGACAATTTCCGCGTGTCACTCGTGGTCAGCGAACCGGGTCGGGAGTCCTCCCGACTTTCCACGCCCAACGATCCGTTCGTGGTCAGATTACCCAGAAACGTCCACGTGATCGATCCGGAAATTGGCCGGTTCCGCGTCATGGTACGACTGCGGTCGGCAATACCTCCGGTCTCGTTCGGCACCACCGTGCTCTGCTCACGCTGCACATACGCACCCTGCAGTGACAGGTTGCTTACCACCGCCTTCAGGCGCGTTGGGCGCCAGTTCCACCGGATGTTCAGATCGGGATACGTCTTGCGCTCGCTGGTGATCAACGCTTGAAACCCGTCCAGGATACGCCGAGTCCACGTTTCCGACGTCCCGCTCTCAAAGCGCGATTGCACATTGATCGACAGCGGCAGATTCAACGCCCCAATGGCCGTGAAGTTCTGCACACGCCCCGCCGCCGTCGCCAACCGATTGTTGTTCAACCCGCGAAAGCTACCGATGCCGCCAAGGCCGAGTTGATAGCCGACCCCCGGATCGAACACCGTGTTGTCATAGTTCGACGTCAGGTCCCGCTGCCACGACACATCCGCCGGAGCAAAGCTCTTTCCCAGCCGATGTAGCCACGACGCTTCCTTCGACCGCGACATGATCAGCCGACCCAACTGCAGCTGCGTTCCTGCCGAGTAACTCTGCACAGCACCCAAGCGCTTTGGCAGACGGAACGCACCCGTAGAATCGTCCTCACGAAGCAGGGCGCGCGCGTTCGGGTCTTTCGAAAGCCGGAACGACGACCGGAAATCAAGTCGTGGCTGGAGCCAGCCTGCCGTTTGCGGCTGAAACAAGATGCCGCTGGTCACCGTGCGATCCTGCTCAAGACCTACGTTTGCTCCAAGAAACCGCAGCCGTTCACCCGCCGCAGCCTGTCGCCGATCAGTGCTGTCGAGCCCAAGCGCGACGTCGCGATAGTCACGCAGGTCCAGCACTTGCCGCGCGTCAATGCTGCCCGTAAGCCCCACCGTTGGCCGGAACTCAAGCCGAGCATTATTAATCCACGCGTGATTCAGCCCCGTGATCACCTGCCCTGTGTCCGACAATGCGGTCGCAGCCTTGGTAAAGCTCGTGGTAGAGTTGGCGTTGCGCGCCAGAGAACTCGTGACGCGAAACTGCGTGGGCTGCCAGCGATAGTTCTGCGTGCGAAGCGACTTCACGGCGCCGCTCTCGCGCAAGAACTTCGGCAAGATGCGGAACACGCGGTCCACCACACCGGGCAGTTTGCCGTCGCGCGCATCATCACTGATGTCGAGCGTCGCCCCAAGCACGTAGTTGGATTGGCTGCCCTCCTGAAACGCACTCTTCGTCTCGCCCTTTGACCAATTGCCCGACATCGAGAGACCATTCAAAACCGGCGCATACCATCCACCCGCCAGCGGCGTCGCTCGGCGGAGCGCCACAGAATAGTTCATCCGTCGATCACTCGGATTGCGCAGCCCCGCGATGCCGCTGGCGCGAATGTCAGACTTGTTGATGAACAGCTGATCGATGCCAGCGCCCGCGTAGTCGATACTAAACGGTACCACCACACCCAACCGCGCCGGGAGCATACGTTCCAAGTGCAGCGTCGTGCCAATACTCACACCACTCGTGGTCAGGAAGTTCGGCGTCTCGCCCAGCTGTCGAAAATTTGGATCGCGTCTGCTCACATTCACGCGAAAGTCCGCTAAGTCACCGGCGTTCATCGATACGCCCAGTTCCCCCGCAAAGCCGATGTCGTCCACCACGTCGGTGAGACGAATATCGTTAATCCACAACTCCAGCGTATCGTTGGGCATCACACCGATGCCACCGCGCGGAACGCTGTCCACACGAACGAGTCCCACCGCCATCTCCTGCACGCCGGCGAGATTCGGTGGCGTGACACTGGGGTCGGCGCTGTACACGATGTATCCGTCCTGACAGACAGCATACCGCCGAACCGTCTGCCCGCGTGGCAAACCTGACCGCTTGATCAACTCCAGATCGATCCCGGTGCACGCCAACGAGTCCGCCGAGCTGGTGAGAAAGTTGTTCTCCAGCTGTGCGCGTAAAAACTGGAACCGCGTAAGATCGACATTCACTTCCGGATCCCACGAGGCTTGCGTCGGGCCCGCATTCACTGGCGTGCGATACATATAGAAATTGTTTTCGTCTCGGCCAATCTTGACGAACCCGTTCAGCTCGCCACTTGGGCCCCAGCCGTTGCCACGCCCGCGCATCCAGAGCCGCAACGTTTTGTATCCCATGAACGATTTGGTGCCTTCCGGAAACCGAAAGAATGCCTCAGCGCGATCAAACAGCCGGAACGCTCGACCAGGCACGCCCGTCTGCAGCCGCAGCGCGCGCTCGTTGACCTGCTGTCGCTGGTTCTCATACCCCGACTGCCGGGTCTCCGGCTCCTGCACCACACCGGGCGGTGGCGTGTAGGGCAACACCGACGAAGAATCCAGCGTGCCGACCACGCTCGCGACCACGTACCCGCCTGTTGGCGACGCCTGATCGCCCGCGGCGCCGCTGATCGGCACCGCCGTGCGCTTGAGCCACGGCGCACCAACCAAACGGAAACGCGCCAATGCGATGCGCGAAAAGTCCGCGTCGGCCGCTTGCGCGTTCGAGACCATCGTCAGGCGCAGCGCGCGCACGCGACGCTCGTTGGGATTATTCAGCTCCTCGGCCGAGGAACGCCAGTTCAACCGGATCTGGACCCAGCAGACCGTGTCGGCTACCACGATCGCCGCCGTTGAATCGATCTGCGGCAGGCATCCGCCTACCCGCGTCCAGGTGCGGTTGTCGCTGAGATCCACCACAAAGCGACGCAGCTGCTCATTGTCGATGGCGGTCGACGGCAGATTCAATTGTCCGTCAAGGTCGATGTCTTCTTCGTCGAGTCGGTTGTTCCGCACGGTGCACACGGCTCGACTATCGCCCAACAGTTGCACGATAGAGACCGACTGTGTGCAGAGCGGGACCTTGTTTGCCGTCGTGATCTGCGACGGCGTACCAGTCTGATTGACCACAACGATCGTATCGGCGACGTCGC
>JANOPS010000462.1:0-4072 GCA_031421995.1 Gemmatimonadaceae bacterium
GCCGTCCGCGCGACTGATGAGCGCTCATTTCTGGCTGGTGATCGGTGGGTTTGCGATCTACTTCATTGGCCTCAGCATTGGTGGGTGGCTGCAAGGGCTCGCGATGCTTGATGCCAATCGTCCGTTTATGGAGAGCGTCAACATCACCAAGCCGTATCTCCTGGTGCGCACGATCGGTGGCTCGCTCATGACCCTCGGTCATCTGGTCTTCGCGCTCCACGTCGCGTTGATGTTGACGCGTCGCGGTGCGCAGCGCACCGGCGCGACCTTGCTGCGACGTCGGCCTGGCACTCCAGTCTCGATTCTCGCTGCCGTTGCGGGGGCGTCACGATGACACACACACGAGAGGTTGATGTCACCCGCTTGATTAGCGGCGCCTTGGCGATCGTGACACTGTCCATTGTGCTCTTGGTCGTGATGCCCTACGTGCTCACACCGCGCGTTCCTACTCAGGCCAAACCGGTAGCGTACACGCCCGAACAAACGGCCGGACGCGCCGTGTATATCGCCAACGGGTGCGTGTACTGCCATTCGCAGCAGCCGCGCGATCCCAGTGTCGCGCCGGATGGTGCGCGCGGCTGGGGACGGCCGTCTGTGCCCAACGACTATGTGCGCGACGAACCGCACCTGCTTGGGACCATGCGTACCGGTCCCGATCTCTTCAACATCGCGGCGCGACAGCCCAGCCGTGACTGGCATCTTGGGCATCTGTATCAGCCACGTGCGTATACGCCCGGCTCCATCATGCCGGCGTTTCCCTTTCTCTTCGCCGAGCGTCGCGGTGCGCTGGAGGCGGGAGATGTCGTGGTGAGCCTCCCGCCGGGCGTCGCACCCGCTGGCGTGCGCATTGTCGCCCGTGCCGAGGCATTGCGATTAGTCGACTATCTGTTGTCGCTTGATCACACCTATCCGGTGTCTCGAGCGGCGCTGCGAGGTGCCGCGCGATGACCCGCGACGAACTCCCTCCGCGCGAGCGAGAGTATACCGATCCTGACGAGAACGTGCGGCCGATTCCACGCCTGATCATTGGTCTGCTATTCGCGGGGGCGGCGTTCGGCGCGACCTATCTGGCGCGAAGCGAAACGGACACCAGTGGATTGATGGGAGACGCCCGAACGCGTGCGGCGTTTGACGTCGCTGCACCGTCGCGCACAGTGAGCGGAGCGCAGGTCTACGCCGGCAAGTGCGCGGCCTGCCACCAAGCGACCGGAGCCGGGCTGCCCGGCATTTTTCCACCGCTTGCCGGCTCACCGTGGGTAACCGAAAGCGAAGATCGCCTGATTGCGATTCTCTTGCACGGCATTCAAGGACCGATCGACGTGCTCGGCGCGACGTACAACGGGCTGATGCCCGCATGGAAATCACTGAGTGACGCGGAGCTTGCCGCGGTGGCGACCTACGTGCGCACCACGTTCGGCAACACGGCTAGCACTGTCGGTGCAAGCACCGTCGCACGAGTACGTACGGAGACGGCGGCGAGAACAGCGCCGTGGGCGGGTGGCGCTGAGCTCTCGCAGGTGAAGTGATGCCCGCCCGTGGCCTCATCGGCATGGCGTTCGCACTGCTCGTGGTGCTGGCCGCGCTTGATGGAGCAACACGGGGATTCACTGCACTCACGTCGGACACGGCGCGTATGCTGGACGTAGCGCAGCATCCCGTGAACGTCGCACCGCTCATCCTCATCGACGCGCGCGGGCAGTCGCAATCGCTTGGCGACCGGCAGCGCAGTACGATCGTCGACGTGATTTACACGCGCTGCGTGACGGTGTGCAGTGAGTTGGGTGGCGTCTTCCAGCAATTGCAATCCAGCATTCGAAAACGCGGCGTGTCGGATCGCGTCCGTTTGCTCTCGGTGTCCTTCGACCCCAGTTGGGACACGCCTGAGCGACTCGGGCGTTACGCTAGCCTGATGCGCATGGACACCAGCATTTGGACCCTCGCGGCGCCGACTGACACGATCGCACTCGCGACGCTGTTGCGCACCTTGGGGATCCGGGTCATCGCGGACGGACGGAACGGGTACGTCCACAACGCCGCGCTGCATGTGGTCGATGCGACGGGGCGGCTTGCCGCCATTCTGCCAGTCGATGCCACCGATGAAGCGATTGACGTCGCGCTCCGACATTCGACGAGGCGCGCGAACGAGCGTGGCGAACACCCGCTCACGCCGCCGCGATGAAACCCTCTCCCCTCGGAATTGCGCTGGGCATGCTGCTCACCGCCACGCTCGCGCGGCGTGTGTTGGAGCAGTCGATGGCAGTACACATGCTGCTGCAGCTCCCCCTCCTCTTCGCCGCTGGTGCGTTCTTGTCCGTAGCAGCTCGCGGCAAGCCCACCACGCAGGTGGATGCAGCGCGCGGCTACAACGCGTACGGGATCGCGGGACTGCTGTTGGCCAGCGGCGTGGTCGCGTGCTGGATGGTACCACGCGCGTTGGATGCCGCCGTGGAGCAACGTACATGGGAGGTGTGTAAGGTCCTCTCGCTTGCAGCCGCCGGCGCGCTGGCCGAACGCTCCTGGCAGCGGGCGCACGTCATGGTGCGCGCCTTTGTGGTGGGGAATAGCCTCTGGATGACGGCGACCGTTGGTTTGCTGCTGATCGATGCGCCCAACCGACTCTGCGCGAACTATACCACGAACGATCAAGGCGTCACGGGCTATGCACTGGTAGGCCTGACGATCGGCGTGAGCGCGATCGCCGCCGTGATCGGCGGTCGCCGTTTAGCCGACGCCGTTTAGCGGTCGCCGTTTAGCGGACGCCGGTTAGCGGACGCCGTTTAACGGACGGTCCAGATCGCAGCCCACTGCGCCACGAGCGTTGATCGGGCTGGCGGAATGCTTCGCGGCCCATCGCCGCACAGCGCGCCAGACGGCCACGACATCTTGAGTGAGTTCGTGGGATCACCGGATCCGCTGTACAGTTCAATCGCTTCGATCTCTTCGGGGCGTATCGCATCAAGTGAGAACCCGGGCTTGGCAATGCCATTCACAAACACGCAGGTCGTGGTGCCAAGGCGCATACTCCGCGCGGTCATCCCCCTCGACCGTTCTACCGCACTCGACAACGACCCACCGAGTTCGCGCAGTTCGCCACCGCTGATCAGCGCGGATCCCATCGCGCGCCATCCGATCCGGCGGTCCATCTCGCCCCACAGGTACTCGCGGCCGGCTGGTGGCTCAACGCGCACCGAATCCAGCAATCGCGACGCGTCGACTGCCCTGTTGCGTGGCACGTCGACCGTGTACAACTGCGTGGCCAATCCCGGACTAGTTACGCGAATGATGTAGCGCGCCGGTTTGGACAGTTCGATAAAAAAACGCCCGAGACTATCAGTGGTGATTTCCTTGCGAGCGCCGAGCACGTGCACTTTCGCGCCGGCAACGGCGGTCATCAGCTTCTCGCCTTGCGCGTTCTTGGTCGGCCCGACCGCACCGATCCCGCCGTACACTGCCGTCACGTTCGCGCGGGTGATGACGGCATTGAGTTCCTGCTGCTCGGCAGTCAGTGACACCGTCAATTCGGCATCACTGTCATCGACCGTGACATCCTGTCGCAACGGGGCAAAGCCCAGTCTAAGCACCAACAGTCGGTACGTGCCACGAGGGATTTGCCCAAAACGAAACACGCCCTTTTCGTCAGTGCGGACACGCCGGGACAACGCCGGCCCCGTCAGGTCGAGCGTGGCTCCCGCGACGACGGATTGATCCGTCGTACTCCGCACGACGCCGGTGATTACACGCGCCTGTTGGGATCCCGCGCTCACTGCGCCAACGGCCTGCGCCAGCCCTTCTTGCGAGCTGACCGACACGCAGGTGATGGTCATGAAAAACGCCCACCGGACGCCTCCGAAGCGACTCCCTGCGGGCGTCATTCGCGCCTCACTCGCGCCTCATCAGGCAGCGACCGCCGCCACAGCGTCACGGATGGCCGCCGCCGTTACCCGACGATGCGACGCGTGCCACACCACGCGGCCCTTCTCCAGCAGGATGGCCTGCGGCGACTCGTGCCGCAGCGACAGCTCGGTCTCGATACGATTCGAGATGGCGCGTTGATGAATCACGTCGACCAACA
>JANOPS010000463.1:0-7709 GCA_031421995.1 Gemmatimonadaceae bacterium
CGGCGAGGGTGCCGGCGCACACCATCGCCAGCGCGTGGGCGCACAGCGCACGAGCGAACCGCGAATGCGCGAACCGCGCACGGGTGCTTGGCGCAGACAATTTAGGGAGCTTCGGGTGGAGTCTCATAGTGGGGAAACTACCGTCGGGCGCGACGTCCGAAAGCGACCGTCGGCCCATGTGACGCAATCGCGACCATGGCCTTTCTGCCCCCCGGACGACAACTTTCGGCCCCATGACCGACACGCCACGGACGCCCTCGAGCCGCAGCATCGCGAGGCACGCGAGGCCATCGCGCGCCTCAAGGATGCCGGGAGCGTCGCTGCACCGACCGTTACGCGAGGAACGTAGCCATGCTTGACCGTGCCAACGAGGCGGTGTTGGAGGCCATTCAGGAACGGCGCGATGACGCGCTTGCCGCTCTCTTTACGGCTGACGAGACGCAACGCGCCCGCGGCGGCCCGGGCGGCGAGACGTTGGTGTTGTACGCGTGCTACGTGGGCGCCGCTGCGCTCGCGCCTGTATTGCGCGGCGCTCGCCCGTACGACGCGTGTGAGGCCGCCGCACTCGGCGATTTGCCGGCACTCAACGCCGCGCTGGATCGCGATGCCGATCTCATCTCACGTCGCAGTAGTGATGGATGGACGCCGCTGCACCTGGCCGGGTTCTTTGGCCGCGATGAGTGCGCGGCCTATCTGATCGACAATAGCGCGCCGCTCGATGCCCATTCCACCAACGCGCTTCGCAACACGCCCCTGCATGCGGCGCTGGCGGGCGCGTGCAATCACAACGTCGTGCGTCGGTTGATCTTTGCGGGCGCTGATGTGAACTCCCGGGGCGAGCAGGACATTCACCCGTTGCACATCGCGGCGGCGCGCGGTGATCAGCTCATGGTGGACTTGCTGCTGTCGCGCGACGCCGATCCCAGCGCGACGATGACAGACGGCGCGACGGCGGCGGACATGGCACAGCAGCGTGGGTTTGGCGAGGTGGAGGCGAAGCTGCGTGGGCTGGTGGGTGGTGACTAGGGAACATCCCCTTGCCTTTGCGCGGAACCTTGGAAGATGCTCCGCGGTGGTACGCACTACATCATTGCTTGGCTGATCGCCTCTCACCACAGGGGCTGGGAGTAGAACGACAGTCTCGGTCCTGGATCGTTGAATGCCAGAGTGACAACTTCACTGCCGCTGAGTGCAATGCTTTGCACCAGCTCACGGAGTCGCAGCACAGCGAGCAGCTTGCCCTTGGTCGAGTAGACCTGAATGTGTGAAGACCAACTATTCTGATCCGCGTCCTGCACCGCGCGCAGAACGGCAAGGCTCCCATCGTGCAACTCCACAGTTCCTTCGGCAAGCTTCCTTCGTGCAAACGCAATGCGTCCGGGGTTCTCCGGGTTGCGCTTGATTATTGGGCCGAGCGTATCCTTGGCGGCAACCTGCAGCGCGAAGCGTGCGATTCGGTTTTCATTGGCGTCATACTTTTCCACGTACCCTTGGTACGTGTATAGGATCAGCGCCCCTCCCGATGCGGTCGGCGATAGCCGAATCTCGTTCACCACCGCGTTTTCAGGTGGATCATCTGACCAACGCTGTGTGCCGATGCGGAAAATCTCCGTCGTATCGTTCGCGTACACGCGAACCATGCCGGCGCCAGCGTTCGGCGTGCTGAAGGGTTGAGTCGCTCGTCGCTGCAGCATTAAGCGACCAGCTCCATCAAAGCCGATTTCCCCGACCGGTCCGTCGGTGAACTGGAGATCGCGGTGCCATGTACTGTGGTTCTTGTAAAGCACCACTTTCCGATTTCCGAGATCGGCGACCGCCATCCTGCCATCGAGCGCTATCGCGACACGCACGATTCTCCGAAACTCGCCTGGCCCACGCCCGTCGGCACCCAGCGTGTGCGATGCCTCCAAGAAGGGGGATTCGTACACACGGATCCGCGATTGTTCCCCGAGGACCAATCGCGCGGAGGAAGCTGCTGCCAACTCGATGGGCGTACCAAGATCAGCCTTGGGGACTCCCTCCTCGTTGACCGTCCGCAATGGGGTAAGGTCCGCAACGCGAGGACCCTCGTCGCTGCATGCTGCTGCAAGGACGGCAAGGATTGCCCATTTCCAGCGATTTCGATTCATCTTGCGCCGCTTCAAGTGTCCTTAGGTGAAAGAGAATGGCCGGCTTTGCTTCAGATGACAGGTAGGCGATTAGCACCCCGCGACCGCCTCCGTTTTGACTGACAAAGCCCGACGGTCGAGGGGTAGGATCTTTCGTTGCCGGACACAAACTGCTAAACCAGATACCATGGTAGTTTCCCGACTCGGAGCGACTACCAGCCTGTTCCCGTCGAGGTCGGTCACTGATCGATAATAGCGCGCCGCTTATTGCCCATTCCACCCAGCTGCGTGGGTTAGCGGGTGGCGAGTAGGGGCGGCGCGGGCGCGTGACCGTCCAACGCCTCCGACGAGTTCCACAGCGTGGAGATTGGCATGGCCCAGAGGTTGTCACCGAACGAGATGGCCTGCGCTCCATCGTACAGCACGACTCCCAACACAAACTGCTCCTTGAGCACGGCTGAGAGTTTCTTCATCGCGGCAAACGCGTCTGCCCGCACCGTCGCGCCAGCCTTCGCCTCGATGGCGACAATGCGTCGATCCCAACTCTCGAGAATGAAGTCGATTTCTCCACCGACGTGATCACGATAGTGATACAGTTGCGGCGGTTCGCTGCACCAACTGGCCTGCTTGGAGAGCTCGGCGAAGACGAATGTTTTGACTAACGGCCCCATCTGCGAACGGTCTACGCCAAGCTTCTCTTCGTTGAAGCGTCGGAGGGCCCCCGCAACACCCGCGTCGAGAAAATGCAGTTTGGGACGCTTCGACAGCCGACTGAGCTCATTGCGAAACCACGGCTGTACGCGACGCACCAGGAATGTCTGTTCGAGCACCGAGATGTGTCGCTCAACCGTCGTACGATCCATGCCGAGCACCGTTCCAAGTTCCGTGTGATTCAGCAGTTCGCCACAGTGTTGTGCGAGGATTTCGACCAGACGCCGCATCGTGTCCGGTCGGTCAGGACGCATCACGTCGGGGACATCGTGTTCAACCATCGCCCGTACATACGCGCGAAACCAGTCGCGTCGCCGTTGACTGGCAGGTCGCGCGAGCGCTTCGGGAAACCCTCCTATGGCAACGCGATGCACGAGCGAACCGCCACGTTCTGTCCGAGCCGGTTCACGCAGCAGTCCGCAAAACGCATCAGGAAGAAACGTCGATCGCACACCTGCTATTTCATCCTGCGAGAGTGGGAGAAGCTCAAAGACTTCAATACGCCCTGCCAGCGAGTCTTGCACGACGGACACGGTTCGAATGTCGGCGGAGCCGGTGATCAGATATTGACCTGGCCGCTGGTCTTCGTCGACGGCGAGCTTGATCGCGAGCATGAGATCGGGCGCGCGTTGGATCTCATCGATGATCATGAGTCCCCCCGGAGCTCCACGCCGCACGAACCCATTTGGATCCTCACGCGCCGCCGCGAGCGTCGTGACACTGTCCAGACTGAAGTAGGCGGAATCTGCCCCGCCCACTCGGCGGACCAGGGTCGACTTTCCTGAATGCCGCGGCCCGGCTATCGCGACGACTCTCGTGTCGAGTAGCGCCTGGCGAATGGGGGCCTCGGCGAATCTCGGGTAGTGGGTCGTGGTCGAGAGCACGGCAGGACGGGTAAGAGAAACGGGTACAGTTTTGGCGAAAAACGGGTTTTCAGTCTACGAAAAACGGGCACAGAACGATGAGGACTCGCGGAGTCCGCGGTTCTTCACCGACGAAAGCAACGCCAATTCCCGTGGCGGCATGCTTACCACCATCCGGCGGGTTGAAAGATTGACTGCAGGTGGAGGTGGGACTGACTGACTGCGGGTAGGGGTTGAACAATGAACTGCGGTTGGGTGGGGGTTGGACCAATGAACTGCCGGCGCCAGACATCCTTGTAAATCCGGAGTTGAAGTCCTGATCTACTGGAATTGGAGCGTGATCTCCCGCTGTTTGGCATTTTCATCCCCCCAACCACGCTCAGACGTTTCTGGACCATGATCGCCCACTACCACGGGCAGACGTGGAATGGTGCGGAGTTCGCCCGATCGCTCGGTGTCGACGAAAAGACGGCTCGCCGATACCTCGATATCCTGGCCGGCGCGTTCGTGGTGCGGGGTTTGCCGCCGTGGTTTGAGAACATCAAGAAGCGCCAGGTCAAAGCACCCAAGATCTATGTGCGCGACTCTGGATTGCTCCACAGCCTGCTCGACCTAGCGACCGCTGAGGATCTCGCTGGGCATCCGAAACTCGGCGCGTCGTGGGACGGGGTTCGTGATCGAACAAGTGATTGCTTCCATGCAGACCCGTGACGCGTACTACTGGGCAACGCAAAGTGGCGCGGAGCTCGACCTGATGGTCTTCTCGAAGGGCAAGCGCTACGGATTTGAGATCAAGTACGCCGATGCTCCTAGCACCACAAAGTCCATGCATATCGCACTCGAGGATCTTGCCCTCGAACACCTGTGGGTCGTCTATCCCGGTACTGAAACCCACCAGCTCAACGCGCGCATCACCGTTGTGCCCGCCACGGCGATACCGGCACTGGCGAAGAGTCTTGCATAAGCGAAGCAGAGCAGGAAATGCGTCATGCAAACCTGAATCCGTCGCCGCCGCGCGCGCTCCATGCGCAGCAGCTTGGACATCGTGGTGCCGCCTAACGTAGTCGCGATGCATAGTCGCCCGGTGCTACCAAGGCGTTGGCACCGCCGCCCTAGACACGACGCGTCGGTCGCTGGCGCACAAGTGATCAGAGGAAGCGATGTAGATCGAAAGACGGCTGCGCCACGTGCACGCGTTTCAAAGGCGCCCCATCCTTCCTGTGGGTGACCGGCAAGGTCTCCCCTCATCGTCGCCGAGTGCGCGGCTATTCCGAGGCACTAACCCGAATTTCCACTGAAGTCGCGACGCCGCCCGACCTCCTTCCTGTTGTCCCTAGCGTGACCCCGTCAGAATACGGTGGAACTCGAGATACACCGCTCCATCTGAGTCTTTGCGACGGATTACTACATGGTCCGACTCCGTTCGAACGATTTCCGAGTTCGAGAAACCGAATCCCGATTCGAGTGAAAATCGCCCGAGAATTCCCCCGTCCGGTCCAAACACGGTCCATTTGCGCGGAGGTGCGTAGTCGAGCACCCATACCCTTCCTATCTGGTCCGACTTTATCGTCGAATATGCCGGCAGTGTCCGCAGCGTATCACCATTCGCGACGCGGCTTGCGGTTGCTGCTGATGTGGGCCAGGTCCGCCGCGCGAGCTCCAGCCACTCGGATTGCGACAGGCGCTTCTGCGGTTCACTCGAGCGTACGATCATCGCTATAGTGCCATCGTTGCGCACGCGCCTGAAGGCGAAACGACGACCATCTCCGACCACGTATCCACCAGGGATCGGGACGATGCTCGGCTCTGTCATGACTGGAGAGACGTAGCGCGGCTCAGCAAGCTTGCCAAGACGACCAAGCACGGTGCCGTCTGCGCGAATGAGACGATAGTCGGGGCTTTGCTCGTCATCTCTCGGATTTGGCCCCCCGCGAATGATGACGGCGCCGTCGTTCCGGCAAGAATCGAAGGCGGTAAATCCGGCACGCGCATAGGTCTTGACGTGATCGCCGTTGCCGCTCCATATCGACAATCGACCATCGTTGGCATCGACGATGAGCAGCGTATCACCTCGAATTCGGCACAAGTCTCTCGTCATCAGAAATTCGCCGGGTCCCCGACCGCGCCGACCAGAAACTCGCAGAAGGCGTCCGTCCTCGCTAAAGAACTTCAGTTCATACTCATCCATCACTACCACATTGCCATTGCCAAGTCTCGCAGCCGTCAACGACCAATGATTTGCGGAGAATTCTCGGCGCGGATCCTCGGATAGTCCGCCAACACTAAAGAAGGGTTTTGGAGCAAGGTGCAATCCACCTGATACCTGCGACATAGAACGGTACTCGACTATGCTGATGCCCGCACTGTCCCAGGTCCGCCTCCTTGGAGCTTCTTGAGCACCGAGGCCGATGACGAACGGCCAGCAATAGGTGATCATCAGGACAGCGAGAGCACGAGATCGGCCGCTCCAATCTCGATCGACAGTCTGATGAGAATGGCATCGACAGGCACAGGGGGGGACACAACTGCCCACTGCTACTCTCGGCGAAAGGCGTTCGTCTTTCGTTTGGCTTGTTCGCATGTCTTGCTAGGGTAACGTGTTGAGACTGAGACCTCGGTTGATGCAAGCGGCGAATGCGGAAGGATCGCGGGTCCCACGGTAGCAAGACGCCCCAAATTGGCGACGCCCTGCTATCGTCGGATTGGATATCCTACCCAGCTTCGAGGGCTAGGTTGCGTCCCCGCACTTTACCTCAAAGAGGGTGATGCCAAAGCAGTCGAACGTTGTTGCAGCGCAGCCCAAGGAAATGCATCCTGCCCCGCCGTTTCGACAAGCCGCCGCCTGGTCGAGGTTGCACCCCGAAACGCAGGCGGTCGGACAGCCAGTCGTCGTGATCGATTCGGCTGCGCCGCTTGTGGCCGCGGCAACGGACACGACCACGAATCCCACGAGCGACCGTAGCAAGGGACTTCTTGAAGCGAAGGACATATATCTCTCCTACGAGTTTGGGGTCTTTCCGGCCAGAGCATTCTTCACCGCACGACCCACCGCGGCCGGTGACGCTGGGTCCAAAAGCCATCCGTTTATCACAACGACCGGTGTTCCCGTCAACTGCAGTCGTTCAGCTAGCTCTGATCCTTCGCGGATCCTCTTCAGGGTCTCGGCGTCGTTCAAGCAAGCAGCAAACCTTTCTCCATCTGGTACGCCGACCTCGCGCGCCAACGAGTCGATTGAAATGACCCCGAGATACTGCTGCGACTTAAATAGTATGTCTGACATTGCCGCTGCCTTCTGTTGTCGCGCAGCGCAATCGAACGCCTGAGAAGCTTTCATTGCGCTCTTGTGCATTGGCAAAGGGAAATGAATCACTGAGCGGGAGATATTCCCGTCATGTTCGTGTTCAAGCTTCACGAGCACCGAATCCAAAATCCGACAAAAAGGGCACTCGAAGTCCGTGAACACATCGATTTGTACCGACGACGCCGAATCAGAGAGTCGCAAGGCCACGCTTCCCGATTTCGCTCGCCAATCATCGATCTTCTCGACCCTTGTCACTGATCCGCTTGCTCGTCGTGGTCGCAAGCGTCCCTCGACCATTATTAACGCTACCGCCAGCGTTGCTAGGGTTAGCGTCACGGAGAGCGCTGTCTCGACTCCTTTCGACAGACCCACGGTGTCCTCACTGTTAGAGGTGGCGACTCCGCGATGCCCTCCTACTGACCGTGGGCTCTTTAGAGTTCGCATCGTTCAGTTGCCTGCATCGTATCGTAAGTTTGGCGGCGTGCATCAGCAATAACGCTATGGCGTCACATGGCTGTCTCGCGCGGATGTCCGCTGATTCGGCGCGCTCCGAAGCGTACGTCGCTCGGCCAAGGCGCCCGTGTCAATGCGCGAGGGTATCGGCATGAGTCTATCAGAAGGTTGATCGACTGATTTCGCCGTTTTGGATAGTGCGTATGCATCGGTAGGCACACTCGATGAGACACGATCAATGGGTGTGGAAAGGATCGTCTACGCGTGGCGCGT
>JANOPS010000464.1:0-28755 GCA_031421995.1 Gemmatimonadaceae bacterium
CGGCGTGAATCGATCATCAGTCACTCCAGTTGAGGTGTGAGCGATAGATGTACCTGGGCCTTTTAAACCTCCGCATCTCAGTGGGCGGTTACCGTACGCGTTGGGCGGCGAGTTTTTCGCAGACTCCCAATGACGTCGAGATTCATGCAGCCTGAGCCGTTGATCGCCTTCTTGCCGGGCTCCTCGGCAACCCTGTCGCGCCTGCGGTTGATCGCGCCGGAAGGCTGCCGCGTCGTGCCATTTGCCAATGACGTCCGGCTTTTCGAGGCGCTGTCACAAGGCCTGATCATGTTGACCGTGGTCGAGGCGGGGGGGCATTCACACGCCTCTGCCATACGCGTCCTTCGACGGACATCCGAAGCGTTTCCACATCATCCCCTGCTCGCGTGGTGTGATTTCCCTCGACTCACCACCGGCCAGCTGCTCGAGGTGGCACGGGCGGGCGTTCAGGAGATCGTACGGCAAGGCTCCGATGAGGGCCGAGTGGCGTTCGCGCGCATCATGGCCGCCGCCACCCAACGCGGGGCGGTCCCTCGCATCGTCGAAGCCGTGAAGGACGTGATTCCGCTGCGGTTCATGCCCCTCTTGGAGTTCGGCCTCGAACACGCGAACGAGCGCCTCGACCGTGACGAGGTCGCCGCCGTCTTCGGCATCGCTCGGCGCACACTCCAGGATCGACTCATGGCCGCCGAGCTTCCCTCTCCGCGAAGATTCCTGATGTGGTGTCGGCTGCTCGCCGCAGCAGCGCTCCTCGAGCAACCGGGGCACACCCTCGACTCCGTCGCCGGGCAGCTCGGGTTCACTGATGGCCCCAACCTCGGGAATCGTTTGCGCCAATACACAGGACACGGCTCGAAGCACTTGCGGGCCAACGGCGCACTCGACTCAATGATCTTCGCGTTTAAGTCCGCAATCCTTGCGTCGAAGCGTGACGCGAGCGTGGGCACGGCGCTCTTGGGCTAGCCGACAGCGACTCGGCAAGCGGCCATCGCGGCAAGCCAACCGGCGCCGAAGCGGCATCACACATTGCCCCGCACCTCTCCGGCTGATTAGCTTGCGAAGCGGGGTGGAGCACTGCAGTGCGCTCCACCTCATTGCGCGTGTAGCTCAGTTGGATAGAGCGTCTGCCTCCGGAGCAGAAGGTCGCAGGTTCGAGTCCTGCCATGCGCGTACCCTGTTTGCTTCACCCCTGACCCCGCGTCGTGCACGTCGCCGAGCTCAAGCGGAAATCCGTCCCGGAACTGCTGGCACTCGCCGCGTCGCTGCAAGTCACCAGCACGTCGGGGCTGCGCAAGCAGGAGTTGATCTTCCGCATCGAGCAGGCACTGCTCGATGCGGAAGAAACGCTTTACGGTGAGGGAGTCCTGGAAGTCTTGCCCGAAGGGTACGGATTTCTTCGGTCTCAGGACTTCAATTACCTGCACGGCCCAGACGACATCTACGTCTCCCCCTCCCAAGTGAAGCGCTTCGACCTCCGCACCGGTGACACGGTCATGGGGGAAGTTCGCCCGCCGAAAGAATGGGAACGGTACCTCGCGCTCCTCAAGGTGGAGCGCATCAACGGCGGCGACCCCGAGCAGTCGAAATTGCGAAGCGCGTTCGACAACCTGACCCCGAAGTACCCCGACGAGCGCATCCGGCTTGAGCGGGCCAATGGCGAGGTCGCCACCCGCGTCTGCGACCTCATCGCACCACTCGGCAAGGGCCAACGTGCCCTGATTGTTGCCCCACCCAAGGGCGGCAAGACGATTCTCATGCAGCAGCTGGCCAACGCGATCATCGAGAACCATCCCGAGATCGTGCTGATTGTGCTGCTGATTGACGAACGCCCCGAAGAGGTCACCGACATGCAGGCCAGTTGTCCGCAGGCCGAGGTGATCTGCTCAACCTTCGACGAATCCGCCGAACGTCATGTGCAGGTGGCCGATATGGTCATCGAGAAAGCCAAACGTCTGGTCGAAACCGGAAAGGATGTTGTGATTTTGCTTGATTCCATCACCCGACTGGCGCGCGCGCACAACGCGGTGGCTCCCCAAGGGGGACGCATCATGTCCGGCGGCATGGAAGTCTCCGCCATGCAAAAGCCGAAGGCGTTCTTCGGGGCAGCACGCAAGTTGGCCGAGGGAGGCTCGCTCACCATCGTCGCCACTGCCCTGATTGAGACCAACTCGCGAATGGACGAGCTGATCTTCGAGGAGTTCAAGGGGACCGGCAATATGGAATTGGTGCTCGACCGCAAGCTTGCTGATCGGCGGATCTTCCCAGCCATCGACATTCAGAAATCCGGCACCCGTCGCGAAGAACTCTTGCTCACGCCGTTCGAGCAGTCGCGTGTCTATCTCATGCGCGCCTTCCTGGCGGATATGCCGTCTGAGGACGCCCTGCTCTTCTTGCTCAAGCGCATGGAGCGCGCCAAGAATAACAGAGAGTTCTTCGAGCAAATGGCCGAAGCATGAACGCCGACGTGATCGTCTCGGACTCGGATTCGGACTCGGATTCGGCCGCGCCGGACGCCATTCCCGTGGCGCGGTTGCTCGCCGTCGATTGGGGCGACAAGCGCATTGGGCTGGCGCTGAGCGATGAACTGGGGATTCTCGCTTCTCCGTGTGGCGTCATCACCAGACGAGTCGGGAAGCGTGCGCCGATCGCGGAGTTGATGCGACGCGCCGACGAATTAGGCGCGCGCGGTTTCGTATTCGGACTGCCGCTGGACCCGTCTGGCGTTGAAACAGATCGCTCGCGAGAGGTCCGCGTGGTCGCCGCCAAGCTCGCCACGCGCCAGACGCTGCCTATTCGATTGGTCGACGAACGGTTCACCACTTCAGCGGCGCTCCGTTCTATACGAGAGCAAGGTGGCTCGACACGCGGACGAAAAGACGACGTCGATGCACTCGCAGCTGCCGTGCTCCTCGAAGGCGTCATTCGCGCGGCACAGCAGGGAGTCGTCTTGGGTGAGGCGGTCGTCGCTGCAACGATTCTCCCGGTGGCATGAACCGGAAATCGCGCCGTCGCCTGCTACGACTCCCGGCCCTTGCCTTCACGCTGGTGTTGGCGGCGGGAGCTTGGTGGTTGTGGAGTGAACTCGGCGGCGACGCGGCGGCCACTCCGGCCAACAGCGTGGTCATTCCCAAAGGAAGCTCCGTTCGCGCCGCCGCCACGATCCTGTCTCAGGCGGGCGTGATCGAAACTCCTCGACTGTTCCGGTGGTACGCAACGACCACTGGCCGCGCTCGCGCGATCAAGCCGGGGCGGTACCAGTTCGCACGGCGGTCCAATTACGGCGCAGTGCTGGACGCATTGGTCGAAGGTCGCGGCGTCCGCTACACCGTCACCATCCCGGAAGGCTTCGACGTCCGCGACATCGCCCCGATCATCGCCAAAGCGCTCTCGGTGAGCGAAGACTCGGTGCGCGCCGCCGTCACGGATACGGCGTGGAAGCGTCGACTGAACGTGCCGGCTCCGACGCTCGAGGGTTATTTGTTTCCGGCAACGTATTCGTTTGCCGACGGCACAAGCGCGCGGGAAGCAGTCGGTGTCATGCTCGAACGGTTTGAGTCCGGGTGGAAGTCGGAGTGGAATGATCGACTGCAAGATCTGGCGATCTCGCGCCACACAGCGATGACGATGGCCGCGATTGTTGAGAAAGAAGCCAGGAAGGCCGAGGAACGCCCCATCATCGCCGCCGTTTACTGGAATCGCGTGAAGAAGGGGATGAAGCTGCAGGCAGATCCCACCGTCCAGTATGCGCTTCCGGCGCACGTCGATCGTGTGCTGTACAAGGATCTGGAAATCGACTCCAAGTACAACACGTACAAGTACGCCGGCCTGCCGCCAGGCCCGATCGCGTCACCAGGTGAGGCGTCCATCGCCGCCGCCTTGTCGCCGGCGAATGTCCCGTACCTCTTCTTCGTCGCGCATCCCGATGGGCACCACGAGTTTCGCACCACCTTCGCTGAGCATTCCAAGGCGATTGCCCTCGTCAAACGTCAGCGACAGGCAGACGGGAAGGGCACTCGCAAGACACCATCGCGATGAACGTGCTTGACGCCCGCGCGACGATTTCGCCGCGGGGCACCAAACGGCTGAAGGCTGGACACCCGTGGATTTTCCGGAGCGATGTCGTGAGTCGCCCGCATGCTCCGGCAGGGATCGTCTCGGTCACCTCGGCGCGCGACGAGCCGCTGGGCTGGGCGCTCTGGAGCCCGGAATCGGAGATTTCCCTCCGGCAGATTGAGCGCAACCCGGCGCGCATCCCCGACGCCACCTGGTGGCACGATCGCTTGCGGGACACGATCGCGCGACGCGAGCCACTCGCCGCGAGCTCCAACGCCTACCGGCTGGTCCATGGCGAGGGCGACGCACTCCCGTCGTTGGTGGTGGACCGCTACGGCGACGTGCTTGTCGTGCAGCTGCTCTCTGCGGGCCTCGACGCGTGGACCGATGTCATTGTGGAGTCACTGGTCTCACTCACTGGCTGCCGCGGTATCCTCGCACGGAACGATCCCGCCGCGCGTGCCCGCGAGGGACTCGCGCGTGAAGTCACGCTGCTCTACGGCGAGGTGCCGAGAACGGTCGAGGTTCACGAGCATGGCGTGCGGTTTCTTGCGGCGCCGTGGGACGGGCAGAAGACGGGTGCCTTTCTGGATCAGCGTGAAAACCGGGTGTTGATTGGCGCGCATACCAAGGGCGCTGCGCTCGATTGTTTTGCCTATCATGGGTCGTTCGCGCTGCACATGGCCGCGCGTGCCGACCACGTCACGGCATTGGATATCTCCGCGCCGGCCCTGGCGCGCGTCGAGGCGCACGCCGCCCTTAACGGTGTACAGAATATCACGTCTCAGATGGGCGATGCGTTCGACGTGCTGCGCGACTGGAACCGTGACGGCAGACGTTTTGACACGATTGTCGTCGATCCACCCGCTTTCGCGAAGTCCAAGGCGTCGCTTGGCGGCGCTGAGCGGGGATACAAGGACATCAACCTACAGGCCATGCGGTTGCTGGCCCCGGGTGGTACGCTGTTTACCGCAAGCTGCAGTTTTCACTTGAGCAAGTCACGATTCCTCGAACTCTTGCAGGACGCGGCCGCCGACAGTGGGCGCCGGATCGTGCTGCGGGGGATCACCACGCAACCGCTCGACCATCCAGAACTGCTGACCGTTCCCGAAACCGGGTATCTGAAGGGAGCGCTCCTCGAGGCGATCGATTAGCCGCCCCGATTCCAACACACACCCAATCCTTCTGTGATCGTTCTGTGCATATCGGTGTTGAAGCTACGAAGCTGATTCAGGAACGTCGGGGCATCGGCCGGTATGTACGCAATGTCTTGCGGCATATCCCGGCGGTGCGCGACAACGTCCAACTGACGCTGTTTGTGCGTTCGGCCAACGACGTTGGACCACTGCACGAGCAACTGGTAGGCGTCGACCCGCTGCTCGCCCAGCGGACCGCGATTGAACCGGTGAGTGCACTCCCCGCGACCAGCGCCGACGTCGTGTGGTACCCCTGGAACTGGTTGCACCCCGTCGCGCACCGCGCGGCGATGGTCACGACCATCTGTGATCTGGTGCCGATGCTGCAGCTCGATCACCGCTGGTGGAAGGTGCTCAAGCGCGCGAAGTATCGTGCACGATTTCGCCGGACCGTCACTCGCTCCGATCTGGTGATCACGATTTCGGCGTTCACCGCGCGAGAAGTCGAACGGTATCTGGGCCTGCCCTTCGACGCGATGCGCGTGACGCTGTTGGCGGCCGACGACCTGACGGGGCCCGACGGCAGCGAACTTCTCCACCCAGCGCTCACGCGACCGGCAACGCTCGATACGCTGGGTATCGATGGCCCGTTCTTCATGGCCGTCGGTGCACACGAGGCGCGGAAGAATCTGCAGGTGCTGTTTCGCGCCATGACGCTGCTGCATACGCGTGGCGTGGTGGCGCCGCTCGTCTTGTGCGGTCCCGGCGGCCCGCTGGCCCGTATCGCCAAGCACGAGCAGGCGCCGTGGTTGCGATTCGCAGGATTTGTGCCCGACACCGAACTCGGCGCGTTGTATCGCGAAGCGACGGCGTTGGTGTTTCCCTCGCGCTACGAGGGCTTTGGCCTTCCCGCATTGGAGGCGATGGCGGCTGGTGGACGCGTGATCTGCGCCGATGCGAGTTCGTTACCGGAAGTGGTGGGCGATGCCGCGCTCACGTTCGCGTGGAACGACGCCGATGCCTTGGCCGACCACATGCAGCGCTTGCTGGACGACCCAGCGCTGCGCAGCGCCAAAACGGCTTCAGCGCTTTCTCAGGCGGCCACGTTTACGTGGAAGGCGACCGCGCGCGACACGCTGTTGGCCTTCGACGAAGCGATCGCGCGGCGAGCATCCCGCCGCACATTTTCTGGGAGCACGCAACGGTGACGCTCGATACGGTTCGTGAGACATTTGAAAAGCTCGGACGCGAAGACCCGCTCTATGGAGTGCTCACCGACCACGCGCGACGCTACAACAAGTGGGACCCGATCGAGTTTTTTGAAACTGGCGTGGCCGAAGTTGGGCGCATGATGCGGTCGCTCGAGGACATCCCGCTAAAGGTGGCGCGCGGCGACGCACTCGACTTCGGCTGTGGCGTTGGTCGCCTGACACTGGCGCTTGGTGCGCACTTCACCAGCGTGGTTGGCGTGGACATCGCGGACACGATGATTGACAGAGCCCGCGAATACAACACGCTGGGAACGCGCGTTCGGTATGTCGTGAATACCAGTGATGATCTTTCGGTGTTTGCGGACGGCGCGTTTGATTTCGTCTACTCCAGCATTGTTCTGCAGCACGTCCCGCCGCAGAGTTCCGTGCGTTACATCAGCGAGTTTCTTCGCGTGCTGCGCCCGGGTGGCGTAGCGGTATTCCATGTGCCATCCGGCAAGGCCTACGCGCCGGGCTCGCTCGCCGCGCTGCTCTACCGCGTGCGCCGCGAGTATCTGCGCCGCGCCTGGAAGCACCTGCGCGGTCGCGCGCCGTACGAAATGCACTACGTGCCGCGAGAGCAGGTTGAAGCGATGATTCGTGTGGGCAATGCGCGACTCGTGCATCGGCGGGATATTGGGCCGTCGAATTTTGAATACTATGTAGAGAAGAATCGGGAGTAGTTGAGTACGCTCAACTGCCCTCCCTCCTACTGCCTGCTCACCGCTGACATCCCACACAGTAAAACGTGCTTCGCCCGGCCTGTGTGATGCGACGAATCATGCCGTCATGCCGCGGGCACGGCTGCTCGGCGCGATCGTACACCTGAAATTCCGGATCTCCGCTCGCGATGGTTAATGCATGGTAGCGATGGCCCTGTGCGCGAAGGAGCACCACGCGGATCGCGTCGACCAGGCGTGTCAATCGGAGCAGTGAGATGCGGTTGGCGCGGGCGGCCGGATGAATGCGCGCTTCCCAGAGTGCCTCCGACGCGTAAATGTTGCCGATACCGGCCACCATACGCTGATCCAGGAGGACCGGCTTGATTGGCCCGCGTCGAGTCCGCAGTGCCTCGCGAAGTCCGTCCGGCGTGAACGCGTCGGTGAGTGGCTCGGGTCCGAGCCTGGGAAGCGTGAACGTTCCCGGCGCGTGCAGCCGGACGACCGCAAAGGCGCGACTGTCGACCAGTGAAATCCTCGTCCCATCGGTGCAGACGATGCGCACCCGCTCGTAGGGTGGCGCGACGTCCTGGTGGTCGCCCAGGTCCCAATCCCCTGTCATGCGAAAGTGGACTTCGAGCAACTGGTCGTCATCGAGCGTAATGAGCTGAATCTTGGCGCGACGCTCCACTGCGACGATCTGGCGGCCTGACAGACGGGCACAGGCGTCGGGGGGAAGGCCACGGGCTGTCGAGGCATGGGATACGGTCGCCAGGGCCACGACGCGTCCAAGCGCGACCCGTCGCAGGCGTTCGGCAGCATGTTCTACCTCGGGAAGCTCGGGCATCAGTGGCGGCGAAGGGTCAGGGTTGGGGGCAAGTTCCCCGAATGGCGGGGTTAGCGCGGTACCGTGAAGGCTACAAAGATGATAGCCAAACTGTGAGATCGGAGACG
Organism: Gemmatimonadaceae bacterium; assembly: GCA_031421995.1. Taxonomy (GTDB): domain Bacteria; phylum Gemmatimonadota; class Gemmatimonadetes; order Gemmatimonadales; family Gemmatimonadaceae; genus Gemmatimonas. Next base: position 8,053 of record JANOPS010000464.1, read on the forward strand.
TTTGCCCGCTTGCAACTGTAGGATTTGCAGAGGATTAGCGTTTCGGTCATCACAATTGGCTCTTGCGTATCTTTTTTCGGCGCATACTTTATCCACAATCTTCCACATGAATACGCCCTTCTCAACTCCCCGCTCACTCAAGTACGAATACGAGCTCTACGTCGAGCGCGAAATCGAGGATTACAAAGACTCGATCTCGCGCAGCGCGTTGCTCAAAATCGGCGACGAGGCGGTCACGGTGCTCCGGAACTCAGCGCAGATCGCGCTGACGGAGATGCTCATCTGGCAAGAAGTGGATCGGATCATTGCTCGTCGCCTTGGGCTCAAGAGCTACGCCACCTGGCGTCGCAAGCGACTGAAGATGCTGGAGGAGTACAGCAAGCCCGAGCATTGGGGCATTGATCCAGACGCCGCGTTAGTGCGCGCGTTCCGTGACTCAAGCGAACGCAACGTGTTGGTCGCCGGTGCCACGGGAGAGGGGCCTGCCCTCTTCCTTGCGGCGCGTGGGTGTGCTGTGACGTCGGTGGAACCGGCACGGGACGCGGTTGAGCGTGTTGTTCGTGCCGCCGAAGCAGCGGGCTTGGGGCAACGCGTCCGGAGCTACTGCGCAGACATCGGTGCGTGGGCACCCGACGTGGCGCTCCATGCAGTCGTGTGTTCCTCGACCGCGTTCGCGGGGCTGTCAACGGCCGACCGGAGCCGCGTCATCGAGGTGCTGCAGAGCGCGACGGTTGATGGCGGCGTGCATCTTGTGGAAACGATCGCGGCCGGCACGGACGCTGCGGCGTTGGAGGAGTTGACGTCCAATTATCGCGGCTGGTCCATATCCATCGAACGCGGATTCGGCCGCCCAGAAACGTTTCTCGCGCGCAAGCAGGCCGCCGTCGCGTAACGGATCGGCGGAAATTGCGTGGCCGTCGCTCGTGTCGTTTTGAAACATGTGATCGCTTTTGTGATGTGTCACAGCGATACAGCAGGCAGGTTGTAGGCCGCGTCTCATTTGCAAGTCGTTCAATGTGAGACAATTACGTTGCCGCTACCGGTGGCACGACTTGTGCTTTGGAGATGTGGTGACAGCCGCGAATGTGATACGGCGAGACTGTGGCCGATCTTGCTGATCGCGTCACCCATCTATTCGACAAGGAGGACTGCGCCATGCGCGTCCATCAACAATCAGGGCATGAAGAGCCGGTCGGGATCGTGATCGCCGATGGCGGACGTCTGGTGTCTGCCACGCGTTTTTCGGCGTTCGTCTGGGGTCCAGTACCGGACGAGGAGCTGGACGTGGTGGAAGTGACCACCGTCGGTCGGCGGTCCGCTCTCGCGGTCGCGTAGCCCTCCTGATCCGTCGAACGACCAGCGCGCGCTCCGATCGCGTCCTGCAGTGAACGTGAAAGGCGCCGGCAGACATGCCGGCGCCTTCGCGTTTACGTGACTGCTAAACTGCTCAGACGAACAACTTACGAAGCGGCCGGAGCCGGTGCGGCAGCGGCCTTCTTGGCGCGCTTTGCCGGCTTGCGGGCCTTCTTTGCAGCCTTCTTGGTGGCTTTCTTGGCCGCCTTACGGGTGCTCTTCTTTGCCGCCTTCTTCGTGGCCTTCTTTGCTACCTTGCGCGCGCCCTTCTTTGCAGCCTTCCGCGTGCCCTTCTTGGCAGCCTTCTTCGTCGCCTTCTTGGCAACCTTACGCGCGCCCTTCTTTGCAGCCTTACGCGTGCCCTTCTTTGCAGCCTTGCGGCCACCCTTCTTCGCCGCCTTCTTCGCGGCCTTCTTGGCAGGAGCCATGATACAACTCTCCGTAACGGAGGTTCGGTCGCTCCCTTTCCCCCGGTGGAAAGGTGAGCTCACGTGGCATGAACGGTGCCGAAGCACCGATTAGCCGCGTGCTACACGGCCTCCAGGAGGCTCGTGCAGGGGATGACTCGCGCGGAAGAGGGCGCAAGCACAAAGGGGGAGGCAACACCGCAGAACGCGCCAACGGTGGCCGATACGTGACACCCGCTCGACGCAGACCATGCGGAGCGATCGTGGGGCGCGCCACCAGTGGGGCGCAGCGCCGAGGTCATCGTAGAGATGACCGAGCACATCGTCGCGGATGGCGACGATGAACGACCAGCAGACGGGAAACCCAAGAACGGGGCACCCGTGCCGCTGGTGTGATGAGTCGCCGAAACGGCGACACTCGACTTCAGATGGAACTCGTGCCGTTTTATCGCCACGCGTTGCCGGTAGTGCCTACGTGCCCTGCGACCCCTCGATTCGTGTATTTGCACGAACCCATGTCGCGAGGATGTGGATATCACACGCAAGTCGTTGAATTCACGCGAATATACGCGTGGATAAACCCATCGCGCAAGAGCGCGTATAAAGAACGCGCGCGAATACAGAACGCAACAATTTTCTTTTCGCCCTCGTTCGGGCTACCATCGGACCCAGCCGGGTGCCAGTTTTGACCCCACGACATCTTCGCCCGGTGGACCACGAGCGTCTCCACCCACCCCATTTTCGACAGGGGGTGTGACGGCAGGAAAGCATTCTTTCGGAGCGTCTGTGAAAGCGTTGGTCAAAACGTCAGCGGCCAAGGGGCTCACGCTGACCGAAGTCGCCGAACCCACCATTCGCGACGACGAGGTGCTCATCCGCGTGCGGAGTGCCGGCGTCTGCGGCACCGACGTGCACATCTACGAATGGGACGCGTGGGCGGCCGGCCGCTGCAAGCCCCCGTTCGTGGTCGGTCACGAATTCGCCGGCGACGTCGTGGCCGTCGGAAGTTTCGTCGAAACCGTGAAGGTCGGCGATCGCGTGACCGCCGAAGGGCACATCGTCGATGAACGGTCCATCTTCAGCCGCACGGGACAGGCGCACGTTGACCCAAGCACCCGCATCATCGGCGTCGACCGCGATGGTTGCTTCGCCGACTACATCGCCATGCCCGCCACCAACGTCTGGCACCTCGACGATGCGATCAGTTACGACATTGGCGGCATTCACGATCCGATGGGTAACGCCTTCCACACCGCGCTCACCGCGGATATTCCCGGCGCCGTCGTGCTCATTACCGGCTGCGGGCCGATCGGCGCCTTTGCGGTTGGTATTTGTAAAGCAGCGGGCGCCGCCCGCATTATTGCCACCGACGTCAACCCCAAGCGGCTAGAGCTCGCCCGACAGATGGGCGCCCACGAGGCCGTCCATCCCGACGGGGCGCAGCAGGCAGTCCATTCAGCGTCGGATGGACACGGTGCCGACGTCGTACTCGAAATGTCGGGGGTACCGTCCGCCGTGCATCAGGCCTTCGCCCTCGCGCGGCCAGGCGGTCGAGTCAACATGCTCGGCATTCCCTCCAAAACGATCGATATCGACTTCGCGAGCGAAATCATCTTCAAGGGTCTCACGATATACGGAGTCGTTGGACGCCGCATGTACGACACGTGGCACCAGATGAGTCGTTTTCTGCGCTCCGGGAATTTCGACCCAACGCCGGTCATTACCCATCGACTGCCACTGTCAGAAGTCGACCAAGCCATGCACCTCATCAAATCCGGCGAAGCCGGCAAAATCATCTTCCAGCTGTAGCCCCACCCGCAGTACTGCGGTAAGCCCCCACCCGCAGTGCGCAGTCCAACCCCCACCCGCAGTTCGCGGTTCAACCCGCCCTTCTCATGTCCCGTCTCGCGACCGAACTGCAAGCCGACCTTGATGCCCTCAAAGCGGCCGGCACCTACAAACGACTCAATCATCTCGAGTCGCCACAGGGCGCGCGCGTCCGCATGGAAGGACGCGGCGACGTCATCGTGCTCTCGTCCAACAACTATCTCGGTCTCGCCAACGAGCCGAGGGTGGTACAGGCGGGTGTCGACGCGCTGCATCGTTTCGGCGCCGGTACCGCATCGGTGCGATTCATCTGCGGCACCTTCACTGTGCATCGCGAGCTCGAAACCGCGATCGCACGCTTCGTGGGCACCGACGCCGCACTGTCCTATGTGTCCGCGTGGAACGCCAATGAGGCGCTCACGCCGTCCATAGCCCGCGAGGGCGACTTCGTGGTGTCCGACGCGCTCAATCACGCATCGATCATCGACTCGGTGCGACTCGCCAAGGCGATGACCAAGTGCACCACGGCCGTGTACCAACACGCCGACATGAGCGACTTGCGCGACAAACTGCGCGCTGCGCAACAGGCGCCGCGGCGCATTATCTGGACCGATGGTGTGTTTTCGATGGAAGGCGCGATCGCGAAACTGCCGGATATCTTGCAGCTCGCACGCGAATACGATGCCATCGTGGTCATGGACGATTCGCACGCAACCGGTGTCCTCGGCAAGACCGGGCGCGGAACCGCCGAGCATTTCGGCGTCATCGGCGAGGTCGACATCATCACGTCAACGCTCGGCAAAGCGCTGGGTGGAGCGGCCGGAGGGTTCATTGCCGGACCAGCGTCCCTCTGCGACATGATGACGCAGCGCTCGCGGCCGCAGTTGTTTTCCAACGCGCTGCCCCCGACCGTGGCCGCGAGTTCCCTGGCCGCGATCCAGTACACCGAAGCGCATCCCGAGCTGGTCACCCACCTGCGCGAGAACGCCACCTACTTCCGTGCGGCGATTCAGGAGGCTGGATTTCACCCACTTCCCGGTGAGACTCCTATCGTGCCGATCATCGTGGGCGAGACGGCGTTGGCGATCCGGATGAGCGAAATGCTGCTGGACCGCGGGGTGTTCGTGACGGGTTTCGGTTTCCCGGTGGTACCACAAGGGCAGGCGCGTCTGCGCTGCCAGATCTCGGCCGCACATTCCCGCGCCGACCTCGACACCGTCGTCGCAGCGTTCGTTGACGTCCGCCAGGCGCTTGGCGGGGTGGGCGGGCCAGTCTGACCCGCGGCGAACGTCGGTCCTGAACGGCAAACGGCGGCGAGGGGAACTCCCCTCGCCGCCGTTTTTGCCTGACTCCGGCTGTCAGCGCTTGGCGGCTTTCTTCGCCGGCGCCTTTTTCGCTGCCGCTTTCACGGGTGCCTTGGCGCCGACTTTGGCGACCACCTTGGCCGCCGGCTTAGCCGAGGGCTTGGCGGCCGATTGGGCGGCACCCTTCACCGCCGGCTTGGCGGCCGATTTGGCGGCAGCCTTCGCCTGCGGCTTGGCCGGAGCCTTCGCGGCCGGTTTCGCGGCCTTCTTGGCACCCGTGGCGGCTGCCTTCGCCGCCTTTACCGGCGCCATGGCAGGGACACTCGGCACTGCGTCCGGGACCACCGTAGCCGGCGGCGCCTGCACGGTCGGCGTCGGCGCGACGACTGCCGGAGCAGCCAGGACGCTGGGGGATGCGCCCGACGACGAAGCGCCCACCACCCCAACCATGAGCAGCTCCGCCGACGGACCGGCCGGGCCTTTGCCCCGTCCACCCATGCCACCGCGACCACCAATCCCGCGCGCGCCCATCCCTCTGGGGGCGGCCGGGAGCAGCGCGGCCGCGGCCGCGGCCGTTGCCTTCTGCGCGTCATCCACGACTTTCAGCTGCTCGACGATCGACGCCGCTTCGGCCGCCCGTGCGACTTCGAAGTCATTCCCGCGACGACGCAAGTCAATCATGCTTGCATCATGCGCATCCTGCAGGATGCGTTCGAAGTTCCGCGCCGTCAGCGACTCACTGTTGCGGCCGAGGAGTTCGAAGGCGCGCTCGCGCGCCGCACTGGCGCTGGTCGACTCGTCAGCGGCGACCAAACTCTCGACCGCGCGACGGACCAGATCAAAGGCCTCACTGCGCGTCAGGCGCTCGCCGCTCAGTCCGATGCTGTCGGCGACATTCACGCCAAAGGTTGGCGCGGTGAATGTCGGTGGCACGACGGCTGCGCTCGGCGCTGCGCTTGGCGATGCGCTTGGCGATGCGTTTGGCGATGTGCTCGGCGCCGAGGCCGCGACTTCATCGGTCGGCTGGGAGCCAGGGGTCTCGTCGGCGCGCGGGCCACGCTCTTCAAAACGGTCACGCCCACGGCCGCGTCGGCTCCGGCCACGTCCGCCGCGGTCCTCGCTCGGTTCGCGGACGTCGGACACCTCGGCGACCATCGGCAGCGCGGTCTCGACAATTTCTGCGTCGGCACCAACCATTTCCGCATCGTCGCCGGCGACGGCGAATTCACCGGTGCTCGCCGCGTCCGTCCGCTCGCCGTCCACGCGCTCACCACGATCACGGTCACGACCGCGACCGCGGCGACCACGACGGCCTCGTCGGTCTTCACGTTCACGTTCCATGCTTTCGCGCCGCGCATCGGCGTCGGCCGTGGACGCGTCTGTCGCCGTCACGACGGTGCCGTCGGGCACATCAATTTCGAGCTGCCCGCTCTCCAGCTTGGTGACCTTCACCAATCCTTTGTGCTGCGCATCCTGCACAAAGCGCGAGAATTTCGGAAACCCCAGATCCTTCTCGTCAAACGACGCATCGATTTCCTGCATCACCTGCTTGAGACGATCAGAGCGCATGACATCGCTATTGCGCTTCATGCGCCCAATGGCTTCCGTCACCAACTGATACGGGTCCCAGCGCGTGGTTTCGTCATCGCCATTCTTGACCAGGCCGGCGAGTGCGTTGTACGAATAGTACTCGTCGCAATTCATGACCAACAAATCGCTGGACGATTCGCGGATACCAACACCGATCACGTACTTCCCGTACTCTTTGAGCTTGATCACCATGCTCGAGAAGTCGGAGTCGCCGGAGAGCAATACGAACGTGCCGATCTCCGGTCGCGTGAAGACGAGTTCGAGCGCGTCGATGGCCAGTCGGATATCGGTGGCGTTCTTCTTGGCCGTCCCGTAGGCGGGCGCGAAGATCAGGTCGATCGAGGCTTCGGTGAGCGGCACGATGTACTGCGGATACCGGCGCCAATCGGCGTACGCGCGCCGGACCGCGACTTTGCCCTTGATGATATCGGACGAGAGCAAGGACTTGAGTTCTTGCTGCAGGTCGGAGCGGATCCCCATCGTGACGTTGTCGAAATCGATGAGCATCGCGGCGTTTGGCGCGTGGGCGGGCGGCGCGGCGTTGGGCGAGGTCACGGGGGACACAGCTTGCGGCCCCCGGTGAAACGGTGCAATGGAACGGGACGGTGCGGGCGCGCCCGACCGTGAAAGATGTCGACTCATGTCCTAGCCTGATTGCGAAACAGTGTGATCGAGCGCGATCGCGCGCGAGAGTTCTCTGCGACGGACCTTGCCGCTTCCCGTCATGGGGAAGACGTCGAAGAACCGCACGAGATCGGGAACCTTGTGTACCGCCATCGTCTCCAGCGCGAATCGTTTGATTTCGCTGCCGGTGATGACGGCGCCCTCGACGGGCACGATGCACGCGCAGATCTGTTCACCCAACACGTCGTGGGGAACACCGATCACGCACACATCGTCTACAGCCGGGTGGGCGCGCAAACGATCTTCCAACTCCCGGGGATAGAGGTGCGTCCCTCCGCGGGAAATCGTTTCCTGCCGCCGCCCTAAAATCTTCACGTACCCGTCCTCATCGATAATGCCCAGATCCCCGGTGAGGAAAAACCCCTCGGGGGTGTGGACCTTTGCCGTTTCGGTCGGCATGCGCAGATATCCGCGCATCAGGTTGGTGCCGCGGATGGCGATCTCGCCGACCGCTTCGGGTCCGTGCAATGCACCCGTCATCACGTCCATCGCCATGACTTCGACGCCAGGCAGCGCGCGCCCGACACTGCCGACGCGACGATCGTCGCTATCGGCAAAGCGGGTCAACGTTACCGTGGGTCCGGTCTCGGTGAGGCCGTACGCGACCAGCACATCGCACCAGCGACGCACACGGCGCACGAGCTCCTCCGACACCGAACTTCCGGCGATGACACCGCTGCGCAACGCGCGCAGCCGTGACGGGTCGAACGCCTCATCACGCATGAGGAGGTGAAACTGTGTGGGCACGCCGTGAAGCACCGACACCTGTCCACTGACAATGAGCGACAGGACGGCAGCGGCGTCGAACGCGGGCTGCAGCACAAGCGTCGCACCGGCTGCCATCGTCCCCACCATCATACTGAATCCGAAGATCGCAAAGAACGGCACCGCCGCCAGCACACGGTCCTCGGGCGACAGCTCGAGCACCTCAACGGTCCGCACCGCATTCTCAACCAGCGCGTGATGCGACAACTGCACGCCCTTCGGCTTCCCCATCGTCCCCGAGGTATACACCACGGCGAGATCCTTCTGGTCATCCGGCGCCATGACCGCGGACCGCTCACGACCAGCACCGCTCGACACCAGATCTTCAAACTGGAAGATGCGATCGTCGTACCACAAATCCTCGTCACCAACGGTCACGACGTACTGCAGGTCGGGCAGATCGCCAAGCAGCTCTTCGAACCGCTGCAGATAATCAACGCCGCCCCACCGCTCAATCGTGACGACCGCGCTGGCCTCCGCGTGACGGAGCTGGTAACGCAAATCGAGACTGCTGAGCTGAGGACTGACCGGCACCACCACCGCACCAAGCTTCGCAATCGCGAGAAGCGAGATGATCCACTCGACGCCGTTGGGCAAGTTGACGGCGATGCGATCGCCCGCGCCAAGTCCGAGTTCGGAAAGCGCTACGGCGAACGACGCTGCTTGTGTGTCGACGTGCCCATAACTCCACGTCCGTTCACCAACCACCGCGAGCGGCCGATCCGGATGCTCCCGGGCGCGCTGCTCGACAAGGGGGGCGAGGGACCACGACGTTGCCATGCCACTCCAAGATCGACGAGACAATTCACAGCGCTCGCCACAATATCGAGGGAGCCGTGTGAAAACCTCCGGACTAATCACGTAAATTATCCGGTATGAAGGAGATGCGGAAGGCGGACCAGCCGATGGATCACGCGGACGCGACGGGGAAACCGTCGTCCGACGGGTCGCGTAGGGGGCGTACGTCATCAACCCACCATCCGCGGCGGCAGGCGCCGTTTCGGACTCGCCTCTTCGCCATGCTGCTGCTTTTTGCACTCATTCCGACCATTGTCATCACGCTCGTGTGGACGGGTGCGGCGAGTCGAGCGCTGTCGCTGATGTCCCCCGGCTCGGCGTGGGAACGAGTGGCGCGGAGTGGAGAGGCGGCGCTGGCCACCGCGCGGGCCCGTGAGCTCTCGCCCACCGAACGCCAGGTGCTGCAGGCGCACGACAACGAATTGCGCCAGTCCGTTGAACTGGCCAAGCGATTCGATTTCGTCGCCGGGCGTACCCTTCGGCTCATCGTCCTCGGCGCCATGCTCATCGTCATGCTCGTGGCAGTCGGGGCTTCTCGCGTCGCGGGGCATCTCAGTCGACAGCTCAGCCGGCCGCTCGACGAACTCGTTGGCTGGACCCAGTTGGTGCAACGCAGGCAACCGCTCCCCGACGCTCCCGACCGTCGCGGCGCCCCCGAATTCGAGGTGATGCGCACGAGCATGCGAACGATGGCGAGCGAGTTGGAGACGGGGCGCACGCGCGCCATCGAGGCGGAGCGGGCCGATGCCTTTCGGGAATCAGCGCGACGCTTCGCCCACGAGCTGAAAAATCCACTCACGCCGATTCGCTTCGCCGTTGAGCGACTGCGGCGTTCCGCGCCGGAGGAGCTGCGCGAGACGATCGAGGTCTTGGTCGAGGAGTCCGGTCGCCTGGACGCCATGGCGCGGAGTTTCGCCCAGTTCGGTCGCCTGCCTGACGGACCCGCCGCCGACATCGACGTCGCCGAGCTTGTGTCGAAGACGGCGCGGAGCATCGTGCCAGACCGATTGACGCTGACGCTCAACATCGCCGACGACCTCCCGCTGGTCCCGGGATACTACGAGCCGCTCGTACGAGCGGTGGCCAACGTACTCATTAACGCGGTCGAGGCTACCCCCGATCGCGGCGAGATCGTCGTGCATGTGTCGCAGGAGCCTGAGGCGTCAGGCGCCGGCGCGTCGGGCGCCGGCGCGTTGGTCGCCATCGTTGTCGAAGACCACGGCGTCGGTGTGCCTTCGGACGTCCTGGCATCGATGTTTGATCCGTACGTGACCACAAAACCCGGTGGGACAGGATTGGGTCTCGCCATCGCCAGGCAAACCCTGGCTGCCCACGGTGGAGACATCTCGGCAACAAGTTCGGCCGGCGCAGGTACCAGACTGCAACTGCGGGTACCGGTGACGCGTCCCACCCCTTCCACCTCCCACTCCTGATGCGACGCACTCTCATGCAAAACCCGGCACAATCCCGTCAGGCCGATGTTGAAAAGGCGGTGCAGGACGCACAACGCGCTGCGCAGCAGGCGACGAAAGATGCTATGACGGCCGTCGAGGATGCCAAGACTGCCGTTCGGGACGCCAGGACGGCCGCACAAGACGCCAAGACGGCCGCACAAGACTCCAAGACGGCCGCACAGGACGCGGCGGCGCCACCTCTCGCACAGGCGCCCGAAGCCCCAGGCATGATCGTGTTCCCTGGAGACGGGGGCAACAACATCCGGCTCAGCGTCGATGGCAAAGGGATCAAGGTGTGTCAGGAGGAAAGCTGCACCACGATCCCCATTCAGGACGTGGTTCCGCGCGGGGCTGTCTTGATGACCTACGCGGTCTTTGGCTCGCTGGCGTTTATGGTCGTGGGCTACCCCATCGCGCGTGCGTTCGCCCGCTGGCTTGACCGACGTGGGCAGTCGGTCGGACCCTCGCGCGAGTTGCAGGCACGGTTGGACGCCATGGAGCGAAACATTGACGCCGCCGCCATGGAAATCGAACGCGTCGGCGAAGGGCAGCGCTTCACTAACCGGTTACTGGAACAACGTCCCGTGGAGCATGCCCAGCGTTCTGATCGTTGACGACGAGCCGAATATTCGGCGGATGGTCGGCGCCCTCCTCAGCGCCGAGGGCTACGACGTACGAGATGCCGCCGACGGGGCGACGGGACTCGCGATGGCGCAAACAACCGAACCGGATGTGGCGCTCGTCGACTTGATGATGCCCGGCAGCCTCGATGGACTTGGTCTGCTCGCGAAGTTTCGCGAACGCTATCCCGAGTTGCCGGTCGTCATGATGAGTGGTCGTGCGGCACTCACCGACGCGGTGCGCGCCACCAAACTCGGCGCGTTCACGTTTCTTGAAAAACCCCTCACGCCCGAGGGCGTGCTGCTGGCCCTTGGCTCAGCCATCGAACTGCGACAGGCCCGTCGCGCAGCGCAGGCGCTCCGCGATGATCTGGGGATCTCCGGGGAGATGATCGGCGATTCACCCGTGCTGCGCGATGTGCGGGACCTTATTGCGCGCGTTGGCCCGACCGACGCGCGGGTGCTGATCACGGGCGAATCGGGCACCGGCAAGGAACTCGTGGCGGCAGCCCTGCATGTGGCAAGTTCACGACGTGATCGGCCGTTTGTCCGTGTGAATTGTGCGGCCATTCCGCGCGACCTGGTGGAAAGCGAGATGTTTGGGCATGAGCGTGGAGCCTTCACCGGTGCGTCAGAACGTCGCATTGGCCGCTTCGAATTGGCGCATACCGGGACACTGTTTCTCGATGAAGTCGGCGATTTGCACGCTGACGCACAGGCCAAACTGCTGCGAGCGATCGAAGCGCGCGAAATTGAGCGCGTGGGCGGGGGGAAACCAATCCCGATCGATGTGCGCATCCTCGCCGCCACGAACAAGGATCTCACCCGCGCCGTCGAGGAAGGCGTCTTTCGAGAAGACCTCTTCTTTCGATTGAACGTCATCCCGATGATGCTGCCTCCGCTCCGCGACCGGCCGGGCGATCTTCCCGCGCTGGTCCGACACTTTGCCAATCGCCATCGCACGCGCAGCGGGCAACCGCTCGTCCGCTGGACAGACGATGCCTTGACGAGTCTGTCCGCGTACCGGTGGCCTGGCAACATTCGTGAACTGGCCAACATCGTGGAACGACTGGCCATTTTGTATGCAGGCGGTGAGATCACCGTGCAGCATGTGCAGGCCGTGCTTCCAGCCGCGTCCGAATCACGCGACGCCGAGCACGTCGCGTTGACGGAGAGCACGGCCCCATTGACGGAGGCCCTTGACGCCTACGAGCGCCGACTCATCGGCGCGGCGCTCGCACAGAGTGACGGCAACGTCGCCGAAGCCGCCCGCCGCCTGCAAACCGATCGCCCAAACCTGTATCGTCGCATGCGCCGCCTCGGGCTCGCATCGTGACGCCCGTGCGCGTTTTCCCACCCAGTCACGAGTCGCAGATGCTTCCTGGATCATGCTCTCCTTCAAGATGGTCGGCCGCGATGTGCGCACTGGCCCGCCCCGGCATCATGGCGATGGCGCTATTCGCTGCGGCGCCCACCGGCCTCGCAGCGCAAGACCCCGCCGAACGACGTGTGGGCAGTGTGCCGCGCGAGGTCGCGCGCGATGCGATTGCCGTGTTCAATAGCGCCACCACCAAGCGCGTGCGGGGGGACTTCGTCCTCGCCGGCAGCGACACGGTGCGGAGCGACGTGGCGGTCCTTGGCGGCTCCGCTCGCATCGCCGGCGTGATCATTGGCCAGCTGGTGGTCATGAATGGCGACGCGCTACTCGCAGGCTCGGCGCGCATCGACCGGGCGCTCACCGTGATTGGCGGGACGTTTTCGTCGCCCGAGCGCACCGCGGTGGGTGGGGACATTCGCGTCTGGAGTGCGCGCCTTCGTTATCGCGAGAGTGGCGACACCCTGGTCGCTGACGCTGAGCGCGAGCTGTTCGCGCGGTGGTCTCGGTGGCAGCGAAACGATCCCAATGGGTCGGACAGCGAATTGTTCCTGACCACCGCACACACCTATAATCGCGTCGAAGGATTGCCGGTGTACCTCGGGCCACGACTTCGCGTGCGCAATGGCGACACCCATGTGAATGCCGAGCTGTTTGGCGTGTTTCGCACGGCCGTACCACTGTCGTGGGAGCCGGACAACCTCGGACATCGAGTGCGCCTCGAGCTCCGCCAGGGACGCAAGTCCGGCTTGTTTGTTGGCGGGCGACTGTTCGACGAGGTTGATGCCGTGGAGAAGTGGCAGCTGTCAGACTCTGAAGTCGGACTGTCCAGCTTCGTGTTCACGCGTGACTATCGAGACTACTGGCAGCGTCACGGCGCACAGGGATACGTCGGCGCCTTTGGACGGGCGAGCAGTGAGATCCGCGCGACCTTCGGCGAGGAGCGTTGGCGCGCGCGGCGCGCGCGCGGGGTACCGTCACTCTTCAATTCCAGTGTGCCGTGGCGCGTCAATCCGCAGTTCGATGCCGGTGTGATGCGCGTGCTGACGGTTGGCGGGCAGGTGGATACCCGCAACAGCCCTGATGATCCACGCTCCGGGTGGTGGCTGCAGAGCGAATTCGAACGTGGCTCGGGGACCCTCGACGCGGTTGCGCCGGCGACGACCGCGACGCGGACGCAAACCGCTGGCGACATCACCTACGCACGCGCACTGATTGATGTGCGTCGGTATAACCGCCTCGCGCCAGGCGCTCAACTCAATCTGCGCGTGGTCGCAGCGGGATGGGTAAACGGCGATCCGCTGCCGTTGCAGCGCCGGGTGTCAGTCAGTGGCATCGACGCACTTCCGGGCTTTGACTTCCGTCAGATAGTAGGCACCGTGGACGCTGGTACGTGCGCCACCGGCGATCGCAACCAGTACGCCGCGCTCGGTCGACCGGCGCAGTGCGAACGCATCGTGCTGGTGCAGGCCGAGTGGAAAGGAGATTTCCGCATTAACCTGTTTGGCGGCGACGAGGGGTTCGGGGATCGCCGCTGGACGGCGGGACGCTTTCGAGCCGACGGGGCGTGGGTGCTCTTCGCCAACTCGGGACGTGGATGGCTGCTGGGCACCGGCGGTACCAACGCGTCGTTCTCCACCGGCGGAGTGCCTCCGCTCAATAGCTGGCGCACGGATATCGGCGGCGGGTTCGATTTTGGCGCTCTGGGCGTGTACGTGGCAAAAGCCGTTTCTGACGGCAGCCTTCCCGCCAACGTATATGTGCGATTAGGACGCCGATTCTGAGCATGCGCATCCTGTGGGTGCGCAGTGCGCGGTGGCTGCTGGCGCTGGGGGTGCTTGCCCTGAGCGCGTGGCCGCTGCCTGCCCAGCGCGCGCCGCGTGTTGAGCTGCGGCCGCCATCGGCGTCGGTCAGCGCAAGTGTAGCGGCGCGCGACGTGTTAACCGACAATTCCTTCGACCAGCTGCTGCGCAACGGGTTTCCGGTGCGCTTGCAGTTTCGCGTGGAAGTCTGGGCCAGTGGTCGCTGGTTTGACGAAGTCGTCGATCGCAGCGAATGGGATATCATCGTGCGATTCGATCAGGTCGACCGCGCGTATGAGGTGGTGCGGCGAACGCGTGAAGGGATCGCGTCGCTCGGCAGCTATGCAACATTCGCGGACGCGCGCGCCGCATCGGAGTTGGCGCACATCCCGACGCTCACGTTGCCGCCGACCGGACGACAGGGCTACGTGACGGTGCAGGTCGACGTGCAAACGCTCGACATCAGCGACTTGGCAGAAATGCAGCGGTGGTTGCAGGGCGAGGCCCGTCCGGCGGTGCAAGGGAAACGCAACCCGGGCACCGCGCTCACCCGTGGTCTGCGCACGCTTGTCACGCGACTGTTGGGTGGCGAGGTGCGCCACTTGGAAGCGCGCTCCCCGATATTGACTTTTTAGACGGCCGGAAGGCGACTTCCGCGCGAGGAGCTAGCCGATGGCGTGCCGGGGACGGCTGACGCGCTCCAACTCTTCCAATTGGCGCAATGTGGCTTCGCCGTAGAAGACGCGAATGTACTGTGACTGGATGGGCGTGAGCCGCCGCACGGCCCAGCTCAGGTGTACGAAGTGCGGTTCAACCGGCGCGTGCAATGGATGCATGCCGATCTCATCGGGCAGCCGATTCGCTTTGCGCGTGTTACAGCTGCTGCAGGCGGTGACCACGTTCGTCCACTCATTCAACCCGCCGCGCGACATGGGAATCAAATGATCGCGGGTGAGCGACTCGCGCGGCTTGAGCTCGGTGGACGGACGACCACAGTACTGACAGCGGTAATCGTCGCGCGCAAAGAGGAACGTGTTGGTCACCTGACGCCGGAACCGACGCGGAACGTGCACGTAGCGCGTGAGGCGAATGACCGCCGGACGCGGGTACGCCGCCCGTTCCGACAGCACGGGTCGCTCGTGCTCGGCTTCGACAATTTCCGCCTTTCCGTCGATAACCAAGCGGAGCGCCCGGCGAAGGGGCACCATCGTCAGTGGCTCGTACGACGCATTCAGTGCGAGACAACCGGCGATCATGCCCTGTTCTCCTGAAGTTCGAGGATAGGTCAAGCCAACGACGCACGTTGTAGCATACACGACGGGTCACAGCGGACGCCACTGGCGCTAGCAAAGATTGCGCAACGATCTCCACGCGCGAAGGCGCTCGCCCAGCACGGCCATCCGCTGCTCACGAGCTGGATCGCCAGTGATAAGTTCGCCGCCGCGCACGCGCACCACGCCGGCCACGACCACTAACTCGGCGCGCACCGCCCCGGCCAGCACGTGAATGAGCGTGACGACGGGATCGTGCACCGGATGCGCATCAACGTCGGTGAGTGCAAACGCCGCCAGGTCGGCGCTCTTGCCAACCTCAAGGGACCCGATCGTGTCGCTCAGTCCGAGGGCCCGTGCGCCGCCCAGCGTCGCCAGTGCCAACACGTCGTGTGCCGAGAGCGCGTCGGGCACGCCGGCGCGCGTGGCCGCCAGAAGGGCGGCGAGGCGCGCTTCACCAAGCAGATCCATGCGGTCGTTGCTCGCGACCGAGTCTGTTCCGAGCCCGAGCGCCACACCCGCCGAGCAGATGTCGAGGACGGGCGCGATTCCATGTCCCAGCTTCAGGTTCGAGACCGGACAGTGCACCACCGTGGCCCCATGCCCAGCGATCGTCGCGATGTCATCCGCATCGACCTGAATCGCGTGAATCAGGAGGGGCCGACAGTCGAGGACCCCGCAGGCTTCGAGCAGCGCAATGGGGGAGCGCGCTTGCGGCGACACCGCGATCCCCCGGGCGCGCAGCCGATCGGCGAACGGCCCTGCGCCATCTCTCACCAGCTGCATTTCGGCGACGCCCTCTGCAATGTGTACCGCCAGTGGCCACTGATCCACACGTGCCACCTCGGCGACTGCGCGATAGAGTGCAGCAGAGACCGTGTACGGAGCGTGTGGGGACAAGCCCGTGCGCACCAGCGCGGTGTCCCGCGCGCGGAGCTCACCCGCTCTGACGAGCAGCGCTGCCAGCGCCGCTTCGCGCTGAGTCGCGTCCGGACCGAAGACCTCGAGGTACCCAACACCCCGAACCCCCATCGCATGCATGGCGTGCAACGGCACGCCGGATTCCGTGGTGTCTGCATACGTCGTAATACCGTTGCGCAGCCCCTCGGCGATCCCGGCGCAGGAGGAGTCCATCAGCGAGTCGGCATCGAAGCATTCGCGACGAGCCTGCGTCAGCAGCGCGAGCCAGTCGGGAAACGCCAGTCCTTCCAAGAATCCGCGGAGCGCGGTGAGCTCAAGATGCGTGTGCGCGTTGACGAGTCCGGGCATGAGCACGGCGTTCCCCAGATCGATGCACCGTTCACTCGCAAAACGCGAGGGAAGCTCGGCGCGGGGTCCGACGAAGACGATGCGCTCGCCTTCGACCACGACCGCACCCTGCGCAATGACGGGAGCGGTGATCGGCAGCACCCACTGCGCTGCATACACCGAATGCGCGCCGTTCGAACGGCTCACGAGTGGCTCACGAGTGGCTCACGGCGGCACCGTCGGCTTGGCGCTTTTCAACGAACGCGTGGCGGTGTCGCGCATCGTGCTGCCGCTGTCGGGACCGGCCAACATCGGGTTGGGCACGTGATCGAGACAGGTCCGCACGGGTTCGGTGCCCGCGACGAAAAACTCCGTCACGACCTTTGACATACACGCACTGGTCGCGAGCTGTCCGGTGAGTGCATCGATCTCACGCACGACAATGCCATCGGGGCGTGGCCAATCGGGTGGCGCCGGCTTCCGCCGATAGACCTCTGTCATGAAGGCACTCCACGCGGGCGCTGCCAATTCACCGCCTTGTGCGTTGGCTTTGATCTTCGTGGGCAGATCGAACCCCATCCAGACACCAGCAACCAAATCGGCCGTATATCCGATAAACCAGACATCGGAACCATCGTTGGTGGTACCGGTCTTGCCGCCGGCTGGGACGCGAAATCCGCCACTCCAGATTCTTGATGCGGTACCGCGCATGATGACGTCCTTCATCATACTGACCATGACCCACGCCTCCTCTGGCGAGAGCACCGCCTCACGCGCATGCTGCGGCTTCCATACCACCTCGCCCGCCGCGTTTTCGACGCGAAGAATGGCGTGTGTGGTCGTGCGGAGACCAAGATTCGCGAAGACCGAATACGATCCGATCATCTGGTATGGTAGGACGTCGGCCGAGCCGATATACATCGACGGGAAGGGCGGGATCGGCGTGCGGATGCCGAACTGCCTCGCCATGGTAGCGACGGCTCGTGTGCCGACCGCCATACCGGTACGGATGGCCGCAAGATTCCGCGATTGGTAGAGCGCTTTGCGCATCGGCATCGGGCCGATGAACTTCATATCGTAGTTCTGGGGCGTCCACGTTTCCCCGCTCGCCTGTTCCAGCGCGATCGGCGAGTCATCAACCACTTGTGCGGCGCTGTAGCCGGCGTGGACCGCCGCGGCATATACGATCGGCTTGAACGTCGAACCTGGCTGCCGAAGCGCCTGCACCGCGCGATTGAATTTCGAATCGCTGAAATCGCGGCCGCCGACCATGGCGCGGACGGCACCGCTCCGCGGATCGACCGCGACGAATGCACCCTGCAGATAGGGGGAACTGGCCGACCCTGTTTCGCCGCCTTCCGCAGAGCGTGCGAGATAGCCCTCGTAGGTGAGATGGGAGTATCTACCGTGTCGCCCCGCCTCAATGGCCTTGAGTTGATTCTCCATGGCGCGTTCGGCGGCGCCCTGCATGTCGACATCAAGGGAGGTGTACACCTTCAACCCTTCGTCGTACAAGCGGTCGCCGAAGTGATCAAGCAACTGCTGCCGGACCCACTCCATGTAGTATGGCGCGATGTCCCCGGACTCAGTCCGTTGGGCGAGTTGCAGCGGATACGCCTTGGCGAGCGATGCGTCGGCGTCGGTAATGACACCCTCGCGGCGGAGAATCTCCAGCACCGTGTTCCGACGCAGAATCGCGCGGTCGGCGAATCGGCGCGGGTTGTAGCGCTCCGGCCCCTTGAGCAGGCCCGCAAGCATCGCCGCCTCCGCGACGGAGACCTCGCGAATCGACTTGCCGAAGTAGCGCTGGGCGGCCGTTTCGATCCCGTAGGCACCGTTGCCGAAATAGACCTGATTGAGATACAACTCAAGGATCTTCGCCTTGGAGTACCGCTGTTCGATCGCCCGGGCCACGCGTGCTTCTTTCAACTTGCGCAGCAATGTTTTCTCGCGGGAAATCCGATCGGAGAAGACGTTTCGTGCCAGCTGCATGGTGATGGTCGAAAAGCCCTGACTGTACCGGCCCGCGCGCGCGTTGCGCAGCGCGGAGCCCAGAATGCGGATGTAATCGATTCCACCATGACTATAGAAGCGGCGGTCTTCCGTCTTGATGACAGCGTCACGGACATGTTTGGGGATCTGGTCCAGCCGCATCAACGTCCGACGCTCGAGACCAAGCTCGGCGATGAAGCGCCCGTCGGCCGCGTACACTTTCGACGTCTGCTTGGGCACATAGGCCTCAAGTGAGGCAATCGACGGACACCGTGAGTCGCGACAGATCACCGCCCACGCGCCGCCCAGCACGCCGCCACCCAGCGCTCCCAGAAACAGGGTCGCTACGGCCATCCAGCCCAGGCTCGGATGACGACGAATGAGTGCCGACGGAGAGAGTCGCATGTAAGGACGTGAACGCTACCGCGAGATACCCCGGCGCGCCAAGACCGGACCCGCAGATATCTTTCGCGAATGACCGAGTCTACTCTACCCGCCCCGCTTTTCGAGCTCGCCTGGCGCGAGCTGCTCTTTCAACACACCGAGGGGCTGGCCGCCGCGTTGCAACGCGGGCCGGTGACCGCGTATTGCGGATTTGATCCAACGGCGCCAAGCCTGCACGTGGGCAACCTCATTCCGGTCATGGGACTGGTGCACTTGCAGCGGGCCGGGCATCGGCCGATCGCCCTGGTCGGTGGTGCCACCGGCATGATCGGGGACCCGAGTGGCCGTGGGAGCGAGCGCTCGCTCCAAAGCCTCGACACGATTGCGGCCAATGCGGCCGGCATTCGGCGCCAGTTGTCACAGTTTCTGGACTTTGACGGACCGCGGGGCGCGAAGCTTGCCAACAACGCGGACTGGTTGGCGCCGATCTCCATCCTCGAGTTTCTGCGCGACACGGGCAAGCACTTCTCGGTCAACTACATGTTGGCGAAGGACTCGGTCAAATCCCGCTTGGAGGATGGTATTTCGTTCACTGAGTTTTCGTACATGCTGTTGCAGGCCTACGATTTTTTACATTTGCACCGGGCCGAAGGTGTGACGCTGCAGGTCGGTGGGTCCGATCAATGGGGGAATATCACGGCTGGCCTTGAGCTGATCCGTCGCACCACCGGTGCGGAGGCGCATGCGCTCACCATGCCGCTGATCGCCAACGCGAACGGATCGAAGTTTGGCAAGAGCGAGTCCGGCGCCGTGTGGCTTGATCCCGAGCGGACATCACCCTACCAGTTCTTCCAGTTTTGGATGGGCACCGACGATCGCGACGTCTCGCGCTTCCTTCGGTTCTTCACACTGTTGGACCGTGAAGCGATCGAATCGCTGGATGCGGCAGTCCGCACGTCACCCGAAGCGCGTGCCGCGCAGCGCGCGTTGGCCATCGACGTGACAACACGGGTGCACGGCGCCGATGCGGCACGCGTCGCCCGAGAAGTCTCGGCGCTCCTGTTTGAAAAGGCCGATCCCACCCTGTTGTCGGATGGTGCGCTCACGGCGCTTCGCGGAGAAATCCCGTTTGCGGTGTATGCGGCCTCGGCCGACGTCGACGCACCGGCGGATGGCATCGATGTGTATGAGTGCCTGACCGCGCTAGGCCTCGCTGCGTCCCGCGGCGCGGCGAAACGACTCTTGGAACAGGGTGGAATCGCCGTGAATGGACGAAAGCTCGTCGCCAGCGAACGTATCCTGTCACACGAGCACCTTTTGCGTGGGCGCTATGTCCTGCTGCGGAAGGGCGCGCGCGACTACGGCCTCGTGGAGGTTCGCGCCGCCTAGGCTGCGTCCCCTATGCGTCCCCTATGCGTCCGCTATGCCTCCAAAATCCGCAGGACTTGGGTGACCTCGTCCTTGCTATTGTAGCAGTGGGGCGACAGGCGGATCGCCCCCTCGCGAACCACGTGCGCGACGTGTGCCTCGGAGAGCTTCCTCGCCATCGCGTCAAGCGTCACGGGTGAGAACGACACCACGCCGGCGCGCCGTGCCGTGGCGGCCGGCGTCACTAGTCGCACATCAGACCGCGACTGCGCCCACTCCATAATCATCTCGACAAGCCCATCGATGTGCGTCGCGACCCGATCGACGCCGAGCGAGAGGAGCAACGCCGTGGAGGCATTGGCGACCGCGAAATCGTGATACGCCAACGTCACCACTTCGAAGCGACGCGCGTCGGGGAAGAAATCGAAGTCGTAGTCGGTGAGTCGGGTGTAGTCGGTGGT
>JANOPS010000465.1:0-4473 GCA_031421995.1 Gemmatimonadaceae bacterium
ATCGGTCTCGCGCGCGATCTCATCGTGGGTCTTTCCTTCCAAGAGCGAGAGCTCGAGCATGCGCCGCTGCGCACTCGGCAGATCCTGGAGCACGGCGCGGGCGCGTTCAGCCCGGGACGCGCGATCAATGGAGTGCGCAACGTCGAGTGCGCGGTCATCCACCACGTCGAAGCCGTCGGAGATGGACTCCATCTCCGGGAGTCGTTGCCGACGACGCATGCGATCGATCAAGCGCCGGCGCGTCACCATCGACACCCATCCGGCTTCCGTCGCTCGCGTGCTGTCGAATTTTGCGGCGCTGCGCCACAGATCGATGAACACGTCCTGCACCGCGTCTTCAGCATCGTTGGCATCTGGAGACCAGCGACGTACGAGCGCCCAGATCAACGGGCCATAGCGCGTCACGCATTCGCGAACAGCCCGCTCATCGCCCGCGGCAATGCGCGGGAGCACTGGCTCCACCGCGTCCCGGGCGGGAGCGGTGGACCCAGTGACCAACGACAAATGCACTCGAGTCGCCGGATCGGCGGTGCGCTTGGGGTCGTCCATATGTATGCGAAAGGTACTCAACATGCGTGCTCCACTGCGGTCTTTGACGATCTACCCTGTGTGTTTCGCTGGCGCACGCGTCTTGGATGCAGCCAGGGGCGCACCGCACTCCGGTGCATCCGCGGCCCAGGAAGCCGCGAAAGGCACTCCAGTATCGCCGGGCCGGAGCACACGGGGTGCTCGCCCATTCTTTTTCCGGAGTCCTTCCCATGCGTCGTCGTCCTGCCGCCGTTTCGTACTCACTGCGTGCCCATGCCACTGCGTCGTTCGTTGCCACCTCCCTTGCGGCCCTTGCTCTTCTTCCGCTGAGCGTCGCTTCTGCACAGCATCCGTCGTCGCCATCGCGTGCCGCGACGCCGAGTATTCCACAAGTGGCCAAGACGGCTGGTCAGTTTTCAACGCTGCTGGCTGCCGTGGATGCGGCGGGCTTAACCGAGACGTTGCTGGGCCGTGGACCGTTCACGGTGTTCGCGCCGACTGACGAGGCGTTCAAGCGCCTGCCCTCTGGCACGGTGGAGGATCTGCTCAAGCCTGAGAATCGTGAACGCCTGCGCACCATTCTGACCTATCATGTCGTGGCCGGTCGGGTCAGTGCGGCGCAAGCGCGCGGTGTGCGTAGCGCCGAAACGGTGGCCGGAGTTACGGTGCGCATCAGCGAGAGCAATGGCGACTTGCGAATCAATGATGCCACGGTGCGTATCGCTGACGTGCCGGCGAGCAACGGGTTGATTCACGTCATCGATCGGGTGTTGTTGCCGCCAACGTCGCGTCGCGCGACCACGGAGAGCGGCGGGTCCGGCTCTGCGGCCGCGCTGGTCGACTTCGCGATTGACCGTGGGGCACCGCTGTACAACGACGGTCAGCCGTCGGCGACCGTCGCGATCTACGAAGTCGCCATCACCGCCCTGCTCACACTGCCATCAGACGCCCTGTCGACCGACACGCAGCGCACGCTTCGTGCGGCGTTGCGCGCCGAGCGGAACGAGAGCGCCCGTGATCGCGCACTGTCGTTGCGGCGGACGTTGGACGAGGCGCGGCGCCAGCTGGATGGGCGGATGGACGTGTCGCGCCGCTGATCGATCGGACAACTCCAGACGGCGATTGGACACCTCTGTCTCTACTTCGAGGAACTCATTGCGGGATGCGTGGATGCTTGTTGCCCGCTCGACCTCGCGACAGCACGCCACGCATCCGCAATACAGCGGCTCCATCCGAGTCGACCTCACGAACCAGTACTTTGTCGGCTTCTATCGCGAGTGGCTCACCGGGAGCGTTTGAAGTAAGTCGCGCGACCAACGATCCGTCTGGGCGAATCCCGAATGCGCTCCATCCACCGTCCGTAGGTCCGATCCCCTCTACCATCCAAATAGTGCCGTCGGATGCGAGGAGCAATGAGTGAATCGCCGGCAGCGAATCAGCGTAGGTGGCGGTGCGAACCTGTCGCTCGGTTTCCTTCGGGTCGATCAGTGGTTCCCCTCTCGGCGCGCGAAGGCGCACGTCAAGTTCTTTCTCCACCGCTGCGCCTCGCATCGCGCGCGTCACGGCGCGGAGCGGCTTCGCGAGACGAATCGACCGAGTCACGTGTCCATCGACTGCTCGCATATCCAGTAGAAAATCATCTGCGCTGGTCGACACGATTAACGACTGCGTGGCGACCACTCTCGCTGACGAGGAAAGGCGAAGCGGAAGCATTCGTCGTCGGAGCTGCCCGTTGTAGCGTGTATCCGTTTGGACGAGATGTAGGTCGGGCAGTTGGGCGATCACGTGCGCGGGACCCGCTCGTCGCACTGAGTAGACTCCCGAAGTGGTCCTCTTTGCGGTGTTGCCTTCGTCAAGCACCCCGGCGGAGAACAAGACGGTCGTGCCATCGGCCATCACTCCTGCAATTCGCGTGGCGGCTTGCACAACAGGAGGTTCAAGTCGGCGACTCCACAGAAAGCGACCTGATCGGTGCATTGCAGTGAGTCGCATGAGGGCGTAGTCCGTGATCAGGATTGTGTCGCCTCGTACGAAAATGTCCCGCATTTGCTCATATTCTCCAGGTCCCGCTCCCCTTCGTCCGATAGAGCGGCTCTTTGCTGTACCGACGTCAATGGCCAGCAAGCGCGACGGCAAACCGCCGAGCACCAAGACCTCTCGGCTGCCCAAAAAGTCGGCCTGCTCGAGGTCCTCCATGTCCAGATTTGCGCCATCATCGGCGCCAATCTCAAGACTCGGATTCGACGAGACAACCCATTCAGGCAGCCGAGAGAGTACCGCTGTCGAATGCAGCAGCGGTTGTTGAAATCGAACTCCGTCTGACGGTAGATCCGCTGGGGCGTGAACGGTTGCGCCCTGAACGGCCACGCCGAGCAGCCCACAGCAGACCCACGTCGCTTGTTTTCGCATCCCGGCCATGACCGCTCTCACGGTCGGCTCTTCGCAGCAATTCCTGCGGAGCGAGGCGCGCGGCCGTCGAGCAAGTCATCAATCGCTTCGGACAAGTAGCGCTCGGGTACACCTCCTCGAAAGCGCCAGCCGTTGACAAAGATGGTCGGCGTACCTTTCACAGCAAGCGCCTCTCCCGCTGTCCTACCTTCGCTGATACCTGACAGATTGGTTGAATCCGATAGACAGGCCACGAATCCGACTGAGTCTGCGATCCCAACACCTCTGGCGAAAGCGCCTGCAGAGAACCTCGCCAAGTGCACCTGATCTCGGAATACCGCATCCATTGCCTCCGGCAGTTTCCCATACCGTTTCGAACACTCAACCGCAAAAGCGCCAAGTCGCGCGTATTTGTGGTTCTTTAGAGGAAAGTGAACATAAGCGATAGAGAGTCGCGCAGAGTATTTTCTTGCAAGCGCCCCGATAACGCCGTGCGTCTGCTGGCAGACGGGACACTCGAAGTCAAGGAATTCCACCAACGTTACCTTGGCCGATGGATTGGAGATCGCAGTGGCAGCGCCGACGGCCGTTCTCCACTCGGGATCAAACACGGGCGGTGCGGGTTGGCTGTCCTGATTGGATCGCCAGTCCCTGATCTCTCTGCCGGCGATCGCGATAGCCATTATGGCTATAGAAGCGTTGAGCACAAAAGAGCCAGCAGAGAGAGATTTTTCGTTTATCGACACATTGCTGTCCTCCTCACGAGAGGTGATGGAACGGAGCAGTGTGACCGACTGATGGCCCTCCGTCGTTTCTGATGATCGCCGGAGGGCCTCAGCCAGCCTATGCGTGGCTTACAGCCAGCAGGTTAGTCCGCTGCGAGGCTAGGTTGCGTCGCAACCGTTGTGTGCATCGCTGCACCAGCCGCCCGTCGTATGCGATCCGTAGGAGGACACCTCGTAGCACCCGCCACCACTCTCGCAGCAGTCATTGTTCATCGTGTGTCTCACTAGATCACTCGTACACGTTGAGCACATCGTGGTACCGCCTGATGCGTCGACGTTGCTCGCGCGTGCCTCGTCGCTTGGGAATAGGCCGACGGTCGCCAGGATAAGTGCGAAAGCGAACCGTGTTGCCGAGCCTCTGTTCTTAATCATTTCTCTCTCCGCGTTTATGGGACAGAAAGTTCATACGTGCGAATCTCGCACACTTGAGGAGTACCACTCCGGGGGGGGTGCGCAAGTGCCATTTCCTCGACCGCTGTGATTCTTCGCACAACGGCATTTCATGGACTGGGGAGTTCATCGCAGTCCAGCATTTGCGCTGCCTGCACCAGCGAGTGTTCGGTGATGGCATTCCTTGGTCGCGCTCGGTCTGGCGACCAAGCAGCACCGGGTCTCCCCGTGGCAAGGGCGCCCTAGTACTCTGACCGCTTAGAGAGTGGCTTTTGATATCCAAACCGCCGGCGCGCGTCTTTCCGCGTGAACTGCCAGTTGATCGTCAGCCGCTGGCGCGTGGCGCGCGTCGCCCACGCGCGTGTTTCTCGCCGGAGGCGGT
>JANOPS010000466.1:0-13553 GCA_031421995.1 Gemmatimonadaceae bacterium
TCGATGCGGCCGGCGTCCGCGCCATTTCCCTGATCCTGTCGACCCAACTCACTTCTTCTATGCGCATCGCGCTTTCCACCGGTGGCGGTGACGCCCCCGGTCTCAATGCCGTCATTCGAGCGGCGGTCCTCTCAGCGCGGACACGCGGCTGGGACGTGCTGGGCATCAAACGGGGCTTCGCCGGACTGATGGGCGATGACGAGGTCGTGCCGCTCACGGCGGATACGGTCAAGGGCATCGGCGGTCTGGGCGGGACGATCCTGCGGACCACCAATCGGGGCAGCCCGTTTGCCTATCCCGTCCAGCAGCCAGATGGCAGCTGGACGCAGATTGATCGGTCGGATGAACTGATCGAGAACGCGCGCAACCTGGGTATCGATTGCATCATCTCCATCGGCGGCGACGGTTCGCTCAAGATCGCGTCACAACTCGCGGCCAAAGGCCTGCGGATCGTGTGCGTGCCGAAGACGATCGACAACGATGTCGCGGGAACGGTCACGACCTTCGGTTTCGACACGGCGGTCAATACCGCGATGGAAGCCATCGATAAACTGCACACGACGGCGGAGTCGCACGACCGTGTGATGGTGCTTGAGGTGATGGGTCGCGAGGCGGGTTTCATCGCCTTGCATGCCGGTGTCGCCGGTACGGCCGACGTGATCCTGATCCCAGAGATTGCGTGGGATATCGAGAAAGTATGCGAGAAAATCCTTGCGCGTGATGCGGCCGGTCGGCGATTCAGTATCGTGGTGGTAGGGGAGGGTGCCAAGCCGAAGGGTGGCACCGAGTCCATCATCGGCGAATCGCTGCCTGGACAGGATCGGCGCCTCGGTGGCATCGCGGAACGCCTCGGCTTCGAGATCCAGAAGCGCACGGGCAAGGAGACGCGGTCGATGGTGCTCGGACACTTGCAGCGCGGGGGCGCGCCGACGGGATATGATCGCCTGCTTGCCACACGATTCGGTGCTGCGGCCGTGCAAGCGGTGGCCGACAAGCGGTGGGGGCATATGGTGGCGCTGCAATCGCCACATCTGGTGTGCATCCCGATCGACGAAGTCCTGAAGGAGACCAAGAAGGTCGATCCGACGCACGACGTGGTCATGGCAGCCCGGATGACCGGCATCAGCTTCGGCGACTGATAGGCGACTGATCAACGACTGATCAGCGATGGGCCAGCGATTGGTCAGCGTCCGACGCGTCGCGACGAGAGTCCGCGCCGGTTCAGGGGTTGTCCTCGGAGCGGGATTGGCTGTCCACTGGTGGAGCCGTTTCTTCGTGGGGGCTGAAGCGCCGTTGCGTCGGCATGCGGGCACTAGTCCTGCTCATACGGGGTAAACGCAGGTGCGGGCGTGATCCGGGCGCCCGTGGCACGGTCCCTGCGCTAAGGAGAGTGTGTCGACACTGGAGTTGCCCTTTCTGGGTGACAGTGCGAGCATATGCGACCGGTCCGGAAGTATCTGGTTGAGGCCAAGATGAGAAAGAGCACCCTAAAACAAGTAGTGTGGACGGCGTCTCTGAGCCTGTCCGCTATTGCGCTGGCGCCGATGAGTGCGAGTGGCGCGCTGGCGGCGCAGCCGGTACGTGCCAAACAGCCGGAAGCCATTCCCCGCGAGTATGTGCCGCCGGCGAACATGTGCCGTGTGTGGATCGACGGCGTGCCTGCGGCGCAGCAGCCGGCGCCGACCGATTGTCCCACCGCGATTCAGAAGAAGCCGGCGAACGGCCGTGTGATATACGGGGAAGACAAGGGCACCGCGAAGGGCACGGAGAAGCTCCCGGTGAAGGGATTCTCCAAACCGGGGACTGAAAAGCGGCCGCCACTGATTCCGCCCGATATCGAACCGACAGACCCTCGGTATGCTCGTGCCGAACGGGAAAGCAAACGAATCACCGATGCACAACTCTATGGCGACCAGCCGGCTTCTCAGCCGGCTTTGTCGTCTCAGGGAACGTCGGCATCACAGCAGGGGCCGCTTGGGTCATACAGCGGGTACGTCGCACCGGGCGGCGTGGTGGTTGGCGGTGGCGCCCTGCAGGACCCGCGGTATTTCAACGGTAATCCGAACGTGCGTCCACCGGGCAATGGCTCTTCGACGTGTCTGGACCGAGACGGCGACGGGTGGTGCGACGACTCACGCTTCGGTCCGCCGGTGTGCTTGGACAAAGATCAGGACGGGCGCTGTGATGATCTGCCGGGCTTTGCGTCGCAGGCATACCCTCAAGTGTTACCGCAGATGCGCGCGGCGCTGGATGTGATTCAAGGCAGGGCCAGCACCGAAGTCATGACGTGGCTCGGCACCAACGAGTTTATCGTGCGCGTGCCAGACCAAGGGCGGGGCGGCATTCCGTGGCGGGCGCTGTTCCTCGATCAGAACAGCGAGTTGCTGCAGGTCTGGACGGATACGAATCGCGACGGGCGCGCGGATCGCGTCGAGATCTTTCGCGGCGGGCAGAGGGTGAAGTTGATCCAGCGCTGACCGTGCGCAGGGACGGCGCTCGCTGAGTGCTGGATCAACAGTCGGGAGTCGGGGGAGGGGAGTCGGGAGTCGTTTCGGTACTCGGCCGTGGTCTGTCCCGCAGAACGTCGGAGGATCAGCGCAACGCGCGACAGGCCTCGTGGCGCGGGCAGGAGACCAAGTGATCGTTCACCATCCCTGTTGCTTGCATGTAGGCGTAGCAAATGGTCGATCCGACAAAGGTGAATCCGCGTCGGATCAGGTCTTTGCTCAACGCATCCGACTCGCTCGTCTTCGTGGGCACGTCTCGCATGGTGGGCCACGCGCTTTGCTTCGGCGCGCCTCCGATCAACGGCCACACGTAGGCATCGAACGATCCGAACTCCTGTTGGACGCGAAGAAAGGCCTGGGCATTGCGCACCGTGCTGGCAATCTTGCCGCGATGCCGAATCACGCGCGCATCGGTCACCACCCGGTCGATGTCGGACTCCGTCAATTCCGCGATTGCGCCAACATCCCACTCGCAAAACGCCGCGCGGTAGCCGTCGCGACGGGCGAGCACGGTGGACCAGCTCAGGCCGGCCTGCGCGCCTTCGAGCGTGAGAAATTCGAAGCGCACGCGATCGTCGTGTACTGGCACGCCCCATTCGACGTCGTGGTACACGACGTCGAGCGGTTTCTTGGCCCACGCGCAGCGTGTGGGGGTCTCCGTCACGTGTCAGTGACTGGCAACGCTGCGAGCTGCGCGCGCAGGGCCGTGACCCGCTGACGCAACCCATTGGCGCGCGTCGTGTCGCCCTGGGCGTCGCGTGTGTCGGCTTGCAACTCCAGCAGGTCGACCCACGCGCCGGCACGCGCCGTGTCACCGAGCAGATTGATGGCCGACCACGCGTCGAGACGTTCTAACATTTCGCGCTGCGGGCCGAGCAGGGTCCCGATGGCGGCGTCGGCGTCAGCACGCACGGACTCAACCGATTCGCCGGTCCCAAGGCGCGTGCGCAATCGTCGGAGGGCCTCGGCCGCCTGCGTGATCAGGCGTTGGAGGTAGTCATCACGCGCGGACCCCATGACGTTTACGGCTGTCGATCCAGCAGCTCGGTCGCGCGAGCTGCCTCCGGACTGGGAACGAACAGGGCGATACCGGACGCGAGGGTACCGGAAAACCCCGCGCCGAACAAACCTGATGCGTCGCTCTTTACCAGCACCGGAATACCTTCGGCGTCAAGCTGCTGTCGCGCGAAGTCGGCATCAAGCACCGAGCTGAACGTCCCAACGAGAACCCATTCTGCTTGCTCCTGAGCCATCGTCATTTCTGAATTCCCTGTGCGTGTGGTGGTTGGCGAAGGGGACCCGTGTAACTTACAACGTGCGCACACCATCCGACCGCTACCTGCCGCCCGATCGCGAGGCTTTCGCCGCCGCCAAACCGTCCACCGGGCGCGTGATCGTGATTGCCCCCACGCGCGCGGCTTGCGAAACCATCGAGCTGGCGGTTGGCCTTCGCCTCGACACGTTCCTTGAGCGTACACGCGGCGCCGAGGTCCGGTCCCTCGCGGCAAGCGGTCGCGGTTTTGGGATTGTGGCGGGAACGGGTACCGGCAAGACGTTGGCGATTCGACCCATCGCCGAGACGATACTGGACACGCTCACCTTGCGCGTTGGTGTGGTGAATCGCGAGCGCGAAGCCACGCCGGACACGCCGCAGTGGAATGTGGTGATCGTGACCACGGGCATCGCGCGCCGCTGGTTTCAGGATGGCGACATCAGCGCACAGGACACGCTGATCGTCGACGAGATTCATCAAACGAGCGCTGAGCTCGAGTTGTGTCTGGCGTTGGGGAAGCGGGTCGGCTGTCGATTCATTTGGCTGTCGGCCACCGTGGACCCGGCGTTCTACTCGCAGTACCTGAACAGCGCTGACGTACTGCAGGTGTCGGCGTTTGATGCGAGCAAAGCCGCGAAGGTTGAGGTGGAGCGGAAGCAGCCCCTCGCCTTTTTAGACGACAAGTTCCTGCAAAAGCTTGCGCGGTCTGAGCGCGGCGTGGCCATGTTCCTCCCCACGCGGGCCAGTGTCGAGGAGGCCGCCGACTGGGTGCGAACACGCTACCCGCGCATAGCGGCAGCGCACTATCACGGGGGCGAGCCCATACGGGTGATTCGTCCTTTCCTCGAGGGGACGATTCCCAAGCCGTTCTTCCTGGCAATGACCGCGGCGGGACAGAGTGCGCTGAATGTGCCTGGACTTGATACCGTCATTATTGACGATACGCGTTTCACCAATGTGATCGATCGCGGGCGCAACGTGCTTACGCGCGTGCACTTGGGGTCGAATGAGATCTTGCAGATGGCGGGACGCGTCCACGGACGCGTGGAGCACGGGCGCGTGTTCATTCTGAGCGATCGCGACATTCGCTTTGAGGCGCTTCGCCCAACCGCACCAGACTTTCAGTTGGCGGGCGACAGCGAACGCGTGGCGCTTACCTGCGCAGGACTGGGCGTGCGTGCGGATGAACTTGAGCTGCCCGTGCCGCTGGACCGTGTGGCCTATAAGAAGGCCGTCACGCGTTTGGAGACGCGCGGCCTTATTGATCACGGGCGCTTGACCAACTACGGGAAGGCCGTCGAGGCGTTGCCGGTTGATCGCGCGTGGGGTGAGCTGATCGTCAACGGCGATGACGAGTTATTACCCGCACTCGCGGTAATGAGCGGCATTGATTCGCTTCATAGGATGACGCGCGACGGACGCGACCTGGAAGGGGTTGTGCTGCGCGGGAGCGATCACTTGACGGCCTACAATTTGTACGCGGAAGGCTTCCGCGCCGCAGGGTACGTTGGCGACGTCTACGGGTTGTCTCGGCACCTGTTTGACGCGGAGCGCATCGGCGAATGGGCGGAGCGACGTGGGGTGCTGGTCAAGTCCTTGGAAGATGCCGCGCTGGCGATGGCGAGCGTGTATCGAAGCGTTGGGCTCGCACTCCCGACCACGCTGCCGTTGGCGCGTGAAGGAATGCTGCGAAAGTTCGGCGAGCTGTTGGCGCAGTACATGCCGTTCGATTTGGTGGTGGAAGAGCATACGGTGGATGGACACGAGGCCCGCGTCTCGAAAACGAGCGTCTGCGGAAGTTGGGGAGCGGTAGCCGGCACGCTGCGCTACTTCGCGGATCGCTTTGGTGTGCCCCGTGCTTCCATCGAGGGCACGCAGCTGTCGATGGACGTGTTAAAGCGGCATGCCGAACGTCACGCGCCGGAAGTGGTACTCGAGCCAGAGCGTAAACACTCGCCGGTCGTCTTGCGGCGTCGCGTCACGTTCTATGGGTTCGAGTTGTCCAGCGAGAGTGAACCGCTGACGCATTTCCCCGCGGAGTTCGCGGGCGCGGCGCGCCATGTGTTGGCCGAAGCGGCCGCACGCGGTGAACTTCGCCACCCCAGTATTCGGCGCAATCAACCGGTGGTGGACGAGATCCGCGACGTCTGGCGGAAGTTGGGCGCAACCACGCCCCGCTTGTCGCAAGCGGAACTGACTGCGTGGTACGAAGCGCAGTTGCAGGATGTGTGGGAGTACGACGCGGTGCGTGCGCTCGCGCTCAAGCTGGATCGTCGCCAATTCATTGCGGATGAACAGCTGGCCGCCGCGCGTGCACTTCCGGGAGCGGTCGACATTCGTGACCGCACGATCACGCTCGACTACGCAATTGAAGAGAGTGATCTCGGTGTCGTGCCGGTTGTCCAACTGCGGTTGCCGGAAAAGCTGGCTCGCACGCTGGTGGCCGAAGAGCTTCCGGTGCTCGATCGCCCGCTCCGATTTGTGGTGCCGCGCGGGCAGCGCGGATCGGTGCGCGCGAGCGACTTGGCGACGCTGCAGCAGCGGATGGACGATCCGTTTACCGACGAGGAATTGCATGCGGCGCGCGTCCAGCAGGAGACGCGGGAGCAGCGAGACCGCTCTGGTGCCCGTCGGCCCGAGCGACACGCTCCGCGTCGCGGCGGCGGCGGCGGCGGGCGGCAGGGCCGAGGCGACGGCCACTCCGGTGGCCGCGGGAGTGGCGGAGCCGGCTCACGCGGTGGCGGCGGCCGCGGCGGTGGGAAAAAACGACGCTGAGTTTTACATAGGACCAGTAAGTCCTAGTCGTGTAAAACCTTTTCGCGTTTTCGCGAAAAAAGACCGCGAAACTGTACGTAAATATCTACACAGTATAGACTTAACTGTATGTAGATGGAGTATTTGCCAATTGGACCGTACGGTCCTAATGTCATGTCATGATCTCAGACCGTCGCTTGCAAATTCTCGATGCCGCCGCCACGCTGATCGCCGAGCGGGGGTTCACGTCCACGTCGGTGGATGACGTGATCAAAGCCGCCAAGCTAAGCGGCAAAAGCCACTTCTACCACTACTTCAAGTCCAAGGAAGAGCTGGGGTACGAAGTGTTGAATCGTCAGTTCGAACGATTTGCCGAGCGAGGCTTGGCCATTCTTCGCGAGCCGATGATCGATCCGCTCGAGCGCCTGAACCTGTTCATCGATGCCGTCGTGGCGTTGCAGGCGGAGAGTGGCGGCCGCCGGGGGTCACCGTTCGGCAATTTGGCCGCCGAATTGGCCGACGCGCACGAAGGATTCCGCGTGCGCATCGAAGCCGTGTTTGAGCGCTGGGCCAGCCAGATTCGATCGCTCTTGTGGGAGGCTCGACCGCAGCTGCAGGACGATGTGGATGCGGTGCGCCTCTCGCGGTTCATCATCGCCGCCCTTGAGGGCGCCGTGTTGATGACGCGCGTGAAACGTGACCTCTCAGTCCTTGAGGGGA
Organism: Gemmatimonadaceae bacterium; assembly: GCA_031421995.1. GTDB lineage: Bacteria > Gemmatimonadota > Gemmatimonadetes > Gemmatimonadales > Gemmatimonadaceae > Gemmatimonas. The sequence goes on from JANOPS010000466.1 coordinate 7,255, forward strand.
TCGCGATCGATCTCAAGCGATTCATCGGCATGCATGCGCGCGATGGCATCGGCGCCACAAACGGCAGACCAGTGGTCGGCGTCGAGTAGGTGCGGCCTGTTGTGCAGGATGACGCGCGCATCTGCATCCACTCAGTGGTGTGTTGCGAATGCTCGCGGAGTGTTGGTGTTCGGTACGGAAGCAGGTGATGGATTTCGTTGCTACTCGCCCGTCCGGGCGGAGCGCCCATAGAGCAGGTCACGCAGCACGTGAGACGAGGAGATTTCCATGGTCAGCATGAACGATGAGGCCGTTGCGCAGTCGACGGTGGCGGCAACCGATAGCAGTGAGAACCGCGAAGCGCGTCGTGCGCAATTTGAACGCGAGGCGTTGGTACACCTCGATGCGCTGTATTCATTCGCGCTCAAGTTATCGCGGGCACGCGATGACGCCGAGGATCTGGTGTCCGATACGTTCTTGCGCGCCTTGGAGCGCTGGGAGCAATACCACCTTGGCACCAACATTCGCGCGTGGCTCTTCACAATTCTGTATCACGTCTTCGTAAGCCGGAAGCGCCGTGCTGACGCCCGTGAGGTGCAGCAGCCTGAGGATACCGAGGGATGGGCGATGTTTGAAGCCGTCGGCGAAGCGGATCCCGAAGCGCGCTTCTACGACTCATTCCTTGATGATGAAGTGACGCGTGCCATTCGCGCACTTCCCGAGGAGTATCGCTCAGCGGTCGTACTCAGCGACCTGCAGGGACTGCGCTATGCGGAGATCGCGACGGCGTTGGGTGTGCCGGAGGGGACAGTCAAGTCGCGACTCTTTCGCGGGCGTCGGTTGCTGCAACGCAAACTTGCCAACTACGCGGTCGAGATGGGCTATGTGAAGGACGCGGTTGTGCGGAGCGTGCTTGCGCCGATCGCCCCGCTCGTGCAATCCCGTACGCTGACGTCAGCGGCGTGACGTTTCGTTGCTGAGGGAGCTGGCGCTCCGTGCCAGTTCCTGCAGGGCACGCTCGACCGTACCGCTCCACTCCTGAAGACGCTCGCGCAATGAGGCGAGCTCGGCGCGTGTTTGCGTGGCGTCCGTTGCCGCGTCGTCGTGCAACAACGACAGTTCCACGATGCGTGCGCGCATGACTTCGACGGATGACGATAGGGAGTCTCGCTCCGTCTCGGTTTCCTCAAGCAGTTCATGCACCTTGGCCCGCGTTTGTGTCAGCAATTCACACATCGCGCGCCAAGCGTTGCGCTCAAGCGTCAGCTGGCGGCGCACTTCAGTATCCTCGGCCAAACGTTCACGCAGTCGCGCGAGGCGCTGAATCAGCGATCCATTGCCATGAACGTTCGTGCCTGGCCCCAGTACGGCGATTGCCGCTTGGAGTTCGCGATCAAGCTCGGTCGCCCGGCGCGCATATTCATCACGCGTCGCCCGCGTTTCGTCGAGTGTCGCGAGCGCTTCGCGGAGGGCTCGCAATTCCACGGCAATGCGTTTCACGCCACGCGTGTCGCCTTCGGCCACCAGCCAGCGCAGCGAGGCGACGAAGCCGCGCTCGAGCGACGGGTCGCCTGCTGGCTCGATGGCCTCGAGCGCGCGCGCGGGCGTGATCGGCGTTCGCGGTGTGTCCACGGCTAGAGCGCCTCGCCGTGGCGCGCGGGAATGGGTGCGATCCGCTCCACGCGTTTGGCGCGGTGGCGCGCGGCCTTGGCCCGGTTCCCGCAGGTGCCCATGTCACACCACCGACGCAGGCCGTTTTTCGTGGTATCCCAAAAGACGCGATGGCAGCGTGGGTCCGCGCAACGACGAACGCGCTCAAGCTCCCCCAGGACGAGTGCGTCGGTAGCGGACTCCACCACGGGCATCATCAAGCCCGCAAAGGCGTCGCCGGTCGGCACGAACGTGCGGACGAACGAACCATCGTCGAGCTGATCGAGTCGACGCGTACCCGCGCTTCGGCCCAAAACCCGATTGATTTCCGTCGCGGCGTCCACGCAGATGCGCGCCGAGGTACTGCCACGCTCAGCCAGCATGCGCAGGGCCGCACGAATGCGGCGAGCATCAACCAACGCCGCCGCCGCCGCCGCGGGCTGCAGCAGCGCTCGGCGACCGATGCCCACGGAACGCTCGTCGTCGAGTACGTTGTGATCGGTAAGCCAGAGAAGGAGGGCGTCGAGGTTACGGAGTTGGTCGCCGAGCACCGCTTGCGCAGCGGCGTCGGTGTTCACGAAGTCGAGCCACAGGCGCGACCGTGAAAGCGTCGGAGACGGCCGCCGATCGCTAGCGTCGGAAGGCCGTGCAACAAGGTTAGATACGAGCATCTCGGCGGCTCACGTTACATGCATACGTGGCTGCGAGCAAGATTCCCGTGCATTCTGCTCTCGAAAAACCGTTCACGCTGAGATAGGCGCATGCGTCGCATTGCTGTGGGCTCCACCAATCCTGTGAAGGTCGCGGCCGTCCGAGCCGTGATTGAGCGGATCTGGGAGGACTGTGAGGTGGTCGGGGTTGCGGTCGACAGCGGCGTACGGGCGCAGCCCTTGGGTGACGAGGAAACACAGCGAGGGGCCCGCTCGCGCGCGGTCGGCGCACTCTCCGCCACCCCGGACGTCGATTTGGGAGTCGGTCTTGAGGGCGGCGTCGTGGTTCTGCCGAGCGGTGCGATGCGCACGTGCGCGTGGGCTGTCGCCGTTGATCGCGCGGGCGGCGAGGGACTCGGTGGGTCGCTCGCGATGCCCCTACCGCAGGCGGTCGCGAGACGCATCGCGGCAGGCGAAGAGCTGGGCCACGCGATGGATCACGTGGCGCAGGTACTGGGAACGAAGTGGGGACTGGGCGCGGTGGGCATTCTGACAGCTGGGCTCATTGACCGCCAGCGCGCGTATGAACCGCTGGTCACGTATGCTCTGGCTCCGTGGCTTGCGCCAGCGTACTTCGCCGCTCACCCGTCTGACGTGGGACGATAGACGAGCGTTGGCACGGTCGAGTGCCGAATCACCTCGTCCGTGACGCTGCCGAGGACGAGGCGCTTCAACCCACTTCGCCCGTGGGTGGCCATGGCCACAGCACCCGCGTCTGCTGCGGCATTGAGCACGGTGCGGGCCGGCGACATGTCGGTCACACACTCCACGGTGGTGCCGGTCGGGTAGTCCGCGGCGATGCGGGTGAGATACTCCGACCGCAGCTGTTCCTCTTGCCCAAGCATGGCCGTGTCGGCCAGCAGCGACTCCATACCAAAAGGGGCCATCGACACGGCCTGGGGCGTCACCACACTCAAGAGCGCGATGGTCATCCCACAGGCGTCGGCGAAACGTGCGGCATGCGGCATGACGAGTTCCGCGAACGGAGAGCCGTCGAGGGGCACGAGCAATTGGCCGCTGGGGAGGACTGGCGTGGCCTCGCCGTCGCCACCTGCACCGTGGACCAGCAGCACCGGTGCGGTGGCGCGCACGATGTACGCCGTGGCCACGCTCCCTACGCGGAACCTCGTGAACCCGCCGCGCCCATGTGTCGTCATCAGCGTCATCTCGGCCGCCACCTGTTGTCCATATTCGACCAGCGATTCCACCACGGTTCCCTCAAGCAGGGCCCCGACGGCGCGGACCCCTTGCGCGGTGACGGCGGCGACGGCGGCGTTGAGCGCGACCTGCGATTCCTCACGTTTTTGCCGAAGCAGGTCGGCGTCGAACACCGGTACTGCGACCTCACCGGGAACAAACGGAATAAAGGCGCTCGGATCATGCACCATCGCCAGATGCACGGTGGCGTCAGATCGGCGGGCGAGTTCGACGGCCACGGGGAGCGCTCGCGCGCTGAAGCCTGAGCCGTCCAGGGGGACCAAGAGTGTCTTGTACATGCGTGTATGCTGCGCTGTGGAACCCGATCACGCTAGCGGGGAAACGCTGACTCAGAACGCCCGCCATATCCCGCGGGCGAAACGATCCTTTCGCCGCCGAGGGCGCGAACGCATACTCCGGCATGATAGAACCTCAGCCTTTCGCCATGCAGGAGCGGGTCCGGTGGGCGGACGTCGACTTGGTCGGCATCATGCGCTTCAGCGCCTTTACGCGGCTGGTCGAACTCGCCGAACAAGAACTGTTTCGCGACGCCGGACTGCCGTATCATGGGTCGTTTGACGCGCCGACCATCTGGATGCCGCGTCGCCATCTCAGCATCGAGTACTTCGCACCCGCCCGTATCGACGATGCGTTGACCTTGGTCACGTATCTCACCCGGATCGGCGACACGTCGATGACGATCAACGTCGATGTGCGAACCAGCGAAGGCTGGAGGCTGGTTGCCTCGGCGGCCATGGTGGTGGTGTGTGTCACGGTTGAGCACTTTGCCAAACGCGCCCTGCCGGTCGACATGCGAAGTGCCTTGGCGCCGTACGCCTGTTCGATGGAGGACGCGCGCTCGTGGCGTCCGAATGGCGCCTGACCCGCTCGTCGCCCCGCCTTCGACGCCGGGCCGCGCTAGATTCCGGTATGACTGATACCGCACCATTGTCCGTAGACGCGTCGTCCGCGTCCGGAGCGTACGTTCGCAAAGGGTTCGGCCTGAAGGCCGAAGTCCAGGGCACGTTGGCCGCCGACTATACGGGCCAGTTGGTGGATCTCCTTCGCGCGCGGGAGTACACACTTGCCGTCGGTGACACGACCGTGCGACTCGCCAAGGAGTTCGGGTTTTGCTACGGGGTCGAACGCGCGGTCGACTACGCATATCAGACACGTCGCAAGTTCCCCGAACGCCGCATCTTTCTCGCCGGCGAAATCATTCACAATCCCCATGTGAACGAGAAGCTGCGGGAGATGGGGGTGATCTTTCTTCCAGCCAGTGGCAAAGGCTTCGACTACAGCGCGGTCGAACCGGCTGACGTCGTCATTCTCCCGGCCTTCGGCGTGACGATTCAGGATTTCCAGACGCTGCGCGAGCTGGGTTGTGTCGTGGTGGACACCACGTGCGGTTCGGTTCTCAATGTCTGGAAGCGCGTCGAAGTGTATGCGCGCGATGGATTCACGTCGCTCATCCACGGCAAGTATTATCACGAAGAGACCCGCGCGACGGCCTCCCAGGTGGAGAAGTACACGGGCGGCCAGTATCTGGTCGTACGCGATATGGACGAGGGGCAGCTCGTGATGGACTACATCGAGCACAAGGCCGGAAATCCCACGCCCCGGCCTGCGCTGACACGCGAGGCATTCCTCGCGAAGTTTGCGAAAGCGGCGTCCGATCATTTCGATCCCGACGTGCACCTTGATCGGATTGGCGTCGCCAATCAGACCACGATGCTGGCGCGTGAATCCCTGGCCATTGGCGCCGCCGTGGGCGAGGCCATGGTGCGCGCGTACGGCGAGGCGCACCGCAGCGAACACTTTCGAACGTTCGACACGATCTGCAGTGCAACGCAGGATCGACAAGACGCGGTGGTTGAGTTGCTGGCCGAACCACTCGACTTGATGGTGGTCGTTGGTGGGTATAACTCCAGCAATACCATTTCGCTGGCCGCGCTGTGCGCGGAACAGGTGTTGACGTACCACATCGCCGACCCCGATGAGATTGCCGTCGACGAGAATCGGGTGCGATACCGGCAGATCGGGCCGCATCATGCGGAGGCGGAGATGTCGCCATGGATTCCCCTCGGGCGACCACTTCGCATTGGCATTACGGCTGGTGCGAGCACGCCAAACAACAAGATCGGCGAGGCGGTCGCTCGCGTATTTGCGATTCGCGGCGTCGACCCGGCGTCCATTGTCTAGCGGTCGCGGGCTCGCCGGGCGTTTAGGCCGCCGTGTGGGGCTCTTTGCCGTGGCACTGGTCGGTTGCGTCTCCGGTGGCGCGCGCACTCCGGTCACCTCGGCGCGGACCGTGCGCATGCTGTTGGTCAACGATGTGTATGTCATCGACACAATGCGCGATGGGAGCGGCGGATTGGCCCGCGTGGCCGCACTCCGCGACTCGATCGCCCGCGCCACTGGTGAGCCCGTGTTGTTCCTGCTGGCGGGCGACGTGCTCTCACCCAGCGTGCTGAGCAAGTGGTACGGTGGCGCGCAGATGATCGATGGCTTTAACGCCGCGCGGCTTGACTACGCCACGATCGGCAACCACGAGTTTGATGGGTCGAGAGCCAATCTTCTGGCCCGACTCGGCGAGTCTCGTTTTCAGTGGCTGTCCGGCAACTGTACCGAGTCGACCGGCGCGCCGTTCCCCGGCGTGCGCGGATGGGACACCGTGCGGGTGGGTGGCGTCAAGATCGGGATCATTGGGACCACGGTGCAGCGCGACTACCCTCCGTACGTGCGCTGTGCCGACGCCGACAG
>JANOPS010000467.1:0-3448 GCA_031421995.1 Gemmatimonadaceae bacterium
CCTTGCTCTCGTGCTGGCCGGCTGTCGCCCAAACGCATCACCGTCGGTCCTTCCCATCGAACGCGCGACGTTCGAGCCGTTCGCGTTCAGAAGCGGATCAGGCGTAGAGGTGCCTGCAGAACTTGGAAGCTTCCGCGTGCCTGAACAACGCGGGAATCCGAAGAGCCGCATGATCACGCTGCGCTTCGTTCGCTTTCGTGCCACCACGCCCAATCCCGGTCCGCCGATTGTCTACCTCGCGGGTGGGCCTGGCGGCTCGGGCATAGGGACCGCAGCGGGTCCCCGCTTCCCCGTCTTCCAAGCGTTGCGTGGCGTTGCAGACGTGATTGCGCTGGATCAACGCGGAACGGGGCGCTCGAACGACATTGCGCCGTGTGTGCCGCCGGCCGCCGCACCGCCACTGGTGTTCGCCACACGTGATTCGATCATCACGCAGTTCCGGCGTGAACTCCACGACTGCTTTTCCCAGTGGTCGGCCGCGGGCATCGCGATCGATGGGTACACGACGCGCGAAAACGCTGCGGATATCGATGCGTTGCGACAAGCGCTCGGTGTTCCGCAGATCAGTCTCTGGGGCATCAGCTACGGGTCGCACCTTGGCCTTGCGGTGCTCAAGTACCATGGGGCGATCATTCACCGCGCGGTGTTCGCGGGAATTGAGGGACTCGATCAAACGGTCAAGCGGCCCGCCGTGTTTGATAGCCTGATCGGACGCGTGCAGCAGCTCATCGACCGAGACTCCGCCACTCGGCACGCTTATCCTGATCTCGCGGCGACGATGCGACGTGTGCATGCGCGGCTGAACGCATCGCCGGCGCGCGTGACGATGCCGGCCGCGGGTGGGCGCGCGGAAACGATGCTGGTCTTCGATGCCTTTCCCGTGCAGATCATGGTTGGAGGCATGATGGCTGACCCCTCGGGCAGTGCGCAGATTCCCCTGTTGTATCGCGCGATGGATGCAGGGCAGTACGGGCCGATCGCCGCGATTGTGTGTCGGGAATTCTGCTCGCTGAGCGGCGGTTATCGCGGCATGCCGGAGGCGATGGACATCGCGTCGGGAATCTCGACGAAGCGCTTGGCGATGATTCGTCGTGAAGCGGAAACGGGTGTATTGGGCGACGCGATCAACTTCCCCATGCCGCACGTGAACGGCATGCGCCCTTCGCTCGACCTCGGTGACGGCTTCCGCGCGCCGCTGCGGTCGGCTGTACCCACCTTGTTCATCTCCGGCACGTTGGACGGGCGAACGTCGCCGACGGAGGCCCGTGAGGAGATCCGTGGGCTCTCCAACGGGAAACAGCTGATTGTCGAGAACGGCGGACACAACATTTTCGAAGCGGACACGCGTGTTGCCGATGCTGTCGTGGCATTCTTCCGCGGCGCTGAGGTCCCGTTGGCCATTCGACTGACGCCCCCGGTGTTTCGGTTGCGCTAGTGGCGGGGTGCGGCGATTATGTGCATCGTCTAGGCACGGGCTTTCCCGCCGTTGCAGAGATCGCTTTCCGCGCTGCACCCTCCTCTCGAAGAATTCACTATGCGCCGCTCCCTTGAACATCTCTCCGTCGCCGCGTTGCTGCTCCTCGGCGCATGCGCGTCCGGTGCGCAATCGGCTACCGCATCAGCAAAGCGCAGTGAGTGGCGCACGTTGTTCGACGGCGCGACCACCAGCGCGTGGCGCGGTTACAAGGCAGACACGATGCCATCCGGTTGGATGGTGGCGAACGGGACGCTGGGCAAGCTTAAGGCCACCGGCGACATCATTTCGCGCGAGCAGTTTGCCGACTTCGAGTTCGAAATGGACTGGAAACTCGAGAAAGGCGGCAACGCCGGGCTGTTCTATCGCGGCAGCGAAGAGTTCGACCGCGTGTATTGGAGCGCACCGGAGTATCAGCTCCTTGATGATGCCAACGCGCGCGACGGCAAGGACCGCCTCACCTCGGCCGGGGCAGCATACGGCCTGTATGCGCCACCGGCAGGGGTCGTGAAGGCTGGTGGCGAGTGGAACAGGACGCGCATTGTGGTGAAGGGCGCACACGTGGAGCACTGGCTGAACGGTACCAAACTGCTGGAGTACGAGCTTTGGAGTCCTGATTGGGAGGCGAAGGTAAAGGCAAGCAAATTCAATCAGTGGCCCAAGTACGGCCGCGGACGCAAAGGACACATCGCGATTCAAGGTGATCACAACGGCGCGCTCACGCTGCGCAATGTGCGGGTGCGCGAGCTATGACGCGCACTATGCCGCGAACTATGACGCGAACCATGACGCGGCGTGCGATTCGACGTACGACTCAGCTGCTGTGTGCGACGGCGCTCATCGCAGGCGTCGTACAAGGCCGCGCGGCCGACGCGCAGAAAACACCGCGCTACCAGACGGACATTCGGTGGACGAGCTACGGCATTCCGCACGTGAAGGCCAGCGATTGGGGCAGTTTGGGCTACGGCTTCGCGTACGCCACGGCCACCGACGCTGTGTGCACGATTGCGCGCGACGTGGTGATGGTGAACGGCGACCTGTCGCGTCACTTTGGGACGGCCGACGGGAATCGCGAAAGCGATGTGTTTCATCGCGCGGTCCTTGATGCCGCGACCGTAAAGGCGTACGGCACGCGTCAGACGGCCAACAGCAATCGCTTCGATGCGGGATACGTCGCGGGATACAACCGCTATCTGCGGGATCACAAGAGCGATCTCCCCAAAGAATGTGCGAACAGCACATGGGTGCGGCCACTCGTTGGACAGGACCTCACGCGGCTCATTATTGGTGTGGGCATTCGCTACGGATTGGGGCGCTACCAGAAAGAGATGGCCAACGCAGCGCCTCCGGGGCAAAAGGTCGGTGACCTGTCCACCGACTTTGACCTTCCGCAGGGCGAGGGAAGCAATGCGGTGGCGATGGGGAAAGCCGTCACGGCGTCTGGGCGCGGGCTGTTGCTGGGTAACCCGCACTATCCGTGGCAAGGCTCGTCGCGCTTTCACATGATTCACACCACGATCCCCGGTGAGTTGGATGTGATGGGCGCCAGTCTGTATACCACCAATCGTGTCGCGATTGGCTTCAACAAAGACGTGGCATGGAGCCACACGGTGTCCACGGGCTTGCGTTCCACGATCTATGCGCTGGATCTCAATCCCGCTGACGCCACGCAATACAAGTTCGGCAACGGGTGGCGCACCATGACGCGCGTGTCGGTCACGGTTCCGGTGAAGGGCGACGGTGCGACACTCACGACCGAGTCGCAAACGGTCTACCTGACCCACTACGGTCCCGTTGTCGTCTCGGATCAACTTCCGTGGACCACCTCGCGCGCCTACGCGATTCGCGATGTCAACTTGTCGAACGATCGCAACGCGGTGACGTACGACGCGCTGAACAAAGCGCGATCCATCGATGATGTGGAGGCGGCGATCAGCCTGCAGGGCGTCTCGTGGACCAACACGTTGGCGGCGG
>JANOPS010000468.1:0-2189 GCA_031421995.1 Gemmatimonadaceae bacterium
CGAGCGACTGGGCTGAAACGCGCCGCCAATCGCGCCCATGACGAGGTCTATCGTTCCATCACCATCCACGTCCCCGAACGTTGGTGCGTTGTAGCCCGACGTGAGCACCGGCGCAGCGATCGGAAAACGCGCTGGCTTTCCGGTGAGATCAGGCTGCGCACAGCTTCCGGTGTTCTGAAAGCGCAGCAGTCCTTCCTCGAAGAAGTCTCCCCAGAACAGATCCAGCACACCCTTCCCGTTCACGTCGGCAAAGGTGAGCGTGTTGGCGCCATGCCGACGCTCAGCGGGATCGACCTCAGCGTTACGCGGACCGCTCAGCTGTTCGCCAGTGTCGCGACCCGGTGTACCACCTCCCGCCTCCGGACCCAGCACCTGAATGCCTTGCCACTCTTCTTCCAACAACCGAAAGCGCGGCGACCCATCAGGGCTTTTGCCCTCCTGCTCATAGCGATCCACGACACCCTGCACCCGCCCGATAAACAGGTCGAGCTTGCCGTTGCAGTCGATGTCAACGGCATTGAGAATATTCTGTCGGTCTGCGACGATGGCGCGACCATCCACATCGCGCACGGAATCGCCCAACGCGACGAACTGTGGCGCTGTTGCCGAACCCTCGTTGCGCCACACGCGGATATAGCCGGTGAGCATCTCCGAGAAGAGGTCGACGTCACGGTCTCCGTCGATGTCCACAAACCGAAACCAATCCCCAATGTTGAGCGACTGAAAGTGATCCGAACGCCATTGCCACGCGTCGCCTACCCGCTCAAAGAACATCACCTCGCCTGGGCGCTCTTGCACAAACAGATCTAACTTGCCGTCGCCATTGATATCCACCAGTTGCGGCCGAGGCACGTCAAAGCCACCCAGAAATGGCGCGTGCATGGGCGTTCCACTGCTGTCGCTGACCGGGATACCCGACACACGCGCAGCGTAGCGCCAGTCCGTCATCGGCAAGGAGGTGGACGCGGAGATCATCGCCGCCGCCGCGCCAACCGCGAGGGCGGCACGGAAGGCCTGCGTACGCGTCATGTTCGTGTCATTGTGGCATAATCACGGGTCACCGTGCTCGGGCAGCGCCCATGCCAGATGGACTCACGCCGAGCATCAACTCCCTGATCACTTTGCCACTGGCGATGTTGATCACCGAAAGCCAGCCCTTTGATGGGCCGTTCGGCGCCGCCATACCGGCCATCCCCGGCATGTTGTCGTGCGCACTCTGCCCGGCTTTCACGCCGCCAACGTTCTGATTCACGACGAACAAAAACTTGCCATCGGTTCGCAGGATCATGTCGTAGGGTTGTGCCATGTGGCCGCGAAAGGTGCGTACAATGCGTCCCGTCCTCAGCTCCACCTCGGCGACCGCGCTGTCAGCAAACAGTGAGAAGTACGCGCGGCGGCCGTCACGCGAGAACACAGGATCCCATGGTTTGCCGGCCACGGCAAACTCAGCGAGTGGCGCAAACGGGGGCGGTTTCGTGAGGTCGAACACCAGGACGGTATTCGACAGCTCTCCGCCAACAATCATGCGTGTGCCGTCAGGGCTGACGGTGAACTGCACCATAGAACGCGTGACGGTGCCCGGCAACGTGGTCAGTGTGACGCGCCCCGTGGCAACCTCCAGCGAGGCAAACCGATTCTCGGCCAATGACGCCGCATGCACCCATTTGCCGTCTGGCGTTGCTGCCAGCGCGTGCGGGCGGGGAATCTGGATCTCTTGCTCTTCCACCATCTCGAATGACGAGCGCTTGATCACACCCAGCGACTTGGGTGGATTCACGGCCGTCATGGAACGCCCCACGTAGAGCGAATCATGGACTGGGTCGAGCGCCAGCAACCCGGGCGTCTCCATCTTCACTTGTCCGACGAGCCGATTCGCGCGATCAAACTTGAGCACACGCCCATCGCCGATCAGCGTCACGTACCAGAATGATCCGTCGCGCTCCACCACCGCGTGATGCGGCTTGGCGTTGGGCGTGAAACCCAACGCTGTGAGGTCGATGACCGTGTCGACCACCAGACGCGTTTGGTCAATGATAGACACCGACGCCCCGCCCTGATTCGTGACGTAGAGCTTCGGGCCGGTTTTTTGCGCGTGCGCGCCTGTCGCCGCACACGCGGCGAGCACCGCACCCATCACGCGCCGTATCACGGCACGACTTTCCGCGGCGGTGCATCGCGTACCATAAAGA
>JANOPS010000469.1:0-17148 GCA_031421995.1 Gemmatimonadaceae bacterium
CTGGCCGCCGACGGCGTCGCGCCGGGGTCGCGCGTGATCCTCGAGGCGGAGCGCTCGATGGAGTTCGTGCTCGCGGTCCTCGCGATTCTCAAGTGCGGCGCCGCGTACGTGCCGATCGATCCGACCTATCCGGACGCGCACAAGCGGCACCAGCGCGAGGATGCCACAGCGGTGTGCACGCTGAACGACGCTGCCCTCACCGCGCTGTTCAGCGCACTGGAACCCCAGTCGACCGCGCCAGCGGGCCGCAGCGACCTGACCGCGGAGAGTCTGGCATACGTGATGTTCACGTCCGGATCGACGGGTCGGCCGAAGGGTGTGCTTGTCCCCCATCGCGGAATCGCCCGGCTGGTCCGGCAACCCGGCTGCATCGATGTTGTCGCGCACGATGTGTTCCTGCTTGCGTCGCCACTGTCCTTTGATGCCTCGACGCTGGAAATCTGGGGCGCGCTGCTGAACGGCGCGTGCCTGGCCATTCCCGCTCCGGGAACGCGTACCATTCGTGAACTCGCCGAGAGCCTCACGCGGTATCAGGTGAGCGTCATGTGGCTGACCGCCGGGTTGTTCCACGCGATGGTCGATGAGTGTCCCGAGGCGTTGTCATCGTTGCGCGTCTTGATGGCGGGGGGCGATGTGCTCAGTCCTTCCCACGTTGCCAAGGCGCTGACGCGGTTGCCGCACACGCGTCTCGTCAACGGCTATGGCCCCACGGAGAATACCACGTTCACGACGACGCATGAGATCTCTCCCAGCGACTTGCAGCGCTCGTCGATTCCCATCGGCCGCCCTATTCCGGGCACCACGGTGTTGATTCTGGACGGCGAGGGACGCCCTGTACCGAATGGCATTGCCGGAGAGTTGTACGTTGGCGGAGCGGGCGTTGCCCTTGGGTATGCCGAACGTCCCGAACTCACGGCGTCGTCGTTCGTCACGGTTGCTGCCGCCGGTCCGGCAGGCGGACGGCACTATCGCACCGGCGATCGGTGTCGCGTGCTGCCCGATGGCAGCCTGGAGTTTCTGGGACGACTCGACCAGCAGGTAAAGCTGCGCGGCTTTCGCGTCGAGCCCGCAGAGATCGAGGCGGTGTTGCTGCAGCAACTTGGCGTCTCGTCGGCGCGCGTGCTCGTGCACGAGGATGCGGTTGCTGGTAAGTCCCTCGTCGCCTTCTGCGTTGGAGATCCATCACGTGCGACGGCGGTCTTCGACGCCATCCGTCAGGCGCTTCCGCGACACATGCATCCGCAGTCCCTGGAGTTTGTACCTGCGCTCCCGCTTTCGCCTACAGGGAAGGTCGATACACGGGCGCTGCTGGAGCGCGTTGGGCGGAAGACACCGCCTGCGGGTGCGGCGGTGGCGGTCGAGGTTCCGGTCACGGCCACCGAGCAGGCGGTGTACGCCATCTGGGCGGAGTTGCTTGGTCGGGCCCACTTCAGCGTTTCCGATACGTTCTTTGACCTGGGGGGACACTCGCTGCTCGGCCTGCGGATGTTCAACAGGCTCGAAACTACCTTCGGATTTATCAGTCCGCTCGCCGTGTTGTTTCAGCATCCGACGGTTCGCGCGCTGGCGGGCGAAATCGATCGTCGGACCAGCGGGCTGGGCAGGCCGGCGACGCTGGAGCCGGACACGACGGCAGATGACTATTTTGCCATCCTTCGGAATGACGGGCGGGACGCGCCGCTGTTTCTCATTCACGGAGGCGACGGCGGTGTGATGTTCTATCAGGCGCTCGTCTCCAAAATGGTTGGCATCGACTGCCCCGTCTACGCGCTCGAATCGCCTTCGCTCAACCGGCGCGATTTGCATGTGCCGGACTTCGACACGCTCGTGACGGACTATCTGGAGATGATCCGACGCAAACAGCCGACGGGTCCGTATCGCATCGGCGGCTATTCGTTCGGCGGCATCGTGGCGTTCGAGATAGCCGCGCGAATGCATGCAATGGGGCTTGATGTGAAATTGGTGATCTTTGATTCCGCCAACCCGGTCACCACCCTCGCCAATCGACATGCATTCGCGCGTCGTCTCCATGTCGCGTGGACCCGGTACCGTAGTGACACGCTGGTCATTCGGTGCGGAAAAATCCTGGGACGGATGGCCTCGCGACGGTCTGACGAGCGGACGCTCAAGGAGCGGGAACAGCGGTGTCGCGCTGCATGGAACAGCGGTACGCTGACGTCCCTGGAAGATCGCGCGTTCTATCTAAACGTGCTGCATCAGGAGTTGTTGGCAAACTATGTGCCCACGCAGCGCGTATCCGATGCTCTGCTGGTGACCTCGTCGGTCGACATCGAGGGCTGTGACCTGCCTCCCGACTATGGCTGGGGCGAATGGGTCGAGCACCTGGACACCCTCCAGGTCCCGGCGGATCACTTCACGGTGTTTTCGCCGCCGGCCGTCGATACGATGGTGCCGGTGTTGCAGGGCTATCTCTCGGCGTGAGCGGTGCCGGCATCGCTCACGCCGAGAGGGGCTGAGTGACTTACGAGCGCTGCCTGGGACAGCGGCAGCCTTGCCTATGGCGCAATCTGCAGCGTCGTCACTGAGCGTGGCGGCAGCGCGATCGTTGCGCGATTACCGGCAAACGGAACGGTCTGCTCCAATTGCGGCGTGGCGACCCCGTCACGCATGACATACGCCTTGCCGGTGGTAAGGGCTGACGGATGCGACAGTACCAGCGCCGCGCGCTGCACGGCCGTGGTTTTGTTGATCAACACCATGACCACGCGCCCAGCCGCGTCGATGCTGCTGTAGGCGGATGTGTTGACCGGATCACTCACCGTCGTGGCGAGTGCCGTGTCGCCAAACCGCGACCCGCGCTCATCGTAATCAACGAAATTACGGAACGCGCCAAACACATACGCGTAGGCCCGTGCACCGTTGCCGACATACGGCTGCGCCCACACGCCCGCCTGTGGCCAGAACGAGGCGGCAAACACCCCTTCGCGTCCGAAAATGCCGAGGATGTCGGCTTGTGCGATACCGCCGGAAATGTCGCCGCCGCGGCCGTAGTAATACTCCGTGAAGGCGATCTTCATGCCGGGGTTGTACTGCTGGATAAGGGCGCGCAAGCGCGGGATCAATTTGATCGGTCCGTTCGTCACACCAGAGACCCAGCTTTGCTCGTCAAAGGTGGGATCCCACAGTGAACGCGGCGCCTGCAGGCGCGCGTTGATCATCGGTGTGTCCTGTTCAGCGTAGTCATTGGTAATCTCTCCGCGATTCGTACCTATAGCGGGGTACCAGTGCAGGTCCAACACGTCCACGAGCCGCCGGCCCGCCGTTCGTTCTGCTTGTGCCACGCGTTCGACGTAAAACTCGACGAACGATCGCGTGCCGTGCTGCGGATCGGGTCGTGGATAGCGACCGAGCGTCAGGACGCCTGCATACGTTGCGAAGGCCGGGCCAAACACGATCGCGTCTGGTGCCACACGCTTGATCGCCGTCGCATAGGCGATCGACGTGGCCAGAAACCCCTCGTAGGTCTGCAATCGTGGCCGCGAGGGATTGTCGGCGGAGTCGCCGAGGATCGCCTTGTGGGTCCCGTGCCACGCATCCGGCTCATTGTCGAGGGAGAACATCATTGGTGCTGTTTGCTCACCGGTCGCACCCGGGAACGCACGTGTCAGCGCGAACACAAACTCATCCTGATAGACCGTTGCATCACTTGCGTTGGGCGATGTCGAGAGTGCCGTTGGCTTGTTTGGCGCGCTGATCTTGAAACGCGTTTCCAGGCGCGTTGTGCGCGTGGCGTCCACGGTGTCGACCGGCCCCGCGCCGTCAGCGGCAACGTACCCGATCATTGGCACGGAGACGATGGTTGCCGCACCACGCTGTCGAGCGGCGGTTACGCGTGCGGTCACCGCGGCGGCCGGCGTGCGGCTTGAGGAAAGGAACTCGTCATTCTGGTGCAGATAGTCGACGCCCGCGTGGCTGAAGTTGTTCTCCCAGTTGTACGCCGAGAATCGATTGCCACCGAAGCGGTCCATCGTGACACCCGCCGGTGGGCGGGCGCCATACCATGGGAACCCGCCGGCATACGGCGCATTCACGTCGCCGGTCAAGTTCATGCCGTAGATGAAGCGCGAAATCGGCGTGCGTTGGGCGGTCGACACTTGAATCGTGACGTCCGCTTGCGTTTCCGGTGCCAACACCATCGCTACCGCGCTATCCACCAGCCCACCACGTGTGACGACAACATGGGTGCGGCCAGGGGTGATGCCTCGTGCCACTCCGGTGGAGTCGATCACGACCGTCGAAGGATCGCGCGAGACCCATCGCAAGAGTGTATTGAGTGTTTCTCGGCCGTCAGCATCCCGCAATTGGACGCGGTAGCGCAGCGTGCTGCCTTGCTCGATCGACGTATCGCGCGGTGACAGACGCACTGACACCGGTGCCGCTTCAGCGGAGTCGGTTGCGCGCGCATCGGAACACGCTGCGAGGCTTGTCGCCAGAAGGCCGAAACGGCAAAGTGGTCGAGAAAACATGATAAGATGAGTTCGTGGCGCGGTTCGTGGCGCGGTTCGTGGCGCGGAGGGTGAAATTGACATGCGTTTGGCTAGTTTAATCTGTCAGTCGGGAACGAGATAGCACGGTTATTGCGGAAGACGGTTCGCATCCCGTGGCGCCCCCTTTCCCTCGCGAATGTCACCAGCACCTGACAACCCTTCGTTCAGCAGACTGCTCGCCGACCTCGCTCCCGGTCGGGAGGATGGCGGTGCGCTGGTGCGAGAGACCGCGACGATCGGTTTCGGACCCGAGGTCGGAGGCCGTTTGGCACATCTCTCCTGCGAGATTGGTGCCACGACGCCATCGATGGCCGTGGCCATCTTTGCCGCCACGGTCTCTCGTTATTGCGGGGACACGGTCACCCTGCGCATGACCACGCGCGCGATGCGCGCCTGCGCCAGTGGAGTGAGGGGTGCATCCCACACCGACTCGGACCACCGCACTGTCACCGTCTCGCCCTATGACGTTGCCGACGATCCCTCCTTGGCGCAAGGCGCCGCCGCCGTGCAACAGTGCGTCGCGCAGTGGGTAGGCGAAGGAGAGCCCGCCGATGCCATCACGGCGGCGGCGCGGGCCTCCATACTGCTCGACGTGTCCGGTGGCTTGGCTTCGGAGACGCTCGAAGTGCACGGGGCTGCTGACCCGGCAGAGCTGGTGTGTACGCTGCAGTGGGTCGACCACACGATGCATGGTTCGATGGCGTTCGATGCGGCGCGCTTTGATCGCGGGAGCATCGAGGCGTTGGCCATGACGTTTGCCACCTTGACCGAGCAGGCGAGCCACGCGCCGCAGACGGCCCTCTCGCGACTCCCTGTCCTCGACCAAGCAACACGAGATCGTATAGTGGTGCAGTGGAACCACACCGCCGTACCACGACCGACGGGCGCGCTGATCCATCAGCTGTTCGAGCGACAAGTCGAGCGAACGCCCGATGCGCGGGCGGTAGAGCAAGAGGGAGTTATCTTGTCGTACCGCGAGTTGAACTCACGGGCCAACCATCTCGCCTTGGCGCTCCTGCAGCGAGAGGGTGCGACCGGCACGTTAGGAAACACGTTGGTCGGCGTCTCGATGGCACGTTCACCCGAGCTCGTGATCGCCATCCTTGCCATTCTGAAGGCCGGCGGCGCATTCGTGCCGCTCGATCCGGATCTTCCGCCCGAGCGGCTGACCCATGTGCTGAGTGATACACGCGCAAGGCTGCTGCTCACGCAACCGCACCTTGCGGACCGACTGCGCGCGGCGGCCACCATGGCTGATGCCGTGCTGCTTCCGGTTCTGTCGCTTATGGATTCGAGGGCAGCACTCAAGCGTGTCAACGTCGAGGCGCGCGGCGCGTCAGAACAGGCGGCCTACGTCATCTATACGTCGGGCTCAACGGGACAGCCAAAAGGTGTGCGCATTCCGCATCGTGCCCTGTGCAATCACGCCGAGTGGTTTACCCAGGCGATCGCCCTCACGCCCGCTGATCGCGTGTTGCAATACGCCTCGATCAGCTTCGACGCGTCGATGGCGGAAATTTTCGCCCCCCTCGCGGTGGGCGCGACCGTTGTGCTGGCCGCTCCGTACGCCCATCGTGACGTGTTGGGCCTCGCTGATGTGATTCGCGACGAACGCATCACGGTCTTGCAGATGGTCCCGTCGGCCCTTCGCGCCGCACTTGCCGGGAACGCGCTCACCGCACTGCAGTCGCTGCGCTATCTCGTGGTCGGGGGCGAGGCGCTTGATCGCTCCCTCGTGTTCGCGGTCCAAGACGCCATGCCCGGTGTGCGCATCGGCAATTTCTACGGGCCCAGTGAAGCATGCGTGGACAGCACCATGATTGAGATCGACGCGTCGCTCCTGACGCGCCAGACGATTCCGATCGGACGTCCCATTGCAAACGCTCGCTGCCACATTCTGGATCGGTATCTGCACCCGGTGCCCATCGGCGCGCCCGGCGAACTGTATATCGGCGGCAGTGGACTGGCTGAAGGGTATCATCAACAACCCGAGCTCACGGCCGCCCGGTTTGTGCCAGATCCCTTTCGCCCCGGCGAACGGCTCTATCGCTCGGGCGATCGTGCCCGCTATTGCCCGGACGGCACGATGGAGTATCTCGGTCGTATCGACACGCAGGTCAAGCTGCGTGGCTACCGGCTGGAGCTCTCCGAAATCGAAGAGGCCCTCGTTCGCCACCCAGGCGTGCAGGCCGCAGCGGTGATTGTTCGCGACGATACCGCAGGGGAACCGACATTGGTGGCCTACCTTGTCTGCGCGCCGACGGTGTTACCACCGCCCACGCAGGCACTTGTCTCGCGTCTGCGTCAACGGCTGCCCGCGTATGCCATCCCGTCGGCATTCGGGTATCTCGACACGTTGCCGCTCACGTCAAACGCGAAGCTGGATCGTCGCCAACTGGCGCAGCGTCCCGTTCCGACTGGCGACACCACGCTCGAGGACGACCTCGCGCCGATGGATGATCCGGTTGAGCGTCGCTTGCGTTCCATCTGGGAGCAGATGTTGGGGGTAAGCCCTGTTGGACGCGATGACGATTTTTTTGCGCTCGGGGGTCATTCCATCAAAGCCATTCGATTGCTCAACGAAGTCGAGCGCGAGTTCGGCATCGATATTCGCGCGGGCGTGTTGTTTGAGGCACCGACGATTCGCCGGTTCGCGGAACGCGTGCGCCAAAGACGCCCTCTTCTTGTCTCAACGATGATCCCGGTCCAGCCGCGTGGCCGTGCGTTGCCGCTGTTCTTTGTGCCCGGAGGCGCCGGTGAGCTATTCGTCTTCGAGGCCCTCGCGCGCGAGTTGGGGACAGACCAACCGCTGCACGTCATGGACCTTTACGCGTTCGGCAACGGGCGCGACAGCGATTCCGAGCCCGTGACGACGACGGTGCCGGATATTGCGGCGCGAATGATTGCCGACCTGCGGGTGGTGCAGCCGCGCGGACCATACCGCCTCGCGGGCTATTCTCTTGGTGGCAACATCGCCATTGAGATCGCGCAACAGCTTCGTGCCTTGAATGAAGACGTGTCCGTCCTGGTGTTACTGGATTGTGATGCACCAGGCTATCCACACTTGCAGCCGTTTCTTCCGCGAACCGTGACGCACATTCGCCACGCGTTGACGCTTGGCCCGCGCGAGGCGTTCCGGTACCTGCGCGCGCGCACACGCAAGCTCAGAGAACGGATGCAGGCAGGCCCCGCGCCAGCGCATACGCTGTTTGACACGGAAGCAGAACTGCCGCTGCTCCCGCCCAATGTCATCGAACGGATGGAGCGTGCATTGCTGCCATTGATCCGTGCCTGGGAGAGGTACGTCCCGCAGCGCTATGATGGCCCCGTGACGCTCGTGCGCGCAGACGTGCGCACGCCGATGATTGGTGTCGCCGACAACGACCCGCTCCTCGGGTGGACGGGGATTCTGACGACCCTGCGCACGGATCGCATCGCGTGTGGGCATTTGGATATTTTGCGCGGGCCGCAAGCGCGACGACTCGCGCAGATCCTGCACGCGGCGCTTGCGCATGCCGACGCGCGGTAGGCACGTGGCGTACCCGCGGACATGAACATCCTCGTGGTCGCCGACGATTCTGCGGCAAACCGGTGGATCATTCCCGCGATCGAACAGCATCACGCGCTGATCGGCGTGATGCGCCCAGACTGGGCCGCTGCGAGGCTTGCACGACGTGACGCAACTACCGCATCACCGGCCGCGCGTCGTCCGTTGCGGGAACGGATCGTCCGACAGCTGCGGTCGCGATACTTCGCGCGCCGTGATGCATCGGCACACACGCAGCTTGAGCAGCGGCTGTTCTCAGACGGCGCCCATCCAGCGACTATTCGTGCGCCGATCCACATGGTCAGTGCATGGGAGATCAACAGTCCCGCCACGCAATCGCTGATCGAAGAGGCGAGGCCCGATCTTTTGCTCGTGAGCGGAGCACCAATCCTCCGAGGCAACCTCTATCGCATCCCGCCACTTGGCACGGTCAATCTGCACTTCGGCATCAGTCCGACGTATCGCGGTATGCACACGCTGGAGACGCCGTGGCACGATCGCGACTACGCCCACATTGGGGCGACGGCGCACTACATCAATGACGGCATCGACGCCGGTCCGATTTTGTTTCGCGTGTATCCCGCGATGCAGCAGACCGACGAACTGGCGGACGTTGAAGCACGCGTGGTTCGTGGCATCGCATCGGCGCTTCTTGATTTCCTGACGTGGGTGCAGGCACTACCCGTCGCCAGACCCGCGACTGGATGGGAGTACGAGGAGCCGGGACGGCTCGTGCGCTTCCATGACCGCCGCGTTCGCGCCGAACTTGGCAGTCGTCTGCGGCGGATGGCGGGTGCGCGCCCGCCATCGCTGCCGGGCCGCGTCGAAACGTTTTACGGCTAGTGTGCGAACAGCCCGGAACGCATATTCGTCGCGACGCTGACCCCTGCGCCAACCTCTGAGCTTCCGAGCCAACTAACCAGCCCGCCCAATGCCCCTGCCAATACGCCGCCTCGCCACGCGAATCACTCACGCCGGCATGGGTCCTCGCGGACACGCGCGGCGCGCTGCGCTCTACGTTCTCCCCGTGCTCGTGGCTTTCTCGCTAGTGCCGTCGCCCGCCGTCGCGCAGTCCAAACGCCCGATGACGGCTGACGATATCATGCGTGTCCGCGCCGTCGGGGGCGTCGAACTCTCTCCGGCTGGCCATCGTGTCTTGTATACGGTCACCGCGTGGGAGCATCAGAACGCCACCCCAGCGCGCGGAGACACGGCACTGGGAGACAAGCATGAGCGACGGTCGCACCTCTGGGTGGTCCCGTTTGCCGGCGGCGCGGCACGGCAGCTCACCTTCAGTGAACGCGGTGAGTCTGGCGCGAAATGGTCGCCGGATGGCTCCACCATCAGCTTTGTGAGTGCACGCGGATCGGCCAACGGTGACGACGGGCCACGTCCGCAGATCTGGCTGCTCCCAGCCGACGGCGGGGAAGCGGTGCAGCTCACATCGGCGCGTGATGGCGCAGGCGCGTACACGTGGTCGCCGGATGGGTCGCGCATTGCGTATCTCACCACCGACTCACTCTCGCGCGACGCCGAGGCAAAGCTGCGTCGCCGGGACGATCCGAAGGTGTACGAGGGCGATCTGCGGTTGAGCCATATCTGGGTGATCGACGTCGCGACGAAGCAGGCCACCAAGCTCACCAGCGGCGCGTACACCGTGCGCGGTGCACCATCGTGGTCTCCGGACGGTACGCGCCTCGCCTTCGACGCCTCGCCGACAACACTGATTCGCGATGAGCGTCGCGACGCCTACGTCGTCACGATCGCCACCAAACAGCTCGATGCCATTACCACGACGCACGAGGTCGAAAGCACACCGCAGTTTTCTCCCAACGGCAAAACGCTGGCGTTCACGACCAATGGGCATGAGTGGAAGGCGTACAAAGATGGCATTATGCCGCGGACGATTCGCAATGCCCATCTGGTGACGTTCGATCTGGCTACCCGCGCGCTCACCGATCACGCGAGTCCTACGTTCGACGTGAGCGTCGGACAGCCGCGGTGGTCGGCCGATGGTGCACGCCTGTGGTTCACGGCCAGCGATCGCGTGTGGCAGAGCCTGTACGACTATCAGATCGCGACCAAGGGCTACACGAAGATGACCAAGGACCAGCTGGTCGCTGGCGTGTCGGCCAGCAAAGACGGTTCGAAAACGGCCTTCATCTTTGATGCAAACGACCTCCCCTCAGAAGTCTTTGTGCAGGACGTGTCGATGCCGACGCCGAAACGCCTGACGAATACCAACCCATGGTTAGCCGATATTGCCTTGGGCTCGTCCGAAGTGGTGACGTGGAAGAGCAAAGATGGCTCCCTGGTTGAGGGTGTGCTGCTCAAGCCGATTGGTTACACGGCCGGGATGAAGGTACCGCTGATCGTGTCCGCGCACGGCGGACCGACCGCCGCGCATACCAACGGATTCAAGGGCGGCACCGGACCGGGTCAGACGTGGGCGTCGCAAGGATGGGCGGTGTTCTATCCCAATCCGCGAGGCTCCACCGGCTATGGTGAGAAGTGGATGCGCGGGAACATCCCCGATTGGGGCGGCGGGGACTACCGCGACATCATGACGGGCGTCGACGACCTGATTCGCAAGGGCATTGTGGACTCGACTCGCATGGCGTTCGAAGGATGGAGCTACGGCGGCTACATGACGTCGTGGGTGGTGTCGCAAACGGGTCGCTTCAAGGCCGCGATGATGGGCGCGGGACTTCCGTCGCTGTTATCGATGGCGAACACCACGGATATCCCGGGCTACATCGATACCTTCTTTAACGGCATGCCGCAGTACGATGGCTCGTTGATCAATCCGAGCATCAAGTTCTACCTTGAACGGTCGGCGATCAGCTATAGCGACAAGGTCACCACGCCACTGCTCATCTTGCACGGCGGCAACGATGAACGGGTACCGATTGGGCAGCCGATGGAGTTGTATCGGGCCCTGAAGAACCGTGGCAAGACCACCGAACTGGTGTTCTATCCGCGTGAGGGACACGGACTCTCCGAGTACTACCATCAGATGGATCGCATGAAGCGCGAGTACGAGTGGATGGCGCGATACACGTTGGGCGTGAAAGCGCTGCAGTAGTCGGTCTTCTTTCTCTACCTCTTCGCCGAGTCCTGGATGACGCTGCACAACGAGTATGAGATGCTGGATCACGCCGAGCAGGAGGCGGTACGGCTTGCCGGTGATATGGAGTTCGCCAACGACGTTGATCGTCGGCAGTTTGTCTTTTTGTCACTCGCCGCCGCCGCGGCGACCACGTTCGGGTTTGGCGCGAAGGCGCTGGCGCAGCCACCGGTCGGTGGCGGTGCCGCACAACCGGCGGTACCACCGGTCCCGCTCGATAACGGGGAACCGGTGTCGTGGACATTCCAGCCGTATCCTGGCGGCATCGGCGTGTTGCTTGAGAAGACCTATCGCGAAAAGGGCGTTGCCGCATTCGCGCGGCAGCCGTTCGCGTGGAATCGGTCGACATCCGGTGCATTCGCTCTGGCCCCGTGGGGCACAGCCGCGCTCCCGGGCACGGACGAGGAGATAGCCTTTCTGCCGGCGCATCGGCTGTCGGCGGCGATCAAGGCGGGCAAACTCACCTCGCTGCGGCTCACCAAGATCTATCTCGATCGACTGAAGGCCCTCAACCCTACGTTGTTGTGCGCGGTCACGGTGCTTGAGGAACGAGGGCTTGCCGATGCCGCACGGATGGACGCTGAACTCAAGGCGGGCAAGTATCGCGGTCCGCTGCACGGGATTCCGTGGGGCGTGAAGGATCTGTTCGCGGTGAAAGGCACGCCCACCACGTGGGGTGCCGCCGACTTCGAGAATCGCGTGATCGATGAGGACTCGGCGATCGTTGTGCGCTTGCGGGACGCAGGTGCCGTGTTGATTGCCAAGCTGTCAACTGGGCAATTCGCGCAGGGCGGGAACTGGTTTCGTGGTGGTACGAAAAATCCGTGGAATCTTTCACAGAGCTCCAGCGGATCGTCGGCCGGACCCGGATCGGCGACGGCCGCCGGATGTGTGGCCTTCGGCATTGGTACGGAAACGTCAGGCTCCATCGTGAGCCCGGCCACGGCCTGTGGCATCAGTGCGTTGCGCCCGACGTTCGGGCGCGTGAGCCGATTCGGGGGGATGGTATTGGCGTGGTCAATGGATCGTGTCGGCCCCATGACGCGAACGGTTGAAGATGCGGCGATGGTATTCAACGTGGTGCACGGCGCAGATCCCAAAGATCCCGGCTCGATCACGATGCCGTTTCACTTCAACAGCAATATCGATCTGTCGTCACTGCGCATCGGTCTGCGCAAGCAAACGTCAGCGACACCCGATCCGGTGTTCGCGGCCTTCGTTGATCAACTGAAGACGCTTGGCGCCAAGCCCAGCGACCTTGCGGAGCCGCCGACCGTCGCCGGAAGCCAAGGTGGCATCAACGTGGAGTCGGCGGCGGCCTTCGATTCATACGTGCAGATAAAGGCGAAAGAGTTGGGCATAGATATGGCGACCGTGCTTGCGACGTACGGATCGAACGCTGGTCGCGGGGGCGCGGGTGGCGGAGGGGGCGCGGCGACCGGAGTGACAAGCGCGGCTGGAACAAGCGCGGCTGGAACAAGCGCGACGGCTGGCACAACGACACCCGTTCCGGCGAATACCGCGCAGCTCAATCGCTGGGTCCCTGGGCGTCTCCCCACGGCGATGGATTTCCTCAACTCGCAGCGCCGTCGCCACAAACTGATCTCGGCGTGGCAGGACTATCTCAAGGACACCGACCTCTACATCGGGGGATCGGACGTGGGCGCGCACGCGCAAACCGGGCATCCCGTGGTGGTGCTGCCGATGGGATACGGCGTGCGTGCGCCCGGCGGCGGTGGTCGCGGCGGTGGGGCTGCCGTGCCAGCGGGCGGCGTGGCACCACCGCCCGCTCCGGTGCTGAACGCGCAGCCCATCTGTACGCAGATCGCCGGCAACCTCTATACGGACGACGTTATTCTGTCGGTCGCGCACAAGTATCAGGAAAGCACGACCTGGCATCGCGAACGGCCGAAGCTTGGCTAATCGCCTGATCGACCTGAGTCACCACATCGAACACGGTGTGGTGTACTACAAGGGTTTGCCCGCGCCGGTCATCTGCGACTACCTCAGCAGAGAATCGTCGCGGGCGCTCTACGAAGCCGGCACGGAGTTCCAGATCGGGCGCGTTGAACTGATCACGAATACCGGGACCTACATCGATTGTCCGTTTCACCGGTTCGCCGATGGACGGGACGTGGCGAGCACGCCGCTTGAGCGCTTCGTCGATATTCCCGCGATCGTTCTGCGCGCAACATCACAGGCATGCGGTGAATTGCCCAGGAGCGACGAACGTGCCATTGACGTCGTGCACTGCATGCGTGCCTGTGGGACGCGTGATCTGCGCGGGCACGCCGTGTTGATCCATACCGGTTGGGATCAACACTGGGGAACCGAGTCGTACTTCGAAGGGCATCCGTATCTCACCGAAGCCGCCGCGCTCTGGCTACGTGACGCCGGAGTAGTGTTGGTCGGGATCGATTCCATGAACATCGATAACACCGATGTCGGGACGCGCCCGGTGCACACAGTGCTGCTGCGTGAAGAGATCCTGATCGTTGAGCATCTGTGTCAACTGCAGGATGTGCCAGACAGCGGGTTCACCTTTACTGCGGTTCCGCCAAAGCTGGTTGGCGTTGGCACGTTTCCCGTGCGGGCGTTTGCGACTGTGCCAACACTCGAAGAGAAATGGTGAATCCAGTCCATTCTTCATGACACGAGTGCTGTCGACGCGAATCCGCGCCGACAGCACTTGGTATCATGTCGCGAGCTTAGCCGCGTTTGAACACGCGCTTCACGTCGGTCGGCATTGATCCGCCGGACATGCTCGCCGTCAACGTGGAGCCGTCGGCCGACACGCTCAACGTTTCGATGATCGCGGGCCCGTTGGGCGCGGTGCGCGTGATCGTGAGCCCACTCTCCGACCACAGAGCGGATGCCGATACCCCCGCGCCCGCGCGCCCGCGACCGGATACTACCGCGCCGTTGGTGGGAATGGTCATCCCATTGATGGACACCAGCGTGGCCGACTGGGCGATCGTGAGTGTGCCGTCGAACGTGCCGTTTGGGCGGCCCGGTCGACCACCAACACCGTCGGGACGGCCACCAACACCGGCAGGGCGACCTCCCCATGATCCGCGTCCGCCCGCATTCGCGGGACGACCACTTGTGCCACCAACAAACGTGCTTTGACTGGGATCGAGCGTCCATCTGCCGGAGAGGTCCGTCACTCCCGCCGCGGCGAGCTGCTGCGGACTCAGAAATTCGTCCGCGATGATGCCGGTCGTGGAATCGCCGCACGCGGTCAGCGCGCTCACGAGACACAACGCAGCCACACTGGTGATCGGTCGCATGAGGTAGTCCTCGCTCTGTGATGATGTGGGTCGTGCAGGAACCGCATGCCCTCGCATCGGTCCTCACCCGAATGACAGCGGACGCGGCCGAAGTGTTAGCCGCAATCAGCACGCCGCCTGATTTTTTGTCGCGGTGGCCTAGCGAGGTAGGGTGTATTGGGGTCGCGGGTCGATTCGGGTGTCGCGCCGTCCGTCCACGCTAACAACAAAGCCACCTCGCCTGTCTAGTATGTGCATGCCTCCCGTCACCCAGTGTTCCGATGCCGATCTCGTCACGCGCACGCGGCGCGGGGACGCAACGGCCTTCGACGCGCTGGTCCGTCGACACTACCGGCATGTGTACTTGATTGCTCTGAGTATCTTGTGCAATCAGATGGACGGCGAAGACTGCGCTCAGGAGGTTTTTCTCAAAGTGTTGCACGTGATCGATGAGTGTCACTCGCCGGACCGGTTTGTGGCCTGGCTGTCGCAGATCGCCCGCAACACGGCGCGCAACGCCGTGCAAACGCGCCGCGTGCGTCACGTGGAAACACTGGATGTCGCGCAGGCGGCACCCGCCGATACCCGCATTGCCGAGCGCGATGAACTCCGTCAGCGTCTGCAGCGAGCATTGGCTACTTTGACAGACACGCAACGATCTGTGGTGGTGTTGCATGATCTTGAAGGTCTTGATCACGCGTCGATTGCTGATACGCTCGGGATGACTGCCGTCTCATCACGGCAACATTTGTTCAACGCCAGACAGTTGTTGCGCGCTCAGCTCGGCGTCAACGCCGTCACGGAGTTTATTCATGAGTGAAGAACCCATCGATCTGTCCGCGTTGGATCCGTCCAACGACCAGCTGCGACAGGAACGGCTCATCCGCGCCATCGCTTCGCGCGCGCAACCGGCACTCGCCGAGCGCGCGCAATGGCATGCGCGTGCAGAGGACAGCGTCGCGCGACAGGTGGTACGCTGGCAGCGCGGTCTCACCGCAGCGGCGATGCTCCTCGCGCTGCCGGCCGCAGGCGTGACACTCTGGCAATCGTCGCGTCAGGCGATGGAACCACTCGGCGTCGCCACCGAAACCAGCTCACAAATTGCGACGGCGATCGGCGTGCCGGCGGACCTGTTGCCGTACCTGACACCAGAGGGCCCGTCGCGATGACCGATACCATCGATTTGCTCGGCCGCGTCAAAGTCCGGGCGCTCCTCCTGATTGGCGCGGTATTCCTTGCGGGCGGAGTTGGCGGCGTCGCACTCGATCGCCTCGTACTGCAACCCAACATGGCGACGCTGGACCGCGTTGGACTTCCGGCGGGTCGACCACGTGGGGGCCCACCGCCGTTTGCGCTGCTCACGGAGGGTGTACCGCCGTTCTTGGAGTCACTGGGTCTCACTTCGCAACAAAGGGTGCAGGTGCGGCAGGTGCTCGCGCAGGTCCGGCCGGAGGTTGATTCATTGACACGGCTGACGTTGCCTCGCATGCGCGTGCTAACCGATAGCGTGCAGCGACAACTGTTTGCGATCCTCACGGACGAGCAGCGCGCGTTGCTGCGTAGGCGCGGCCGCGGCGCCGGCCCGAATTAGGCAAGACAGATGTCGACGCCGCTCATCACCTTCGCCGCCGGTCGATTGCCGCCCTTCCACGCTCACGCTTAATTGCAACGAGCTGCGGTGCCGCTGCTTCCTCGCTTCCGATGAGTTCCGTCTTGGGTGTCTGGTTTCAATATCTGTTACCGAAGCATGCGCTGACCACCGTCGCGGGGTGGGGTGCGTCGATGCGTGCGGGCAGACTCACGGCATCGGTGATCCGTTGGTTCGTGGCGCGCTACGGAGTGGATATGTCGGAGGCGCTGGAGTCAGACCCGGCGCGGTTCGCCACCTTCAACGACTTTTTCACCCGCGCGTTAGCCCTCGGCGCCCGCCCCATCGCGACTGCGGACTATGTCTGCCCAGTCGACGGGGCAATCAGCCAAGTCGGGACGATCGACGGTGATCAGATTTTTCAGGCCAAGGGACATCACTACTCGACCGTTGCGCTCGTCGGCGGTGATGCCCTGATGGCGAAGCACTTCGAGCACGGAACCTTCGCGACCATCTACCTCAGCCCGAAAGACTACCACCGAATCCACATGCCCTGCGACGGGCGACTGCTCCGCATGACGTACGTGCCGGGAGCACTCTTCTCGGTCAATCCTGACACGGCGCGCGGTGTGCCGGGCCTCTTCGCACGCAATGAGCGCGTGGTCTGCCTGTTCGAAGGCGCGCATGGACCATTCGCGATGGTGCTGGTTGGCGCGACCATCGTTGGCAGCATGGCCACGGTCTGGCATGGCGTGGTCAATCCACCGCGCACGCGGGCCGTGCGCACGTGGTCGTACGCCGACCGTGAGGTGTCGTTTCGCAAGGGCGACGAGATGGGACGATTCCAGCTCGGATCGACGGTTGTGCTGCTGTTCACGAACGAACGACTGAGGCTGAACGCAGACTGGACGGCCGCACGGCCAGTGCGCATGGGTGAAGCCATGGGTGCGCGTCCTTCACTTCCCACAGCGCGATAGGTCGTCCGCTCATGGAAATCGGTATCGACAGTTTCGCCGCGTCTATTCCTGATCCGATTTCGGGGCTCGCCACGACTCCCGTGGAGCGAATGGCAACGCTACTTGCCGAGATGGAGCTGGCCGATCAGGTCG
>JANOPS010000470.1:0-7561 GCA_031421995.1 Gemmatimonadaceae bacterium
CGCCGCCAATAGCCTCGGGTTCACGACGCAGGTGCCGATCCGGTCGGTCTATCTGACGTCGGGGCGCACACGGCAGCTCACACTGGGAAAGCAGGCCGTCGAGCTTCGGCATGCGCCGCGTTGGCAACTCGCACTCCCTCACGGGCCGGCGGGCCAGGCGGTGCGCGCTCTCGCTTGGCTGGGACCAGAGAAGGTCGAGGCCGCTCTTCATGAACTGAAGCGGCAGCTGCCGCCCGCCGTCTTCAGCGAACTCGTTGCAGTAGCCCCGCAGCTGCCGACATGGCTCGCGCGCAGCGTAGGGAAGATCGCGCATGGGTGACGCCAGGTCTCATAATCAAGCCGTTTAATTGACGCGCTAAACGCATTCCGATCCGAATCCTCTGGTTGACGACAAAAAGCGTCTTTTCACGACAATATTTTAGCTTCCGCGACATTACACCAAGGCGATGGCGTGCGGCACTCCATGAGCTGAGCGACCCCGCTGACCGCTCCGCATAGATATGCTTTAGCGCTCTGCGAGAGGATTCCATACTCTCGCAAACCCGAAGCCTGCGAAGTCCTTCGTGTTCACCGTCGCAAACTCCGTGACGCCCTGCTGGACCAAGCTCAGTGCGACACGCCAATCGAACGCTCGGCGGCGGGCGAACGTCGTTGCGCGCAGGCGTGGCCAGTAGGCGTCGTGAAAGGCGCGGCTCTCGGTCGGGAAGCCGATCGTCTGCCAGCGAGGGTGCTGACGAAACGCCTCACACACATCGACCGCGGCGGACGCACTCAGCGGCTTGCCGAGGACGGCGGGATTGCGCAGCAGGCAGTACAGCTCGACGAGCACGAATTCACTGACGGCCACGTCGTCTCTCTCGACGAGCGATTCCAGGAACGCCGCCGCGCTTCTGTGCGAGGTGTTGGTGCGTTCTACGGCCGGGAGCAAGATGTTGGTGTCAATCGAGATCATCGCCGGGGAAGACCACGGCTCGCCTCGTCATCGGCCGCGACGTCGCGGAGGCGCCGGAGCGGCAGCTTGATGCCGCCTCCATCCACGGTGGGCAGTTTCCACACGGCGCTTGGCGGGGCGTTCGCGGGAAAGCGGGACAAGAAGATCTCCAGCCCGCGCCGCGTAATCTCCGCCAGGGAGAGTTCTCGCTCGGCGGCGAACTGCTTGGCGCGCTGGTAGAGTTCGTCGGGGAGTTGAATCTGCGTGCGAATCATGATGTAAATCTTACATCATACAGTGGTCATGTCAACGCCAAATTGATGGGTAGACTCACTCTTTGGTGCGGCGTGCCGCGACGCGACCAGCCAGGGCGACTCCCCCGCCTGCATCACGCGCCGTTCGCAGCCGACTCATCATGCTTCGCCTCATCGTTTGGCTGTGTCTACAGCGGCGGCGGCTTTCATAGCGGCGAGGCCAAGCTCCCCCTGTTGCCGAAGGTAGTGCCGCAGATCGTCCAACATCTCGTCGGTGTACTCGGCGAACACCGGCATGCCCTTCGCCCGGCGGCTGCCGCCGCGCACGACGTCGGCGAACGTACTCCTGGCGAGCACCACACTCGAAGCCCGGAGGTCCGGTGCCATGCCTGCCGCAACGGCGCGCCGGCCGTGGCAGGCGACGCAGCGGCCGAACGCGGCTGCACCGCGAGCGGCCGCGGAGGCGTCCACCGGGAAGTCCTTCGCGCCGATCGGGGTCACCACCGCCGGGGCCGGTGACGTAGTTTGTCGTGTGACCACCATTCAAGTTCGTCTCGCGGCCGCCATCGCCGACCGTTATCGCGTCGAGCGCGAACTCGGTGCCGGAGGGATGGCGACGGTGTACCTCGCGCATGACCTCAAGCACGAGCGCGACGTCGCGATCAAGGTGCTGCACCCCGATCTGGGCGCGGCACTCGGCGCTGATCGCTTTCTCGCCGAAATTAAGACGACGGCCAAACTGCAGCACCCACACATCCTGCCGCTACTCGACTCCGGTGCGGCTGACGGGTTGCTGTACTACGTCATGCCGTACGTGCGCGGCGAAACGCTGCGCGCGCGCCTCGATCGCGAGCGCCAGCTCCCCCTCGACGACGCGCTCCGGATAGCGCGCGAAGTCGCCGGCGCTCTCGATCATGCGCACAAGCAGGGCGTCATTCATCGCGATATCAAGCCGGAGAACATTCTCCTGCAGGATGGCGCCGCGCTGGTCGCCGATTTCGGCATCGCGCTCGCCGTGCAGAGTGCCGGCGGCGCGCGCTTGACGCAAACCGGACTCTCGCTCGGCACGCCGCAGTACATGAGCCCCGAACAGGCGACTGGCGAACGCCTCATCGATGCGCGCAGTGATGTGTACGCGCTGGGCGCGGTCACGTACGAAATGCTGGCGGGTGAGCCGCCGTTCACCGGCCCCACCGTGCAGGCCGTCGTCGCGCGGCTGTTGTCCGACACGCCGCGCTCCATCTCGGCGCAGCGGAAAGCCGTGCCGCTGCACGTGGAAGCGGCCGTCATGCGCGCGTTGGAAAAACTGCCCGCTGATCGCTTCGCGCAGGCAGCCGCGTTCGCATCGGCGCTCGAGGACACGTCGGCCCGCGCGACCTCGGGGGTCGCGCCCCGTACGCGCGCCTCGAAACCCCGCCGCTTCATGACCAGCGCGCTCGTTGGGATCGCCGCCACGGCGGTAGCATTCGCGGGCTGGTGGATCGGCCAGCGGTCGTCCACGGCGAGTGGCAATGACCGCCGCCTCGTGGCCGATCTCTCAATGGGTGGGAAAAGCAGACCAGGCATTGGGGTGACGCTCTCACACGACGGACGAATCGTCGGCATCGTGGCGCCAGACTCAACCGGCGTCAGCGTCATTCGTCTGCGTGACCTGTCCAGCGACTCGGCCCGCGTGGTGCCGGGTTCACAGGGTGCCAGTGCGTTCGCGTTCTCTCCCGATGACAAGTCGTTGTCGTTTTCGGGCGCGGGCGGCACGATTCGACGAATGGCCGTGGAGGGTGGGCCCAGCACCGTCGTTGCGACGCCAAACCCGTTCCGGACGTCGCTGCACTGGGGCATCGATGATTGGGTGTACTTCACGCAAAGCAACGGCGCGCTCTCTCGGGTGCGTGCATCCGGAGGCCCCGTGGAGTCGCTGACCTCCCTCGACAGCGCGCGACATGAGTTCGCTCACTGGGATCCGCAGCTGTTGCCGGGCGGCAAGGCATTGCTCTTCTTCAGCTACGCGTTCCCGGCCGATTCGTCGCGCGTCGAGGTGGTCGACCTCACAACGCATCGTCGGCAGACGCTCATCCGCAACGCGTTCTATCCGCGGTATGTCGCGGGCGGATACTTGACGTTCTTCCGCGAAGGCGTGGTGATGGCCGTGCGGTTCGATGCGGGCGCCCTGCGGGTGAGCGGGGCACCCGTGTCCCTCCTCACCAACGTGGCATTGGATCAGTCGGCGGGAGCTTCGGGGTACGCGGTCTCGGACGATGGTACGCTCGTGTATCAGCCGCAGTCAAACGTGAACGTACCGCAACTGGTGCGCGAGATCGCGCGTGACGGGCGCGACGGCGAACTGCTGACGGCCACCGGCCGCTGGAAGGAACCACGCATCTCTCCCGACGGGCGGTATCTCGCCGTCTCGCAGCTTGGTCGCCCCACGCAAATCTGGCTCCTCGATCGCGCCCGCCGAGTATTCAGTCAACTCACCCGCGGCGCTGGCGAAAGTTCTTCGCCGAATTGGGCACCGGACAGCCGCTCGCTTATTCACATGACGGAGACGCCGGTCTACGATGTGGTGCGCACCCCCGTGGATGGATCGGTGGTGGATACGCTGCTGCGAAGCGGTGTCGACAAGATGCCCACCAGCGTCGCGTCCGACGGGCGCTCGTGGGCCTTTGAAATGGAAAGTCAGCTGTTCGTACGCAGCGGAAACGATGCACCCCGTCCTGTCGCCCCGAACGGCAATCCGCGCTTCACTCCTGTCATCTCGCCCGACGGCAAATGGATCGTCTACGCCGAGCGCGCCACGAAGGGCGTAACCGAAGTGTATGTGCAGAGCATCACGGGTGCCGCCCGTCGTCAGCTGTCATCGGGCGGTGGCGCGCAGCCTCTCTGGACCAAGGGGGGACGTGAACTCGTCTATCGGCAAGGAGACGCCCTGCTCGCGTCCCCGTTCGAACCCGCCACCGGCGAGCCCGGGATTTCAGTCGAACTGTTCCGTCGTCCGAGCGATGGTCAGACCTATGGAGGCAGAACCACCCAATTCGACGTGTCACCGGATGGTCAGCGGTTCCTTCTTGTGATTCCACAGCAACAGGAGCGCGCGTCCATCGTCACGCTGGTGCTCAACTGGCGGCGGGAGCTCGAGCGCGCGTTGGGCCGGTAGGCTCCTCGCGTCGTCTCCTCGACCGACCCCGATCGATTGTCCTATCCCCCGCATCACGCGTTCGCGACGGAGGCCACCGCCGAGACTCGACCGCCTTTCCCCGTGTTCGCGGACGCCGTACGTTCCCCCGATGACCAAGACCCGACTCGCCCTCGCCTTCGCCGCGCTGCCACTCGCCGCGGGGCCGCTCGCCGCGCAGCAGTTCGACGTGATGGAAGCAACGATCCCCGGCGTGCACGCCGCACTCGACGCCAAACGCCTCACCTGCCGTCAGCTCGTGCAGTCGTATCTCGACCGCATCGCCGCGTATGACCAGACAGGACCCGCGCTCAACTCCATCCAGCACATCAACGCGCGCGCGCTCCTCGAGGCCGATTCGCTCGATGCGG
Source organism: Gemmatimonadaceae bacterium (assembly GCA_031421995.1). Taxonomy (GTDB): domain Bacteria; phylum Gemmatimonadota; class Gemmatimonadetes; order Gemmatimonadales; family Gemmatimonadaceae; genus Gemmatimonas. Next base: position 4,729 of record JANOPS010000470.1, read on the forward strand.
TGCAGCGCGCGCGGGGGCCGCGCGGACCGCTGCACTGCGTGCCCGTACTGCTCAAGGACCAGATCGAGACCAAGGACATGCCGACCACGTTCGGGTCGGCCATCTTCAAGGATTTCATCCCGCAGCGCGACGCGACCGCGGTGAAGCGGCTCGAAGCGGCGGGCGCGATCATCATCGCCAAGACCACCATGGGCGAGTTCGCCCAACGCTACGTGAGCTCGGTGGCCGGCATCATCCGCAATGCGTACGACCCCACGCGGAATCCGAGCGGCTCGTCCGGTGGCTCGGCGTCGGCAGTGGCGGCGAACTTCGGGCTCGTGGGGATCGGCGAGGACACGGGGGGATCGATCCGCGGCCCCGCGGCGGTAAGCTGTCTCGTGGGACTCCGGCCCACGCTGCCGCTCGTAAGCCGGTTCGGGATGCTCCCCGCCAACCCGACGCAGGACACCATGGGCCCCATGACGCGGACCGTGGCCGACGCGGCGCGCGTGCTCGACGTGCTCGCGGGTTACGACGCGAACGATCCGGTGACCGCGTATTCCGTCGGACATGTGCCGGCGACCTACACCACCGCGCTGAAGACCGATGCCTTGCGCGGCGCGCGGATCGGCGTGCTGCGCACTCGGCGGGACACGACCGATGGCCGCCGCGACAGCGCGGTCGCGAGCGGCTCAACTGCCGCCGACTCGCCAGCCCGTCGAGACACGCTCGCGCGACGCGATTCGATCGCGCGCGTGACCAATGCTGAGTACGCGAAGGTGAAGGTCGTGATGGAGCAGGCGCTCACCGACCTGCGCGCTCAGGGAGCGGTGATCATCGACTCGCTCACCGTGCCGGTCGTGCCGGGCCGGCGCGTGGGGAATGATTTCGAGACGGAGGAAGCGACCGACGGCTACTTCGCGCAGCATCCCAACGCGCCGGTCAAGACACTCAAGGAAATCCTGCTCACCGGGCCGGTGAATCCGTGGCGTGCGCGCGCCATGATCGACTACGTGGGCAAGAGCACGCGCGACGCCGACTACCTGCTCGTGATGCAACAGCGCGAGGCGCAGCGCGTGGCCGTGCTCAAGCTCATGGCGGACCGTCGGCTCGACGCGCTCGTGTACATGACCTACGACGCGCCGCCGCAGCCGATCGCGCGCGACGTGCTCACCAATCCGCGGCCGAACGACGCCTATGGGCTCGGCGACAATCGCAGCCTGAGTCCGTCGCTCGCCTGGCCGGCGCTCACCGTGCCGGCGGGATTCTCGAGCGATTCGCTGCCGGTGGGGCTCGAGTTCCTCGGACGCCCATGGAGCGAGTCGCAGCTGCTCGCGTACGGATTCGCGTACGAGCAGGCGACCAAGCGACGGCGCCCGCCGCCGCTCACCCCGGCGCTGCCGCGGCGCTAATGCAGGTCGACGACCTGGATGCCAGGCGCAGGTTGCCCGCGCGTTCGACGGCGACGTTACCCATCGTCACTGAGGTGGTGGTGGCCCCATCGGCGGAATACGGCGCATCCACTCCTCACAGGTCGGCGCCGGCTCGCGCCGCGGAAACTTCGGAAGCTGCTTCAACTCCGCAGGCTCCCCAAAGCCGAAGAACTGCACCATGTCGAAGAAACACGAGAAGGGAACGGTGGGCATCATCACCACCTGATAACCCTCCGCGCGCCGCTGCTGCCCGGGAATGCTGGCCAGGGTATTGAACGCATCGAACAAACGCGCGAAACGTACTGGCCCCGAGTCCCAAGGATCGACGCCAAGGTCGAACAGGATGTTCGCCACCGTCTCCCGCGCCTTCGGATCGTTGCCGGCGACGAACACGGTGGCCCGCGTCTTCGTGAGCAGCGGATCCATGAAGTAGACGATGTTCGGCAGGTTGATCCTGACCACGCGCATGGTCGGGTGCCGTGCCTGGATGCGCTCCGCCCGCGCGCTGTCGGACGTGAGTTCCTGATAGCCATCTGGCGCTACCTTCCTCTCGCCGCCGCTGACGTCGATGACGACCTTGCCACCCAGGTCGCCCAGGGTGCCCGCGACCTCAACGACCACTTCACCGGGGACCGCGAGCACGACCACTGGCGCCTGCGACGCGGCCTCGGGCTGACTGACCGCCGACGCGTTAGGCCCCGACCGCTGCACCAGCGCGCGCACCGTCTCTCGACCGGGGTCGCGGCTGCCGTAAATCACTCGATACCCTTGCGCACCCAACGCCGGTCCAAGGGCTCCGGCGAGCGTGCCCGTACCAATGATCGCGACGGCCCCCTTCTCCGCTGCGGGCGCATGAGGGTTTTCGCCGGGAGCTTTCTCGGCACGAGGGGTTCCGCAGGCTGACGTGATCGCCAGTGCGGCGAGAACGATGTGGCGGGCGTGACGCAGTTGCAACATGTAGAGGTTGGTGGCTGTGGGTTCGCTTCGGGTCGTCACCAGGTGTACCTGAGAGTGCGCTCGACGTGGAGGCGCTTCCATCGAGCTTACCGTCATCACATGCTCTATGCGATGCCTCCCGCGCTACACCGGCCAACCTGGCGTCCGCTTCCGTGTCCACATCGCGGGCAAAGTGCGTGTGCGGTGTCGGTGCCGCGTTGGGTCGGGTCAGAGGTTCCCCCGTGGCGTTGCCAGAGAGAAGCCATCGAGGTTGGCGCAGAGCTTGCCGCGGTTGAAGTCGGCAGAGGCCATGGTGCCTTGACCGATCCGCGGGTCGTTTCGGCCAGCCTGTGGTCCCAATGCGGTCTTGCCGAGAATCGCAGCGGCACGCAGCGTGTCGAGAAGGGAGGCATCGGGCGCTGATGAATCGGCGCCGTCGATGTCATTCAACCTGCCTTTGCTATGGAGGAAACGTAGGACTCGTT
>JANOPS010000471.1:0-2235 GCA_031421995.1 Gemmatimonadaceae bacterium
GATTACGATTCTCGCCGGTGGTGGCATTCGAAGCCACAATGTTGGCGAGCTGATCAAGCAGACCGCAGTGACGGAGGTGCATGCGCGTGCGACCGATCCGATGATCGTACGCGACGTGATCTTGGCGTTGATGCCGTCGGAGGAGCCGTCCTTCGTTCACACCGCATAGTGCGCACATCGCCGTGGGTCGCACGCGCAGCGTACACAGGGCGTGGAAGTTTCTTGGCGATGACGGTGCTGATGGTGCTCACATCGACGGCGCGCGCGGTCCAAGCTCCGCCCGAAGCGAGCTACGCGGTGATTCCACGACCCGCCGTGCTCACACCGCAGGCGGGGGCATTTGTGCTCACGGAAAATGTGGTGGTCGTCGCGGATCCACTGTTTCTCGCTGTCGTCAAACGGTTTGTGCGAGACATTGCTCCTGCAACAGGCTTCGACGTCACGATTGCGTTGAATCCCGTCGCGACAACGGACTCCAGCTCGTCAATCCTGAACCGGATCACCAGTCCGCTTGGCACGGCGATGGCGCGGATTCGCGTGATGCGTGCGTACGGCCCAGACTCCGCAGCACTCGGCGCCGAGGGGTACCGCTTGGACGTCACCGCCACGAGCGTTACGGTTCGCGCGGCCGCCCCGGCCGGTGCCTACTACGCACTGGAGACGTTCAAGCAGCTGCTGCCCGCTGCGATTTACCGAGCTGCGCCGATCGCGGGCGTCTCGTGGACGGCAAGTGCTGTACACATCGAGGACAGCCCGCGTTTTCCGTGGCGTGGCGCCCACCTCGACGTCTCTCGGCATTTCATGCCGAAGGAGTTCGTCAAGAAATACATCGACCTGTTGGCGCGACATAAGCTCAATCGCTTTCACTGGCATCTCACCGAAGATCAGGGATGGCGCATCGAGATCAAGAAGTATCCGCGCCTCACGAGCGTTGGCGCCTGTCGCGAACAAACGGCCGTCGGCACGCACAATCCGGATCCCAAGAAGCGCGTGTTCGACGGGAAACAACACTGCGGCTTTTACACGCAAGATGACGTTCGGGAGATTGTGGCGTATGCCGCCGATCGGCAGATCACGGTGGTGCCGGAGATCGAGATGCCCGGGCATGCGCAGGCGGCGATCGCGGCGTACCCGGAGCTCGGCGTGCGGCGTGACACGACCGTGGGTGTGATGCAAGTCTGGGGCGTTGGGGATTTTATCCTGAGCCCGGACGATCGGACCGTTTCGTTCATGCAGGATGTGCTGACCGAGGTGATGGCGCTCTTTCCGGGGCCGTACATCCACATCGGTGGTGACGAAGCGGTGAAGACGCAGTGGATTGCGAGCCCCGTGGTCCAGGCGCGCATGAAGCAACTTGGCGTCAAGGACGAACACGAGCTGCAGAGCTGGTTCATTCGGCAAATGGACACGTTCCTCACGAAGAACGGTCGGCGGATGATTGGCTGGGACGAAATCCTCGAGGGCGGTTTGGCGGAGAATGCCACGGTGATGTCGTGGCGCGGCATGCAGGGTGGCATTGCCGCCGCGAAAGCGAAGCACGACGTCGTCATGGCGCCAGGATCACACACGTATTTCGATCATTACCAGTCGAGAGATCGCGCGAACGAACCGCTGGCGATTGGTGGCTTCACGCCTATCGACAGTGCCTATGCATTCGAGCCCGTACCGCCCTCGCTGACGGCGGCCGAGTCCCGCTACATCCTTGGTGCGCAGGCGCAGGTGTGGACGGAGTACATCCTGGATGCGAAGCAGGTCGAGTACATGGCGTTTCCGCGCCTCACCGCGCTGTCAGAAGCGCTGTGGAGTACGAAGAGTCGGCGCAACTTCTCCGATTTCTTGCAACGGCTCGGACCGCACTTGCAACGACTGGACGCGATGGACGTGAACTATCGGAAGCTGGATTCGGCGCTGGTGCGGCGGGGGCGTGCGCTGTCGCGGTAAGTCAGGTAGGTCTTCGCCGTGCTCGTGCAGCGCCCCGAAAAAACAGATTGGTAAAGCGCAGGGACGCGGAGAGCGCAGGGGCGCGGGGGACTGCGGGGTGTTGGCCATGTGGTTTCCCTGCGTCCCTGCGTTCCCTGCGTCTCTGCGTCTCTGCGAGCTAACGATTTGTAGAGGCTCGGAGCGCTACGGCAGCGCTCGACCCTGCGCCTCTGCGAGCCCACGATCTGTATGGGCTCAGCGCTCGGGCATCACCTTGCGCGGCATGAGAGCGCTAGCGTTCGCCGCATGATACGC
>JANOPS010000472.1:0-3243 GCA_031421995.1 Gemmatimonadaceae bacterium
TTGGCCAGCGCCCAGCTCAGCCACCCCGAGGTGTTGCCCGCACGGTTCGGGAAGACCAACAGCATGTCAGGCACCAACACCGCCGCGAGCGTGTTCGCGATCGCCGGCCCGCGATTGAACGCGTTGGTGAAGGCTTTGATCTTGTCGCCAAACCCGTTTGCGACGTCTGTTGCCGGCGCTGACGAGTTGTGCAAACCGTGATCGCGCTTCATGAAGAATACTTCGCTGACCAGCGGATTCCCCAAGCGTTCGACTTGGTTGTAGACGCGCGTGGTGGTCGGGCCAGTGGTCGTGCCGCCGTTGTCGTCATCGGAGCACGCGGTAAGCACGAGAAGGGCGGAGGTCGCGATGGCGGCCCGGCGGAGAACGGAGAGAGACACGGGAAAAGCTCCGAGGATAGGTGAAAGAGTAGAGAGTCGCATTAGCGGCTGATCGTGCCCCACACACCGATCTTCGCGGTTGGGTCGGTGCTGGAGAGGAGCTGTGCCTTCGGCAACTCGATCGCGATAGCGAGCGCGTTGAACGGGCGAAGAAAGTCGATGCCGGGGTTCCGGAACTGGGTGGCCGTTTGCGTCGACGGGCCAGACAACGGGCCGGTCGACGGGCGACGGTCAGGAATGATCTCGAAGAAGCGCTCGAGGTCGATCACGAACGGATCGGCGCGAATGCCCGCAAATCCTTGCGTGCCAGTCGCTGAGCCAGCGGTGCTCCCGACCGTTCCCGTGACGGTCGCGCCGGTCGTCACGAGCACGGCCTTGGTGCCGGTGCGCGTGGGGGCGACGGGTCCGCGAATGGTGTACTTCTGCGCAGCACCTACGCCCTCGTCGAACGTCACCTGAAACACCAGGTCTTCGACGGCATCACCGGTGTTGTCGACCTTCAATTGATACAGCAAATCGGGATCAAAAGACGCCGTCTGTCCGGCAATCGGACTCGACGTCGTGAGAATCAGCGCGATGCGATCGGCTGATGCGCCCGGGAACGCATAGACATCATTGATATCCATACGCGGGCTGAGTTCAACTTCTGGCGTGTCCTGGTGGTCCGACGCCAGGACGCGTTGCGTCACGGCGATAGAACCCGCGGCAACGACGCAGAGGGTGAGCCAGCCAAGCGAACGGCGCTGGATGGTGAAACGCGACATGTGGAACTCCGGAAGGGGGGATCGTGAAACGCGTATATGGACGGCAGCGCCACCGGATCGTGGCCGCCGTGTGAACGGTGTTCGCCTATGCTACGCGCTCCAAGCAGAGTTGGATCTCTCGATTCCAAACTCCACCACTTTCTACTTTGCGCGCAGGCATCGGATGGCTGAGTGCAGGCACCAAACGGATTGCTTACTCATGCCGGGCGAACACTACGACGTGACGCTCCGATCACCCATGCCTCGCAGGAGTGATATGCATCGCAACGCGAACGCAGTGTTGATGGGGGCCACGCGTAGCGTTGCCGTATGGATCTGTCACTTCACCATCTCGCCAGCCCGCCTCGCGAGCGAGTGTTCGACGGCGCGAGTCGGCCCCGCCATACATCTGATCGGTGCACCGAGCCGTATGATATCCGACGCCCCGACGCCTGTGCGCCCTCGCCGCGCGTGCGGAGCCGCAATCACTGGAGAAAACGTGTATTCCTCGCTTCATACGCACCGCCGTCGTCTCGGCGCCTTCATCCTGCTGCTGAGTTGTTCGACCTTGCCAGCTCGCGCGCAGGGCGCCGACACGCTCGCCGCTCGCACGAAGCACCCGACGTCCGCGGCGGATACCGCGCGCGCGGCAACCCGAACGACTACGCTGGGAACGATTCAAGTACGCGGACGGGCGGACAACCTGGTCGGTGTCGCGAAGAGCGCCTCCCAAGGTCGGGTCGGGCGTGCAGATCTACGCGCCCGACCGACGTCGCGCGAAGGAGAGATTCTGGAGAACGTCCCGGGCATGATTCTCACGCAGCATAGCGGCGACGGAAAAGCCAATCAGATGTTTGTGCGTGGCCTCAATCTGGATCACGGCACCGACTTCCAAACACGCATCGAGTCCATGCCGATCAACATGCCCACGCATGCCCACGGACAAGGCTACTCGGATTTGAACATGCTCATTCCGGAACTGGTGGACTATCTGGATTACAAGCTTGGCCCGTATTACGCCGAGCTGGGTGATTTCGGCTCGGCTGGCGGTGCCACACTGCATCTCGTGCGCGCACTCGCCGCGCCGATTGCCCGCACTGAGGTCGGCGCGTTCGGCCTCGCGCGTGCGGTCGTAGCCGGGAGTACCCAACGCGGCGCCAACACCTTGCTGCTTGGCGGTGAAGGCAAGCTGTACGATGGCCCATGGGACAGGCCTCAGGATTTGCGCAAGTTCAGCGGGATGGCCCGCTTCACGCATCAGCGCAAGCGCAGCGAGCTGTCACTCTTAGCATTGGCATACAATAACCGCTGGAATTCCACCGATCAGATTCCCAGCCGCCTGATTGCACAGGGGTTGCTCGCGCGCTTCGGACAAGTCGATCCAACACTGGGCGGACGCACCGACCGGCAGAGTCTCTCGCTGTCGTGGCGACAAGCGCGTGATCGCGGATCACTCAAGGTGGATGCCTATGCTGTCCGATATGTCTTCAATCTGTATTCGAATTTTACGTACTTCCTGGAGAATGCAACGACAGGAGACCAAATCGAGCAGGTCGACCACCGGTCGGTTGGTGGACTCGACGTCGAATACACGACGCTGGCACGCGCCTTAGGGGCAGACCACATGGTGCGCGTTGGCATGCAAGGGCGCTACGACGATGCCGCCGTGGCGCTCTACGGCACCACCGCGCGAGTGCGTACGCGCACCGTGCGCGCGGATGACGTGGGACAAGGCAGTCTCGGCGTCTGGACCAGCGTGGAATCGCGATGGACGCCGACGGTACGGTCAGTACTCGGTCTCCGCGGTGACGGGTACGCCTTCGACGTTGCCAGCGATCGCTCGGAGAACTCCGGGCAACGCTCGGCGGCCATTGCCAGCCCTAAAGCGTCGCTGGTATTTGGCCCGTTCCGGAACACCGAAGTGTATGTGGGTGGCGGCTACGGCTTTCACAGCAATGATGCGCGCGGAACCACGATCACCAGAGATCCGGTCAGTGGAGATGCTGTCGATCGCGTCAACCCGCTGGTGCGTTCTGCCGGTGGCGAGATTGGAGTACGAACCTCGACATCCGCGGGCATTCGCTCGTCAGCGTCGCTCTGGGTGCTTGACGTGGATAGCG
>JANOPS010000473.1:0-5864 GCA_031421995.1 Gemmatimonadaceae bacterium
GCGATCCCGCGCAGCGACCGGCTACGGCCGACGCACTGCTTGCTGCACTGCGCGCGCTGATGCAGCCAAGCGCAGACGCGCTGCAACGTCAGTCACGTACCACGCGCATCGGCGCCGCCGTCGTCCTGGCCGTCGTCGCCGGCGTTGGCGTCCTGTTCGTGCGCGACCGACGTGCACGCTGGGTACGCGAGACTGCTATCCCGGACATCGCGCGACTGGTGGAAGCCGACCAGCTCGACTCGGCCTTCGCACTGGCGGAGCGCGCGGAGTCGCGTGCGCCGGGAGATTCGCTGCTGCGCGTGGTGTGGGGCGACATTGCGCTCACACAACGCTTCGTGAGCGAGCCCGCCGGCGCGACGGTTACACGTGCCGCGCTTACCGACACGACTCGTTGGATACCTGTCGGCACCACGCCCACCGAACCCGTGCGCATTCCGCGCAATGCGTGGTTCTATCGCTACACGCTGCCGGGCTATCGTCCCGTGACGGTGATGGGCGCGCGACTTGGTGGGAGCTATGCGCCCATTCCCAGTCCCGTCGCGCTGCAGAAAACCAGCGATCCAGATTCCAGCATGGTGCTGCTGCGCGGAAAACACCTCGTGGGCACCCTGTACGGATTGTCGTCGACCGACACGCTCGACCTCGCCGACTTCCTGATGGACAAGCTTGAGGTCACGAACGCGCAGTTCAAGCTGTTCGTCGACGCCGGTGGTTACCGCGATGCGCAATGGTGGGATTCCACCATCGTGCGCGATGGTCGAGTGCTCGCGCGAAACGAGGCGATTGCGCAGTTCATCGATGCCACCGGGCGACCAGGCCCCTCCACGTGGGAAGGCGGCGCACCCAAGCCCGGAACCGAGGACATGCCGGTGGGCGGCGTGAGCTGGTACGAAGCGCGCGCCTACGCGCGGTTTACGCGCAAGGAGCTGCCCACGGTGCTTGAATGGAACGCCGCCGCCATCCCCGAAGCCGCGCGCTGGGTGGTGCCCAACGGACGGTACAACACCGACAGTCCCGTGCGTGGCGGCGCCGCACTCGGCGTGAGCCCGCGCGGCATTTTCGATATGGCGGGCAACGTGCGCGAGTGGACGGCCAACGCGCGCGAGCCGGGCAGTCGGTACATCCTGGGCGGCGGCTTCTCCGATCCCGCCTATCTCTTCAACGAAGTGTACTCCCAGCCGGAATTCGATCGATCGGCGATCAATGGCATCCGCCTCGTACGCCGCGTCGGCGCTGCACCCGACCTGACGCGGGCGCTTGCGCCCATTCCGCGCACAGGGCGCGACGCCGTGAACGCTGTCCCGGTGGATGACGCCACGTTCCGCGGATTGCTCGCGCTGTACGACTACGATACCACGCCGCTCAATGCGAAGGTCACGGCACGCGACAGCACGCCGGCCGACTGGATTCGCGAGGACATCACCTTCGATCTCCCCGCGGCCAAGGGGCGCATGACCGCCGTACTGTTTCTGCCCAAGCGCATCACGCCGCCGTATCAGACGGTGGTCGTGTGGCCCGCATCAGACGTGTTTGTCCTGCGCGACACGCGTCGACTGTCAATGAGCTTCGTGGACTATCTCGCACGCAGCGGGCGTGCCGTGCTGTACCCGATTTATGAGCACACCTACGGACGCGGTACGAGCATCCGCGGCGATGTGCTGTCGGTAAGTATCGAACATCGCGATCAAGTGGTGCGATGGGTGACCGAGATGCGACGCTCCATCGACTACGCGTTCTCGCGCCCAGACATCGACACCACGCGATTGGCCTACGTGGGCACCAGCTGGGGCGCACGCAACGGCGGCACGGCGCTCGCCATCGAACCACGCATTCACACGGCTATTCTCAACGTGCCTGGTATCAACGCGAACGCGGTCCGTCCAGAGGAAGACCCGGTCAACTTCTTGCCACGTGTTCGCATTCCGGTGCTGATGCTCAGCGGTCGCTACGACAGTGTGTTTCCGTATGAGTCGTCGCAAGTGCCGTTCCTTCGACTGCTCGGCTCTCCGCCCGGTGCGAAAAAACAGGTGCTTTTCGAAGGCGGACACTTCCTGCCGCGCAATATGTGGGTGTCGGAGTCCACGCGTTGGTTGGATCAACAGTTGGGGCCGGTGAATCGACCGTGAGCCACGCCAACATCTGAATCGACCAGGAGCCACGCCAACATCGTCGCCACACCGTAGCCATCTCGATCAGCCAGGAAGCACACCTCGCGCGGCCACAGCATTCTCGAAAACGGAGCGGGCCACCTGGTGTTCAGGTGGCCCGCCCTGTGTCGTCGAACCCTCCACCCCTTACGGCGCCTTGCTGGACTCCCAACGGCCACGGTTCAGCACCGAGTCAGGCTTGCTGCCGAGCGTGTTCGTCACCGTACCAACCAGCTTGCCGTCTTTCATGCGTCCGACCGAGCGAAAATTCATTTTCGGGACCTTCGGATCGGCAGAGGCATACGGGGCGTTCGACGTCGCGACCATGCTATCTGCGTCGTATGTCGCGGTGAACGGAACTGCCGTTGTCGTGCCGTCGATCGTGATGCTTCCGGTGAGACCATCAGCGCTCTCCGAAGTCCAGCGGGCCGTCACCGAGTCACTGCTTTCACCCATGGTCATGCCGGTCCATTTGCCGGCGACTTGAGCAGCCGTGAGTGGGGCGGGCGCCATCGCAGGCGCCGGTGCCATCGCGGTGGTGTCGGTTGCCGGCGTTTCGGCTTTGGAACACGCAACCAGTGCTGCGGCGAGAAAGAAGAACTTGCGCATAGAACCCTCGCTACTGCGGCCGACGTGGGCCGCATGGTGAGTGGAACGGTTGCAACGGGGTAGAAGCGCAACATGCACCCACCGAGACGAGAGCGCCATGAACGGGCGCCAATCTGAGCGCGTCTCGCATGAGTCCGCTTGCCTCGGCGAACAAGCATACTATCTACCGAATCATCGAGGCATCACATGGGTCTCGTCGCTCGGACGGCTTTCGACGCCTCGAGCGGCATACGTGGCGACCGAACCAGCGCGCTCGTTAGCTTGTTTCCATGAAAGCCACGTGCGACGACAGTGCCCCTACGTCGGGAAAGCGCCGCGCTTGACCGACACCATCGCGCGACTGGCCGACGCCCTGACGGACCGCTACCGCGTCGAGCGCGAACTCGGCGCCGGCGGCATGGCTACCGTGTACCTCGCGCGCGATCTCAAGCACGATCGCGATGTCGCCATCAAGGTGTTGCACCCCGACCTTGGCGCAGCGCTCGGGGCAGACCGGTTCTTGAGCGAAATCAAGACCACCGCCAAGCTGCAACATCCGCATATCCTGCCGCTGCTCGATTCTGGTGCGGCCGATGGGTTGTTGTATTACGTCATGCCGTATGTGCGCGGTGAAACGCTGCGGGCGCGGCTGGACCGTGAACAGCTGCTGCCCATTGCCGACGCGGTACGCTTGGCCCGTGAGATCGCCAGTGCGCTCGACTATGCGCATCGCGAGGGGGTGATTCATCGCGATATCAAGCCGGAGAACATCCTGCTGCAAGACGGCGCGGCCATCGTCGCCGATTTCGGGATCGCCCTCGCCGTGCAGCACGCCGGCGGTGCGCGCATGACGCAGACGGGCCTGTCGCTTGGCACACCGCACTACATGAGTCCGGAACAGGCGATGGGCGAGAAGCAGATCGATGCGCGCAGCGATGTGTACGCGCTTGCTGCCGTGACGTACGAAATGCTGACCGGTGATCCGCCATTCAGCGGCACGACCGTGCAGTCGATTGTCGCGCGTGTGCTCACCGAAAAGCCGGTGGCGCCGAGTGCGTTGCGTGATACGGTGCCCGCGCATGTTGAGGCGGCGGTGCTGCTGGGGTTGGCGAAGCGCCCGCCCGATCGGCCGGCGACGGCGAAAGCCTTCGGTGAGCTGCTCGACGAGCGACAGGCGCCGCGCCTATCCGGGGCTGACGCGGTGGCGCACGTGCACGGCGGCAGTGCGGTCGCGCGTTCGTCGGCGACGGCTCGCTGGATCATCGGCGCGTTGACGGTGCTGGTTGTTGCCGCCACTGGGGTGGCCGGTTGGCTCTGGCAACGTCCACCATCCGAGTCGTTTCCGGTGTATACCGATCTGGCGCTCCCCGACAGCCTGGTGTTGGTGAGTGATCTCATGATCTCGCCCGATGGACGCTATCTCGCCGCGAACTTCTCGAGAGATGGCTCCTTGACCCAAGCGTACGTGCGTCGACTCGAGGGCGAGAAGGGCTTTGAGTTGCTTGCGGGCCAGAACAAATCTACCGTGTACGGGTTCTCCCCCGACAGCCGGTCCGTCATCGCCCGCGAGCGCGACGGAGCATTGGGCGTGGTCTCGATCGCCGATGGTACGCTGTCGAAACCGTTCGAGGGCGTGGTCAGCGAGTTTTTCCATTGGGGAACGGCTGATCAAGTGGTCCATGCCACGCAGACCAAAACTTTTCTCACCACGCTCAGCACAAACACGACGGTGGAACTGCCGAGCTTTACCGACCGCGACGCGTTTCTCCTTCCTGATCGGAGCGGCGTGCTCGGTAGTAAAGAAGGGAATATCACGCTGCTCGATTTGACATCGCAAACCGTGACCGTGCTGATCGCCAGCGGGCTGCATCCGGTGTATGTCTCTTCGGGGCATGTGTTGTATGTCACACCGGATGGCGTGCTCAACGCCCTCCCGTTCGATCTGCCCACACACGCGGTCACGGGACCGCCCGTGCAGGTCGCCGCGAAGGTGGCGTTCTCGCAGGCCGACCGAGGATTCTCCGTCTCCTCGAACGGGACACTGGTCCAGCGCGTTGGAGAGCCGAGCGGGATGTTCGCGGCAAACACCCTGTTGGTCATCATGGGTACGGACGGTCGAATCGATACGTTATCGCTGCCAAAGAGCACACGTCGAGCGCCTCGGTTCTCACCAGACGGCGGCCGGTTGGCATTCGTGGAGCAGCAAGCGATGTCCTCCACCCTCCATGTCTACGATCTGGCGAGCCGCACCGACGCGGCGCTCACCTTTTCGGGCACGGCGACGTCTCCCGTGTGGTCGCCCGATGGCACGCGACTGGCATATGCGAGTGACAGTGCCGGGACAAGCGAGCTGCGTGTGCGTGCCGCCAACAACGCCGGAAACGAAACGGTAGTGCGACGGGCTACGTCGACGATGACGTTAACGGCATGGACCGGTGATAATCAGCTCCTGTTCACGCAGCGCGATAGCACGGGTGGTCGCGATCTCCTGCGCATGAAGGCCGAGGCTGGTGCAACCGCTACGGCGTATGTCGCCTCACCACTCGATGAGCTCGACCTCGCGGTCTCCCCCGATGGAGCACTCGCGCTCTTCAGCACAGACGAATCGGCGGCGCGGCGGGTGTGGATGCGCGAATTCCCGCGGCCGACTGGAAAATGGCTCGTGAGCCCACGTTCCGGCGACGTGCCGCGTTGGTCGGCGGATGGAAAGAGCGCGTGGTACTGGGTGCGCGCGACACCGATCGATACGTTGCTGCGTGTAGCCGTGACCGCGGGCCCTTCGCCAAGCGTGTCGCCGCCACAGGTGATGGCGACCATCGACGCATCGGGCGTCGAGAACTGGGATCTGCATCCCGATGGTCGTCGCTTCGTACTAGCGATCCCCAATCGCATGGTCACGGCGGCCGGTGCGGTGCAGGCGCGCGAGCAAATTGTGCTGCGCTGGTTCAGCGTGCTCAAGGCCAAGGTGTCGGCCAAGCCATAACCGACACGGGGCTGTTGGATCACTGACCGACGGGACGCCCGACCACGCCGCCGTTCCCGGTCTGCCGTTCCCGGTCTGCCGTTCCCGGTCCGCCGGATCAGGAGAACGCCGCGAGAATAAACTGTGGCAGATCAATCACGAACGGC
>JANOPS010000474.1:0-3407 GCA_031421995.1 Gemmatimonadaceae bacterium
GGTTGGCGTTCCGGCATCGCTCGCGCGGCTCACCGAGCACTTGTCGGGCGACGCCGCGCGCCGCGCCGCATACGACACCGCGGTGTCGGTGTGTTACGCCGACGGGTGGGTGAATCCCAGCGAAGCGCAGTTTCTGCGCACATTGGCTGCGGCACTCAAGATCGACGCCGACAGGATCAATCAGCAGGCCGCCGCTGTGCACACGGAAGTGCAGCAAGCACCTCTCACGGGTACCTCGCCATTTGCCCCTGGATCCGTGGCTGCAGCGTCTGCACCAGCAGCCACTGCACTTGCCGCGTCAGCGGCCGCTGCGATGGGCATGGCAAACGCCGCGCCTGCAACACTGCCTCCAGTGGCGACGCCGACGTCCGAACAGGCCGCATCGGGTGCCGCCACAACTCCCTCCGGCGACATCGACAACTTCATTCTCGACCAGGCCATGCTGTCTGCGGCGCTCGAACTGCTGCCCGATCGCTTGGCCAACCTCGGGATCTTGCCGTTGCAGTTACGTATGGCGAAACAAATAGGCGAACGTCATGGACAGCAGATGGACGCCAGCCAAGTCAAAGATCTCGCCGCCGTCTTTGGCATCGGTGCGGCCGCGCAAATCATGGAGAAGGTCGTGCGCGGCATGTTGGGCGGTGTCGTCGGTCGCATTGGCGGCGGCATGTTGGGAGGCATGCTCGGCGGACTCGCTGGCGGTGCTACCGGATTCGCGGCCGGCGCGGCGGTGACGTTCACCACGACCTACGCGATGGGACACGCCGCCGAGCAGTACTACGCGCAGGGACGCACACTCTCGACGTCGGACATGAAAGCGCTTTTTGAACGCTTCAAGGGAGAAGCCGCGACCGTGTTCCCCAAGGTCGAGGCGCGCATCAAGGAGCTCGCCGGGAGCGGGAAGATTGGCGACGTCTTGCGGAGCGCACCGCGCACTTCATAGCACGGGCGTAGCACAGGCATGGTACCGGGCGCGCACTACGCCGAGGCTACGCCGCCGTGAGCTGAAACACCGTGACTTCCGGTCGCACATTAAAGCGGACCGGAAGTACCGTGCCCACACCGCGGCTGATGTAGAGCTGTCGATTCGCCGACAGTGCAAACGCGCCGCAGGTGTATCGTTTGTTCTGCACCGGCAACAAAGGCGGCGGCAGGAACGGCGGCTTGCACTGTCCTCCGTGGGTATGGCCAGCCAGCACCCACCCGCTGAACCGCTCCCACCCGTTCAGGTCAACCGTATCAGGGTTATGGCTGAGAGCAATGGCTGGCCTGCCCGGCGTCAGATTGGCAAAGGCGCGATTCGGCGCGAAGTCATCGCCCCAGAGGTCGCCGAGTCCCACGATCGACAAACCGTCCACGTCGGCCGTCTCGTTCACCAACACCGTCGCGCCCTGCGCACGCAGCACATCGGCAATACGCGCCGCGTCTTCTTTGTGCGCCCAGTTGCGACCGTAGTCGTGGTTTCCCAATGATACGAAGGTGCCGAGCGACCCGCGCACCATCTGGCTGTACACCAATGCCGCGTGCTCATAGAGGCCATCGTGCAGCGACGTGAGGTCGCCGGTGTACACCACGATGTCCGGATCCAGCGCGCGCACGCGGTTGAAGGTATCCAGCAAGTACGCATCATCAACGTCCGGGCCGACATGCACGTCCGAGAGTTGCACCAATCGCTTGCCGACGAGCGCCTTGGGGAGCCCCGCAATCGGCATCGCGCGCGTCGTGATTTCAAGCCACGTGGGCTCGTAGTATCGCGTGTACCCCACCACACCAACGGCTCCGGCAACCATCGCGGCCGAGCCGGACAAGAACGCACGACGTGACAGCATATTGCGGTGGTACCTCAAACACGGGCATGGGTTCCGCGTGGCACGAAGGAGTCCGCGCCCGACTCCCCCGAAGACGCCTCAGCCAGCTACGGCGTCACCGTCTGTATATCGACCCGTGAGGGAGAGCGCGGCGTCCGCCAGACGCTGTGCGTTTGCGCCTTGTAGTCGCCGGCCTTGGCCGTAAAAATATTCGGCACCCACGTCTGTGGATTCCGATCGATCAGCGGAAACCACGTGCTTTGCACCTGCACCATGATGCGATGGCCCCGTTTGAATCGATAACTCTGTGTGTGTAGGTCGACCGTGAACGGCGTCACCCGATTGGGGACCAGCGGCGACGGCGTTTCGAACGACTCACGAAACCGACCACGGAACACGTCGTTGGCCACCATAAGCTGATAGCCGCTGAGCGTGTGGTCCGGCGTGGCGTCCTCCGGATACACGTCGATCAGCTTGACCACCCAGTCAGCGTCGCGTCCAGTCGTGCTGGCGAACAGCTTCGCGGTGATTTCACCAGCCACCACAACATCCTCCGTCAGCACCGGCGTGCTCCAACTCAGCACATCAGGGCGATTATCCACGAAGCGCTGATCTTCGACCAGCCAGGTACGCCACCCAGAGCCCTTGGGATAATACGTTGGCTCGATCGGCCGTTTGCGATAGGGCACGGGTTTGGCAGGGTCGCTGACATACCGATCCACCCCGTTGCTGTCGGCCAATACCGGTGCCGTAAATGACAACACGCCATCATTCCGGAAGTACAACGATCTCGTAGTCGCTTCACGCGGTGGCCATGCCGAAAACGTCCGCCACGTGTTGCTGCCCGATTCAAACACGGTCGCTTCGGCAGCGACAAAGTCGCCACGATCCTTCAGATGTTTGGCAAAGAACGGTGCCTGCAGCTTGGTGCGATAGTACTCGCCGGTGGCCGAGCCAAAATCGATGGGGCCGATCTTCTGTCCCGTCCCAGTGCTCCAGCCGCCATGCCACCACGGACCAACCACCAACGCATTCTGGTTGCCGTTGTCATGCGCCTCCAGCGCGCGGTAGATCGTGATGGGCCCGTAGAAATCCTCTTGATCCCACCAGCCGCCCACGTTCAGCGTGGGCATCGTGACGCGTTTGAGATACGGCTTCATCGCCTGCCGCTGCCAGAACCCATCATAGTTGGGATGCTCGGTGAAATCGCGCCATGTGGGCAAGACTTTGTCCTTCAGATAGCGCGACTGCACATTCGACAGCGGCCCGAGCGCCAGATACCAATCGTACGTGTCGTATTTGTCGAAGGTGAAATTGCCGTTTTCTTTGCTGGCCTCGGTAAGAAAGGCGTACTCGAAGCCGTAGCTCAGACGAAACGCGCCATTGTGATGGAAGTCGTCGCCAATGAACATGTCGGCGGGCGACGCTTGTGGGCTCACCGCCTTGAGCGCCGGATGAGGATCCAGCATGGCCATGGCGGCAGTCCATCCGTCATACGATACCCCGAGCATGCCAACGCGCCCGTTGTTGCGCGCGACGTTCTTGAGGAGCCAGTCGATGGTGTCGAAGGTGTCCGTGCTTTCGTCGATCGCATCCTTC
>JANOPS010000475.1:0-3460 GCA_031421995.1 Gemmatimonadaceae bacterium
TTGCGCGTCGTAGGCCATACCACTCGTGAGCCGCGTCGCATCACCACCGGCAAACGGCATCGTGTACAGATCGCCCAGCATGTCGAACACGATCGTGTTTCCGTCCGGGCTGACGTCGAGGGACAGCCACGTTCCCGAGCGCGTGTCGAGCGAAAAAGACCGCGCGGCGTCGAGCGGAAGCGGGCGTTCCGGCGCGCGCGCGGCGGGGCGTGCGCCCGGCTGTTGCGCGGATATGTGCGCGCCGTTCAGCGCGCCGGTCAGCAGGACGGCAAGGACTACGACTGGCGTACGATACCGGCGACGGCAATCGATGAATCGCGACATGGAGGCTCCAGCTTCGGGAAGGCCATCAGTGTCCCTCGTGCGGGGCGTGATAGTGCGTCAGAGTCTGCGGCGTGGCCCCCGCCTCGGCAAGCGCCGGGACCGTCCCTGCGCGCAAACAGCCGCAGAGCTTCTACGCCTGCGACGAAGAAGGCGCCAACGTCGGGGCCAGATCCGTAACCACATGTTGTAATAGGACTTAAGGAGTCTCCAGTAAAAATGGCAATAGGATTGCCAAAATGCATCACCGGTCGTATCGTGCAGAATGATCCCTCGTGATGCAGCATCGCGGCTGGCTGACCTCGCGCGCTTCTATCCCGTCGTGAGCGTGACCGGCCCGCGCCAGTCTGGCAAGACCACCCTCTGCCGAGCGGTCTTTCCGACCCTTCCCTATGTCAGTCTCGAGCCGCTGGATGTTCGCGAATTTGCGATCAGCGATCCGCGGGGATTTCTGGCAGCCTATCCGAACGGAGCCATCTTCGATGAGGTACAGCGCGCGCCGGATCTCTTCAGCTATCTGCAGGCCGAAGTGGATGATCGTCCCGAACCCGGCCGCTACATCCTGACCGGGTCGCAACAGTTCGCGCTCTTGTCGTCGATTACGCAATCGCTCGCCGGTCGCACCGGCTTGTTGGAGCTTTTCCCGCCAAGTTGGGCGGAGCTCAAACGATTCCCGTCGGCGCCCACCGATCTGTTCGAGGTACTCTGGACGGGTGCGTACCCGCGCATCTTCGATCGCCACATCCCGCCGCATCAATGGTTGGCCGACTACGTGGCCACGTACGTGCAACGGGATGTTCGCCAGTTGCTCAACGTCGGCGATTTGCGCGCGTTCACAAACTTCCTGCAGCTTTGCGCAGGGAGTACGGCGAATGAGCAGCATCTGTCGCGGCTCGGGGCCGACGCGGGTCTTTCGCACAACACCGCCAAGGCGTGGCTGTCCGTTCTCGAAGCCAGCTATCTGATCTTTCGCGTCCCCGCTTGGCATTCGAACCTTCGCAAGCGCGTCGTGAAATCCGCCAAACTGCATTTCGTGGACACCGGAGTGGCCTCCTATCTGCTGGGCATTCGCGAGCCGGATCAACTGCGAACGCACCCACTGCGCGGCGCGCTGTTTGAAAGCTGGGTCGCGTCCGAGCTCGTGAAACAGGCTGCGCACGGCGGGCTGCGTCGGGACCTCTTTCACTATCGCGATACGAACGGGCTTGAAGTGGACCTCGTATCCGTGTCCGGTCGCGAGGTGCTGCTGACCGAGGTGAAATCCGGTGCGACCGTGGCCAGTGACTTCACGCACGCGGTCGAGCGACTGGCCGACGGATTACTTACGCGCGACACCGACATGGCGATCACGACCCACGTGGTCTACGGTGGGTCCACAAGGCAGACGCGAGGCCGAACGCAGATCGTGCCGTGGCACGAGATCGACGCGACGCCAGCCGCGTGAGGAGTTCGGCTGGAGATACCGCAGGGTTCGGTGACGTGCGAACGTCGCGCGGTGCCAGGTCGACGAACTGCATCAACCCGTCGATGACTCGCCGGGTGCGCCGCGGCGCTGCCAAGGTCAGAATCTCGGCAGTATGTTCCGGTCGCACTTGAACTCTCTCATGTCAGGCGGCCCCCCTGATCCTGCTTTTCTGACGCACTCCTGACTCACTCCTGACTCACTCCCAACTCACGGCGGATGGTCCATGAAGAAGCGTGACCGGCTGGCACTGATACGCCAGTTCTACCCGAAGGCTGTCACGACCAGCGATAGCGTCGAAGCGCTCTTCGACCTCTTGGAGACACGCTTCGATCTCGAGCCGCACCAGATCATGCTCGCCGACAGCGTCTGCAGTGACGACGTCAACACCATCGAGTATCCGGCGCGCGCGTACGAGATGCTCGGCCCGTTCAAGATGGGAGGGCTGGATGGGTTTCCCTTCACCGGCCTGACCGGGATGGCCGCGTTCGCCGGGCACGTCCCCGACGACGGCGCGGTGTTCGTGTTCTATGCGCCGCACATCGGCATCTCCAAGGCGGGGGTAGTCGGCGAGTTGATGCGCATCGGGCAATCCCGTCCAACCGGATGCTGCGGCGCTGCCAAGGCGGCGCTGGTCAAGCTCGTTGCCGGTCAGATCATACCTGGGCATGTCACCGAACTCGATCATCAGATCAATATCATTGAGCAGGTGCTGCTTGCGCAGCAGGCACGCGTGCTCACGGCACCGGACCAGCTTCGCGAAGCCACCGAGGTGATCTACGAGGCCATGCATGAGCGCATCAATACCCTCGTGGAGGCAACGACGTACAAATGCCGCTATGTGTTTCTTGTCGGAGCGATCCTGATCAACGGAGACCACGACGTCGGTTCGTTCGCTGAACCGCGACACGTCCACGTGCGCGACCGCGAGACCGGCGAAACGCTCGACCTGTTCGACGACTACATGCAGCGGATGCGCTGAGCCATGCAGACCAGCCACCACTACCCCGCGTTGCAGGTCCTGTCGTGGACTCGTCGCGACATTCTCCAGCATCTCGCCGTCGCGACGACCATCACCGTGGCGTACGAAGTGCTCGGCTGGCACTGGCTGGCGATTCCCTGGCTTCCGGTGGCATTGATCGGCACCGCGGTCGCGTTCCTCACCGGGTTCAAGAACAACGCGTCGTACGATCGACTGTGGGAGGCGCGACGAATCTGGGGCGCCATCGTCAACGCCAGCCGCACGTGGGGGTTGATGGCGCGCGACTACGTCACCGATCGTGTCGTGGCCGCCGGTACGACACCAGGCGAGGTCGATGCGGCACGCCGAGCGCTCTTCCACCGCCATTTCGCATGGCTCACGGCGCTGCGATACGCATTGCGTGAATCGCGCGCGTGGGAAGCGATTCATCTGCCACACAACGCGGAGTTCAGGAGTCGCTGGTTTCAGATCGATGAGCAGCAGCGTGACGTCGGTGCGGCGCTACTGCCGTATCTGGATGCAACCGAGCACGCGGCCGTGATGGCACAGTCGAACAAGGCCGCGCAAATCCTGGCGCTGCAGTCTGCGCATCTCCAGCGCTTGCTGCGGCGCGGCATGATCGAAGACTTCCGCCATATGGAGATGACGCGCCTGCTCGGCGAACTGCTCACGCAACAGGGGGCATCGGAGCGGAT
>JANOPS010000476.1:0-6002 GCA_031421995.1 Gemmatimonadaceae bacterium
GCCTTGATGACAGTACCTTTGCCGTGCAAGCGGGTACGCAACGCGCACGCATAGAGCGCCGTGGCAGCGCAGCGAACGCGCGTTCGCCGGAGCGCTACCGCTACGTGCCGATTGACGGCGATCCGCTGGAGTATGCCGCCGCCCTTACACGGCTGAAGGCCGACGGTGCTCTCGATTCAGACGGCTTTGCTTCGGCCGGTGCCTGGGTGCGCTATACAGCCGCGGCGAAGTACCCAGCGGCGGTACTCCGGATCGCCCGCGGGCACACGAAGATCACCTTGAATCCTGCTCCCATTCTTGTCTCGGTTGCCGATGGGTTTCAAGTAGGCCTTGGGATGGTGGCGATGGCCAACCGCATGCGGCCGCTTGGCGGGACCCACGGCGCACTCAGCGCAACCAACGCGTTGGGTGTGCTCATGACGACGTTTGTCGACACGCACGATGACGCAACCCCATTCGTGCGTCAGCAGCTGGGCGGCTTCGACGACCTCGGTCCCGTGAAGCTCAAGGGTTCTGGTGCGCGGCTGACCAGCCTGTGGACCATTGACAGTGATGCGCGCAGCGCGTTCGGACATCGAACGCCGGTTGACCTCCGCGACGGTCCATCGCAAACGATCGCGCCCGCTCCGCTTTTCGGTAGTCGACCGGCGCTTGAAGTGTGGTTGACGACCAAAGCTGTGCAAACGATTAGCCCCAATGACGCGTTTCTGGTGGAGATTCGCCGCGTGCGTTCAGCCTCCAAGGAGTCCGCGCTGATCGCCACGAGCTACTTACCACTGCTGCGCGTGAGCACAACGGGTGAATCGGTGGGTGCTGGTCCAGGATGGATGGCGTCGGCCGATCGACAGCGCTATGTGTTGGCGCTGGGGGAATCGCTGACCTCGGCGCTCGCCGCCGATACCCAATACGAGTTCCGGATCGTCCTTGACCGCATGTCCATGCGCCGTGGGCTGACGGAAGTGAACAGCCGGGAGATCGCGACACTGACGCTGACCACCAACGCATTCGGCCAACTCTGGCCATACTGAGCAGCATGACGTAGGATCCAGTCGTCGGCCCCCTCACGATCGCCGCTTCACGATCGCCTCTCGACTTCCGGATCCTCTCCATGCATTCACCGCACCCCGCGCGGTCGCGCTTTTCTTCATGGACGCTGCTTTCGCTTTGCGTCTGCAGCACCGTGCTCACCGCGCGACCGGCGACTTCCCAAACGCCACCGACGCGCTTGTTGCGTACGCCGTCGGTGAGCGCGCAACATGTAGCGTTCGCCTACGCGAACAACATCTGGGTTGCCGACCGCAGCGGCGGATCGGCGCGTCGGCTGACGAGTTTTCAGGGCCAGACCCAGAACCCCAAGCTCTCGCCCGATGGCAAGCTGATCGCATTTACCGCCGAGTACGCGGGCAACAACGACGTGTACCTCGTGCCGGTCGAGGGTGGACAACCGACCCGTCTCACGTGGCACCCCGGTGCGGATGTGGTGCAAGGCTGGTCGCCCGACGGCCGCAATGTCATGTTCGCGTCGGCGCGCGCTACGTGGGCAGCCAACGGTCAACCGCGCTTTTGGATAGTGCCGGTGACCGGTGGTGTAGAGACGGCGCTTCCCATGCCGCGGGCCAATCAAGGGAAGCTCTCTCCTGACGGACATCGCGTGGCGTATCGCATGCCATCGTCGTGGGACGAGGAACGACGCAACTATCGCGGTGGACAGAATCGCCCGATTTGGATCATGGACTTGAAGACGTTCGCCGTCGATACCACACCGTTTGCCGGGACAAAGGAAATGGATCCGGCGTGGGTGGGCGACGCCGTGTACTTCCTGTCCGATCGCGATGGGGTGTCGAACATTTGGGCGTTTGACACCAAATCGCGAAAGCTCTCGCAGGTGACGAAGTTCACGGACTTCGACGTGAAATCGCTCGATGCCGGTGCTGGCGTGGTCGTGTTTGAGCAAGCGGGATACATCCACGAGTACGATCCAACCTCGGGGCGCGCGAAGCAGCTGGCGATCACCGCGGTCGGTGATTTTCCGTGGATGATGGCCAGCTGGAAGGATGTGTCGGCGCGCATTACCAGTCTGGCGCTGTCGTCGACCGGCAAGCGCGCCGCGGTCGAGGCGCGCGGCGAGATCTTCACGATCCCCGCCGAGAAGGGGGATGTACGGAACCTCACCAACTCGAGTGGGTCGGCGGAGATCGCGCCGTTGTGGTCGCCCGACGGTCTCTCGGTTGCGTACTTCAGCGACAAGAGCGGCGAATATCGGCTGACCATTGTCCGCCAAGAGGGCGTGTTGGCGCCGCGCGATATTGCGCTGCCAGAGCCCAGCCGACCGTATTCGCCGGCTTGGTCGCCCAACGGCAAGAAGATTGCGTACCAGGACACGCACTTCCGCATTTGGGTGCTGGACGTGGCCACGGGTGCGGCGAAAATCGCCGACACGGATCCGTACTTCATGGGCGACCGATCCATTGTGCCTGTGTGGAGCCCGGACTCGCGATGGTTGGCGTATCCCAAGCGTCTCAAGTCGCTGTTCCGCGCGATCTATGCGTACGACGTGGAGACCGGTGTCACGACGCAAATGACCGACGGCTTGGCCGATGCCACGTCGCCAGCGTGGGATGCCGCTGGCAAACATCTGTGGTTTTTCGCGTCGACAAATTTTGCGTTGAACTCGTCGCTGCTGGACATGTCGAAGTATGATCGGCCGGAAACGCGCTCGTTGTATGTGGCCATTCTCAACAAGCGCGATCCGTCGCCGCTATTGCCGGAAAGCGACGAGGAGAGCCAGCGCGCGCGGTCCGATAGTGCGGCGCCGATGCCAGACAGTGGTGCGCGAGCGCAGCCCGCCGCGGCGGCATCAACCACGGCGGCCGCCGCTCCAGCGCCCGTGCGTGCGGTGACGATTGACTTCGACGGGATGGCGCAGCGCATTCTTGCAGTGCCGGGCATTGCTGATCGCGATTACGGACAACTGCGCGCTGGGCCGGCGGGGACGGTGTTCTTTGTCGAGCAGGTGGTGGCGACCGGCACGGGTGTTGGTGGTGGAGTGGGTACGCTCCATCGGTTCCAACTGAGCGCGCGTCGTGCCGTGCCATTTGTTCAGGGCGTGGTGCAGTACGTGGTGAGCGGCGACGGCCGGAAGCTGCTGTACCGCACGGGCGGAGCACAGGGTGGTCTGTATCTCGTGGACAGTGATCGCGCGGTGCCTGCGGCGGGCACGGGAAAATTGAACGCGACGCTGCGTGCCTACATCGATCCACGCGAGGAGTTCAAGCAGATCTTCAATGAAGGGTGGCGGAACCAGCGCAACAATCTCTACGTGCAGAACATGCATGGCACCGATTGGAACGCCATGAAAAAGATGTATGAGCCGTTGTTGGCACATGTCATGCACCGCGCAGACCTGAACTACGTGATGGACAACATGGGCGCGGAAATCGCCATCGGGCATTCGTACGTGCGTGGTGGCGATCTCCCAGAGGTGCCGAACGGCACAGGCGGATTGCTCGGGGCAGATTTCGCGGTCGAGAACGGGCGCTATCGCATCACCAAGATCTACGATGCGGAGAGCTGGAATCCCGAACTGCGCGCGCCGCTGGCGACGCCGGGCATGGCGGTTGCCGTCGGTGACTATGTCTTGTCGATCAACGGCGTGGAGTTGCGCGCCCCGGACAACATGTACCGTCTGCTCGATGGCACGGCGAATCGGCAGGTCGTCTTGACCGTTGGTTCGCGGCCCGAGGTGCAGGGATCGCGACAGATTACCGTGGTGCCGATCGCCAACGAGCAAGGCCTCAGAACGCGCGCCTGGGTGGAACGCAACCGGCGCATCGTCGACTCGATTTCGGGCGGGACGATTGCGTATGTCTACCTGCCGAACACGGGCCAGCCTGGCTACACCAGCTTCAATCGCTACTATTTCGCGCAGCAGGATCGCAAAGGCGTCGTGGTTGATGAACGCTACAATGGCGGCGGCTCGGCGGCCGACTACATCGTCGATTTGCTGGGTCGCGACTACGATGGCTATTTCAACAATCCCGTTGGGGATCGGTACCCGTACACCAGTCCCGCGAACGGGATCTGGGGGCCCAAGGTGATGATCATCAACGAAATGGCCGGCTCCGGTGGAGATCTGATGCCGTTCATGTTCAAACGTCGCAAGCTTGGCCCGTTGGTGGGCACGCGCACCTGGGGCGGGTTGGTGGCAACCACCGACACGCCGCCGTTTGTCGACGGCGGTTCGATGATCGCTCCGCGCTTCGGATTCTTCTCACGCGAAGGCAAGTTCGCAGTGGAGAACGAAGGTGTGGCCCCGGACGTCGATGTGGAGAATTGGCCGAAAGACGCCATAGCCGGACGCGACGCGCAGTTGGAGCGCGCCGTAGCCGAAGCGATGAAGATGCTCAAGGCCCAACCGGGTGATCGCATGAGCAAAGAGCCAGTACCGCCCGTGTGGGGAAAACGCGGTGGCCGATAAACGTGATGCCGTACGAATGCCGCCGACGACGCTGAGCAGGTACGAGAACGTGATTAGCGCGGCGTCGGCGGCGTTTCGTATTCGGTGGTTGGCAGCGCGAACGCCTTCACGAGTTTCGGATCGCCGACGTTGCCAAGCACACGTTGCGCGACATACTCACCAGCAACCGGGCCAAACTTGAATCCCTCGGACTGGCCAACGCCGGCCACCCACGCGTTGGTCACGCCGGGAAGTTTGTCGACGATGAAGTTCGCGTTGATGCTCGACTCGTAGTGGCAGGCGCGCGTCTCAAGCAGCGGCGCGTTGGCGAGCAGTGGAAAACGTGCCTGCAAGAAGCGACGTGATCCGTCGATGCGCTCTTGCGACATCCAACGCGAACTGCGGTCGGGGTCGGTCTGCAGTGGGTCGACGGCGGGCTGGGGTGCGGTTACTGCGGGTGTGCCCCCCGCAGCTCCCCCGCCCGCAGTGTCCCCACCCGCAGTGGCAGTACCCCTACCCGCAGTGTTCGCTGTCCCACCCCCACCCGCAGTGGCAGTTGCCCCACCCGCAGTCGCAGTTCCCGCGGTCGTCGTTGCCGCAGCTACCCCCCCTCGCACGCGAAAGCCTCGGCTATCGACCGTGAGCATGGGCCAGCCCGTCACGCCCGGGAAATTGAAGCTCGGCAGATTCGGGAACGTGAAGCGCGAGTCCGCGACCGGCACGCCGAAGTAGCAGACGTAGCCGAGTGGGACGCGCATGCGATTTTCGAAGTACGGAAAGAGTTTGCGCAACCATGGACCGCAGGCGAAGACGTAGGCATCGCCGCGGATCACGGTTCCGTCTTCCATGGTGACGCCGTCCATTTGTCCGTTGCGTATCGCGCCGGGGGTGGCGCGTCCGATGAGGAGTTTGACGCCCATCTTCTGACCGATCGCGGCGACGGCTTGCGTGGCGGCGCGCGCGCGCACGACACCGGCGTCAGGTTCAGTGATCGCAATCGTGATATCGCGGGCATCGATCACCGGCCAGCGCTTGCGCGCTTCGTCTCCCGTGATGACCTCGTGTGTCACGCTATTGGCTTTCCACAATTCGATCGTCTTCTTGATGAACGGCTCTTCCGTGGCGCGCATGATGACGTCGCCAGTTTGATGATAGAACTTGGTGCGGAAGACCGGTCCCCACTCTTGTTCGAAAAGCTTCCAGCGCTCGATGGCTGAGCGTGCCCATGGGGTCCACAGTTCACCGACCGCCCGGTCGCCGTATGACGAGCGGATGCCGCGCGTTTCGTCGCCGCTGGTGGAGCGTGAGTTGCCGGCGCCGTAGGCATCAATGAGAGTGACGCGCGCGCCACGTTGCCGCAGATGGTAGGCGGTCCAGCCACCCCACGCGCCGGCGCCGACCACGACGACGTGCCCAACATCGCGATCGCGGGGCCCCTTGGGCTCAAGACCGATGGCGGGCGCGGCACCGGCGAACGTCCCGCCCGATGCGCAGCCGGTCGCAAGGAGGGCGCCCGTGCCGAGTCCCGCGAGGCGCAGGAAGCCGC
>JANOPS010000477.1:0-15651 GCA_031421995.1 Gemmatimonadaceae bacterium
GCATCGTATGCCGAGCGTTCTCGCGTCCGGCCCGACGTTCGATCGCCGACCTCCTTCTTTTCTCCGACCCACTCGTCGTGCTCGCCATTCGGTTCACACGCCTCGCCTTCGCCCCATCGCTCGCGCTGCTCGCCGCTGTCGCCCACGCCCAGACGCCTGACAGCACCACGCTCAAGGGACTGCGCTGGCGGTCGATCGGCCCGGTCAACATGGCCGGCCGCGTCACGGACGTCGAGGCGCATCCGTCGCAACCCAAGACGTTCTACGTCGCCGGCGCCACGGGTGGTATCTGGAAGACGGTGAACGCGGGCACGACCTTCGCCCCGCTCTGGGGAAAATCGCCCATTGCCTCGATGGGCGATCTCGCCATCGCGCCGAGCAACCCGAACATCATCTGGGCAGGCACCGGCGAGGAAGACTCGCGTAATTCGGTGGCGCCCGGCTACGGTATTTACAAGTCCGTCGATGCGGGCGTCACGTGGCAGGCGATGGGGCTGGAGAAGACGCAACACATTGGCCGCATCATCGTGCATCCAACGAATCCCGACATCGTGTGGGTGGCCGCCCTCGGCGCGCTGTGGGGCACGAACGCCGAGCGCGGGTTGTACAAGACGATTGACGGCGGCAAGACGTGGACGGTGTCGAAGTTCATCAGCGATCGTGCGGGCTTCGTGGATATCGCGATCGATCCGCGCGACCCGAATGTGTTGTATGCCGCCAGCTGGGAGCGCGTTCGCAAGGCGCATTTTCTGAAGAGTGGCGGGCCCGGTTCCGCGCTTTGGAAAACGACCGACGGCGGCGCCACGTGGAAGGAAATCAAGGGCAGCGGGTTTCCCGCAACCACGAAGGGACGCATCAGCCTCGCGATTGCCCAAAGCAGTCCCGATATGGTGTATGCGATGGTTGAGGCGGACAGTGTGCGCGGTGAGAAGCCGCAGCGATTGCTGAGCGGTTTGTATCGCTCGAAGGACGCTGGCGCGACCTGGACATGGATGAGCACGGTCAACAATCGTCCGTTCTACTTCTCGCAGGTACGCGTGGACCCAAAGAACGCTGACCGCGTGTATCGCATGGCGGTCGACTTCGCGTTCTCCGACGACGGCGGCTACTCGTGGAAGGGTGGGATGCTGGGTATTCACGAGGACTATCACGCGATGTGGATCGACCCAAACGATCCTGAATATTTCATTGTCGGTGGTGACGCCGGCATTTTTCAAACGTGGGACAAAGGTGGGACGTACGACGCCGTCAACAACATGGCGATGGGGCAGTTCTACGGCATCAGTTACGATTTTCAGGTGCCGTATCGCGTGTGTGGTGGCTTGCAGGACAATGGCACGTCGTGTGGGCTGAGTCGTCGCGGCAACGCGCCGCTGCAGATGAC
Organism: Gemmatimonadaceae bacterium; assembly: GCA_031421995.1. Taxonomy (GTDB): domain Bacteria; phylum Gemmatimonadota; class Gemmatimonadetes; order Gemmatimonadales; family Gemmatimonadaceae; genus Gemmatimonas. The sequence continues at coordinate 1,385 of JANOPS010000477.1, forward strand.
CGATTGGTTCGCGGTCTTTGCGGCGGATGGGTTGCAGACGGCGCAGGATCCGTTCCATCCGAATCTGGTGTACTACGAGTCGCAGGGCGGGAACATCTCGCGTCGCGACGTGGCCACCGGCGAGACGCAGAACATCCGCGCGCGCACGGTCACGCGTACGCAGTACGGACAGCAGATTGCGCGCATCAAGGGAGACGGGCGCACGCCGCTCACGCCTGACCAAACGAAGCAGATCGCTGACATCCGGGCGAAGATGAAGTCCGAGCTTGCCGATCCAAACGTGGCGACGCGCTGGAATTGGAACACACCATTCTTGCTGTCGCGCCACAACGCCAACGTGTTCTATAGCGGCGCGGAGAAGCTGTTCAAGTCGGTGAAGCGGGGCGAGGAACCCTACGCGATTTCGCCGGACCTCTCCACGCGTGATGAATCGCGGATTCGGATCACGACCGGCTTCGATGTGGATGGCAATACGGCCGCCGATGCCACCGGTGGCATTACCCGGGACGCGACAGGCGCGGAAGAGAACGCCACCATCGTGACCATCGCGGAGTCGCCGATTCGCGCTGGAGTGTTGTACGTGGGTACGAACGACGGGAAGGTCTGGCTGACCCGCAATGATGGTGGTGCGTGGGAGGATCTCAGTGCGCGGTTCCCAGGCGTTCCGCCATTCACTCACGTCAGCAAGATCGACGCGAGCTTCAGCGATTCGGCGACCGTGTATGTGGCCTTCGACAATCATCGCGACAACGATTTCGCGCCGTACCTCTTCATGTCGACCGACTTTGGAAAGACGTTCACGTCGATTGCCAAGGGGTTGGTGGTCGGCCGGCCCAATAGTGTGTATGCGGTGCGCGAAGATCCGGTCAATCCAAAGCTGTTGTACGCGGGCACAGAGCTGGGCGTGTATGCATCGCTGGACAGGGGCACGACGTGGTTCATGTTGGACACGAACCTGCCCACTGTTCCTGTCTATGATCTGCAGGTGCATCCTCGTGATCGCGAGCTCATTGCAGGCACGCACGGACGCGGCGTGCAGATTCTCGATGTCGCGCCCCTGCAGCAATTCTCGCAGGACGTGTTGAACAAGCCCGCCCATCTCTTCGCACCGGCCGTGGCGTTGCAGTACGGTGAGCGACCGGTTGGCTCCGAACCACGCGCACAGCGCATGTGGCGCGGGGATCGCGTACCGAGTGCGGCGGTGATCACCTATCGGCTGGCCGCACCGCTGCCAGGTGCGCCGCGTGTCGCGATCACGACCGCGTCCGGAGACACGGTGGCGCTGTTGATTGGCACCAACACCGCGGGGTTGAACACGCTGTCGTGGAACTTGTTGGCGACGGGGCGTCAGTCAATTCCTCCTGGTGCCGGCGGTGGCGGGCGGGGCGGAGGCGGTGGATTCGGGTTTGGCGGGCAACCGACGGGACCTGTGAACGACCCCGGTTTTCCTGCGGGCTTTAATGCGCGTCCGGCAGAGTCGCGCGCTGCGGCAGACACGAGCGGGAGCCCGACCAATCAGGCGCGATTGTTGGCAGCTGCGGCGGCTGCGGCGGCTGCGGCGGCTTCAGACGCAGGTCCCGGCGGGCGAGGCGGCGGTGGTGGCGGTGCTGGCGGCTTCGGCGGGTTTGGCGCCAACCGGCCACTGCCTGTCGAAACGGGTGACTATCGCGTCTCGATCAGCGCTGGCGGTGTGGTGATGTCGCAGACGCTCCGGGTGGTGCGGGTGTCGCCCGATGAACCGGCCGTCTTGGTCCCTGCAAAGCGGTAACAGATTCGCGGGGAGCGGTACGCGCGGGGCTCGCGCACGTGTCGAGGCGAGTACGGTGCTAGCTTGCGGAGTGTTCTGCTGGCTACCGCCGTACTCAAGACACCCATGATCATCGCCCGCGCCCGCTCCGCTGCTTGTGTTCTGTCCACCTCATTGCTCTCGCTGGTAGTGGCGGGAGCATGCTCGCGCATGGGCACATCGGTCGCCGCGCCAGCGGGCATCTCGCCAGCGGGCGTCTCGTCCGCTGGAATGAGCGCCATGTCGCCGTCTGACACGGCGGCCGACGCGCGGTGGGCCGATTCGGTGCTGTCGACGTTGTCCCTTCGACAGAAAGCCGCCCAGATGGTGTGGGTCTGGACGCTTGGCGACTACACGGCCAACGACGCTGCCTCGTTCGCCAGCATCGAGCGCTTGGTGCGCGACAATGCACTCGGCGGCATCATCGTCTCGGTAGGCGGCCCGCTCGATATCGCGGCAAAAACGAATGCGTTGCAGCGCGCGGTTTCCATTCCGCTCCTGGTGGGCGCGGATCTTGAAACGGGGGCCGCGTTTCGTGCGCGCGGCGGATGGTTCTTGCCGAACGCGATAGAACTTGGCGGCGCGACGTCATTCCCCTACCAGATGGGTATTGGCGCAACGCGCGACACGACATTGGCGTTCGAGATGGGGCGCGTGACGGCCATCGAAGGTCGTGCCATGGGGATTCACATGGCGTTCGCGCCCGTGCTCGACGTGAATAACAATCCGAAGAATCCCGTGATCAGCTCGCGATCGTTCGGTGAAGATCCCGCGCTCGTCGGCCGGATGGGAGCAGCATTCGTGCGTGGCCTGCAGTGGAACGGCATGCTGGCGACGGGCAAGCACTTTCCGGGGCACGGCGATACCGAACAGAATTCGCACCTCGAGTTGTCGCGCGTCACTGGAACGCGCGCGCGGCTGGACAGCGTGGAGTTGCGCCCTTTTCGCGATGCGATCGCTGCGGGCGTTCGCGGGATGATGACCTTTCATGGTGATCTGCCCGCGCTCGACAGTTCGCGGACATCGGCCACGCTGAGTGCGAAAGTGATGACCGACGTGCTGCGCCGCGAGATGGGATTTGCGGGCATCCTTGTCACGGATGCGTTGGACATGAACGGCGTGCTCGGCAACATGACCATGGCCGAGGCCACGCAGCGATCCGTGGTGGCGGGGAACGATGTGTTGCTGATGCCGACCGATGCGAAGGTCGCGATTCAAGCAGTGGTGGACGGCGTCGCCACCGGTCGCTTCACGGAGCAGCGCATCAACAGCTCGGTTCGCAAGCTGCTGATGGCCAAGCACGAGTTGGGTTTGCATCGCCAACGCATGGTGTCGTTGGACAACGTGCAAAAGGTGGTGGGAATACGCGCGAATACGGCATCTGCGCAGGTCGCGGCCGAGAAGGCGATCACGCTGGTGACCGATCCGGGTGCGCTGGTGCCACTTTCGATTCCGCCGACGAGTCGGGTGGTGAGTATCTCGGTGGCGCCGCGCATGGATCTGAGTGCGGGCCGTCCGTTTGACGCAGAGCTCAAGTCGCGTTTTCCGTCACTGCTCTCGCTGACGCTGAGTCCTGAGACGGTGTTCGACAACACCGCGGGAGCGGCGGCTGGAGGGACGGGCACGTATCAGGCGAATCCGGATCCGGCGCTGCTGCCTGCCGCGGTAGAGAACGCGATCAATCTCGCGCGCGGCGCGAGTGTGGTGATCGTGTCCAGTTACATCGGCGCCAGCACGAACACCGCATCGATGGCGGCGACGCGCGGTCTGCCGGAGCTGATGACCGGACTTCGTGCCGCGGGCGCGAAGGTTGTGCTGGTCTCGTTCCTGAATCCCTATCTCGCGTTAGGACTCCCCCCCGCCGACGCGCATCTGATCGCGTGGAGTCCGTGGACGCTGTCTCAGCGTGCTGCGGCGCGGGCGTTGTTGGGTAAGACGCCGATCAGTGGGCAGTTGCCGATTACGCTGCCCGGTATCGCGCCATATGGGACGGGGCTTCGTCGATAGCGGCGTCTCGCGTTACGCCGTTGCGGTGTTGGACCTCAGGACGCGATGCGGCCGCGATGCGCGTGCCTTTCGTGCTGTCCGTGTCCCCCGTGATTCAAAATATCGCAGTTCTTGTGTTTGAACCACAAAGGACACGGAGTACACGGAGGCGCATGGTTGAATGTTCGAGAACAGAAGTCTCAATTGTCGCCCTTTCGTACCGCGCGGTAGCCCGTCGCGCGCGCCCTCCGTGGCCTCCGTGTCCCCCGTGATTCAAAACATCGCAGTTCTTGTTCTTGAACCACAAAGGACCCGGAGGCCACGGAGGCGCGCGGCCGATCCTCGGACATCAGCACAACGCGCAAAGGCCGCACTGCACACACGCCGAGCACTTCAGAACGCTAGAACGTGTACGACGACCCGGTAAAAGCCCAACGCTCAGTACGGGCGCCGCCGGGTGTTTCGCGCAGGAAGGCACCAGGCAATACCAGCGCGCCTCCGGCGATCACACGGAGATGTCGCGTCAACTTCCACGTTCCCGTAATGTCCAGTTCATCGGCCGCATGGCGAGCCGTCGAACCGTTGGGTGCACGAAAGAGTGCGGTCTGTTTGGTGTAGACCCCGTCATCGAGACGCAGACGGTCGAACCGGTACCACGCGGCGCGGAGCGACAGTGGCGCAAGCGGATCCCACGTACTGATGGCGTGCAGCTCTCGCAGGTTGGTGCGACCAAGGACGTCCGCATACCCACCGTGGGCGTGCGCGGCCGGATAGAGCACGGTAAACCCTTCGCGTGTTGTCGGCGTTGCGGCACGATCGCCGCTCGCGAGGTCGATGCCGAGGGCGAGTGTGGGCGCGCCCACCAGCTGTGCGGCCACAACTTGCGACTCCGCCACCAGAAACCACGCGTCGATAGCGTTCGTGCCCGTGCTCCCAGACTGGCGTGCGCCCTCCAGATCGACACTGTACCGTCTGCGCTTCGGTTGACTGCCCCATTGCCAGAGCGCGCGACCGCCGGTGGTCAATCGATGTGTTCGAGCCGCGCTGGTTCTCGTGATCTGTTCATACACAAACCCTTGCCACGTCGTTGGTACCATTCGGGGCCGCGCCGCGGTTGGTGCCGACGCTGGTGCGGCGTTCCCAAGGGAGATCGTCCGAAAACGCGCCGCACTGTCGGCGAGATTTGCCTCGGTGTGTTTGACCAGCAGGGGCCGTGCATCTATTGCCTCCACCATCAGACCATAGCGCGCGATCTGCAGGCGCGTGCCCTGAGAACCCCGACGCGTGTTGGCCCAATCCGGCACGCCAAACAGGCGCTCTCGATTGATGGCAATTTCCTGTCGCCCCACGCGAAGAAACGACGCCCCCCACGCGACGTCGACAAACAGGTTCTGCACGTCGTGGCGATCGGCATCTGTTGGACGGACGCCTCCGGGAAGGGAGCGCCCGTAGCTTTGCGCATCGCGAAGCTCGGTGAAGAGTCGCCCATGCAGGCGAGCCGGATTGCCCGTGTGGAGGTCGGCGTGCAGCAGCAGCCGTGATTGCCCATGGAGATCGTGCTGCGGCGTGAAATTGAAGGCATGGAACCACTCGTCGCGCCAGCGCGCTTGCCCCCCTACGGACAGCGTCGTGGACCCACCGCCGTGACTCGGGATAGCCTTGATCGCGGTGTCCCAACGACCGGTGCGCATGGCTGGCGTCCACCGTTCGTCAAAGCGGAGGTTCTTGAATTCCGGCGGAGGGACGGGGGCCTTTGTCGCCGGGGGCTGGGCCGAGGCGGACGTCGAGACCAGCGCGGTGGCGAGGGCGAATGTGATCGACAGCACAGTCAGGATGACCGGAGCGTGCTTAGGATAAACTTGCTCGGTCACCAAATCTTCGCCGCCATGGCTCGAAACGTCGGCTTCGTGGTATTCATACAGGATCGCGCGTGATACTGCGCGATGCGCTGGCCGCGCGATCTCCGCCGATGCAGGCGGCGATCCGGGCTGCCCGCTCCTTTTTCGACACTCGACCTCGCGTCATGAGCCCTGAAGTCCTCTCGCTGGTTGCTACGGTGGTCTCCATCCTCTGCGTAATCGCGGGCGGGATGTACTGGTGGATGAACCGTACTCCCAACGTGCGTCGCGATGCCGATGAGATGTTACCGCTCTTCGGGCTCGACCGCGATGCCGATGGACAGCAGTGGGTTGGCGAGCGACTCGCGACTGGCGCGAAACCCGTTCCCCGGTCGCCCACGCCACGTCGCCCCGTGGCGGCCGTAGACGAGCCTCCCGGCGGTGCCGGCTCCGCCGCAGCACGGGCGGGCGCGGCGAGTTACGCCTCAGCGTCGATCCCGCGCACCCCACCAAGCGGTTCGCCGAGTCTATTAGATCGCGAGGGCACTTGGCCAGCCGCCTCACATGGCGGGCCGCAGATTGCTTCGCAGATTGCTTCGCAGATCGCTTCGCCGAGTGCTTCGGAGAGTGCGTCGCAGAATGCTTCACATGCCGGTCGGCTGACCCCGTTGGAAGTCCTTCGCGCTGTTCCCGAGGTGCCGGTCCGGCGGTCATCGGCGCAACCGGACATCGGGAAGGCGAACCCAACCGTGAGAACCTTCACCACTGGGAGCGCCGGGGCCGCGGAAGCACGAGCCGGCCAGAACCCCGATATCTCCTTTGCGGCGCGCCCCGTGGCCAAAGAGGCGCCGAAGGACGCGCCGGTGATCGGGAATGGCGTTCCTGGCACGATGATTGAGGGAGAGCGGTTGCGGTTCAGCGTGCCAGCGGAGGGTACCTTGCAGTTCCTGCCGGGCCGATTGCAGATCGCAGCCGGGCTGGACAGTGGACGCGAAATCCGCTTCGTCAACGTGCCGGGTCCGGAGGGCGCCACCGTTACGTTCGGACGCAGCGAGGGCGCGATGTACCGCCATATCCAACTTCGTGACCAGACAGTCAGCCGATCTCATGCACGTATGCAATTGGTCGATGGGCAATGGGAACTCCGGAATCTGTCACGGACTAATGCTGTGGTGCACAATGGACGCGAACTTGCAACAGGTGAACAACAACTCCTGCAGGACGGTGACCGAATCGAGATGGGTGAGGTACTTTTCACCTTCAGAGATCGCTGAATTCTATGCGCGGCCGTCTGTCGGCTGCGGAAGCTAGGGCGCCATGATCGAAGAGTGGGACGAACAAGAGGTCAGCGACCTCGAAGACGAGTACACCATACTTGGTGAGCTCGGGCGTGGAGGAAGCGCGATCGTATTTCGTGCACGCGACCGGGTGCTCTTGCGCGATGTCGCGATCAAGGTGGTGCGCCCCAAGTACGCCGCGTCCGCCGAGGATTCGATCGCGCGTTTGGCGCGCGAAGCGCAGACTGTCGCGCGGCTGCAGCACCCGAACATCGTGACGGTGCATGCGGTGAAGCGACTGCGCGACGGCGGTTTGGCGCTGGTGATGCAGCTTGTGCCGGGGAAAACGCTCAAGCAGGCTATTCACGACGACGGACCGTTTGAACCGGAGCGCGCCGAGCACATTGTCCGCGACGTCGCCGAGGCGTTGGCCTTTGCGCACCGTCATGGTGTCGTTCATCGCGACGTGAAACCAGAGAACATCTTTCTGGAATTGGGCACCGGACGTGCCCTGCTTGCCGATTTCGGCATTGCGCACTCCACGGAGTTCGATTCGCGCCTGACGATGACCGGTGCCGCCATCGGTACACCAGCGTACATGGCGCCCGAACAGATTGACGGCGCCGCGACCAACGCGCGATCCGATGTCTATAGCTTGGGGCTTGTGGCGTGGGAGATGTTGACGGGCGAGCGACCGTGGGAAGGCGAGGCGCTCTACAACGTCATCTTCAAACAGAAGACCGTCGACTTGCCCGCGATCGATGAGCTGCGTCCAGGAGCCGTTCCGCCACGATTGCAGTACATCGTGGAGCGCATGCTGCAAAAGAAACCGTCGGCGCGGTGGGCCGGCGCCGACGGTCTGCTAGGGGCCCTCAATCATTGGACGCCACCTGCTGATTGGCGTCAGTGGGAGGAGTCGCACAAGCGCCGTCGTGACGCACTCCGTGAGGCGCAGCGCGATGCCGCTCGCGCGGCGCCACGGGCAAAGCCCGCGACTAAGGACGCTTCGGACGACGCGACCGTGCGATTTACTCGACCCAGTGACGGCGTGCATCCAACCGCCCCGCTGTCACACAGCGGAGAGCGATTGAGTGGAGCGACAGCCGCGGTGCAGGCAATCGAGGACGCCGACGATGAAGCGCCATCGTGGGCGTCTGTTCCGGCACCGTCGTCGAAACGCTGGATGTGGGGTGTGGCTGCCCTTCTCGCCGTGACCGTTGGTGTCGGCGCATCGGTCGTGATGGCCAAGCGAACGACGGGCGCGCTGGACAGTGCTACCTCGGTGCCGGTGCTCGCTGATGCCGGCACCGTACAGCAGCTGAAAGTGGTCGAATCTGCTATTCCGCCACGACCCGCGAACGACACCACCGCACGTCTGGACTCCGCAGCGTCCGCTCGTGAGGACACGGTCCTGATGTTGAAGCGCGCCATCGACTCACTACGCGCCGACTCGTCGAAGCGGGTCGTCGTGCAGCGCGGTGTCGCCGCCGGCACCATTGCCGGGCCGCTCCCTGCCACGTCATCGAGTGAACCACTTTCGCTCGCCAAAGCGGCGGGAGGCGCAAAGCCTGCCGCGACGGGTCCGGTCGGAATCACGATTCGTGCGACAGACGACGTGGCCGTAGTCGCTGCCGGTGGTCGACACAGCTGTAGCGTGGTGAGCGCCAAGGTGTATTGCTGGGGCGCGAATGACAACGGACAGCTCGGCGATGGCGATGTGGAGTCACGTGACGCTCCCGAGCCGGTGGCCGGCGATATTGAATTTTCGCAGGTCACGACCGGCTCGGCGCACTCCTGCGGTATTTCGCGCGGCGGCGAGGTGTACTGCTGGGGAGCCAACGCGAGCGGTCAGCTGGGTGATGCGACGACCACCTCGCGCAATTCGCCGGTGCGCGTTGCTGGCAACGCGACGTTCCGCATCGTGCGCGCCGGCAAGTCGCACACATGCGGCGTCTCAACGGCCGGTGAGGTGCTGTGTTGGGGCGCAAATGCCGAGGGCCAACTGGGCGATGGCTCGGCGACCACGCGGTCGTCTCCGGTCACGCTCAGCTTGATGGCTCCTCGTCGGTTCGCCTCGTTGAGCGGCGGTGGCGCGCACACGTGTGCGATTGCGACTGATGGTGTGGCGATGTGCTGGGGCGACAACAGCAACGGGCAGTTGGGGAACGGCACGCGAACGGATTCTCGAACGCCAGTGACCGTTGCCGGCGGGATGTCCTATACCAGTATCTCGGCTGGCGGCGCGCATAGTTGTGCTGTCACGGACAGTGGTGACGCGTATTGCTGGGGAGGCAACAGTTATGGGCAATTGGGCTCGGGCAACAGTAACGATCAGAGTATTCCCTCCCGCGTCGAGACCACCACACGCTTTGCCTCCGTCACGGTGGGATTTGTGCACAGCTGCGCACGCACACGAAACGGTCAAGCTTGGTGCTGGGGACGGAATTCCTACGGACAGTTGGGAGATGGCACCAAGCTCACTCGCGAGGTCCCAGTACGGGCACTAGCCAACGGCGCCGTCCAGTCCATCAACGCCACGGGGTCCCACACCTGTGCGACGACGAGCGACGGTGAGACGAGTTGTTGGGGGTTCAACATTGAGGGGCAGCTCGGCGATGGCAGCCGCGAGCATCACGCGCGCCCCACGCGAGTCACGTTTACCGCGCGCTAGTCATGCGCCTTTTTCGCACGACGACGGTTCGACACGTACTCCCGCTTTGCGCGGCGCTGCTGTGTGCTGCCTGCAAGGGGATTGGCGACATGACGGCGCCGAAACCCGTCGAGACCCCGGTCACCTCGGTCGCGCTCTCCAGCACGCAGGTTACCCTTGCCGAAGGCGCCAGTGTGGCGCTGCAGGCGACGGCGCGCGATCAGGACAATCGTTCGCTGACCGATCGATCGGCGTTCTGGTCAAGCAGCGACACGGCGGTGGCGCGCGTGTCTGCGGCTGGCGTGGTCAGTGCGATTCGCGCAGGGTCGGCACAAATCGCTGTGAGTATCGACGGACGCAGCGCGGTCGCCCAGCTGACGGTGAGTGCGCGTGCCGTGTCGAGTGTGCAGATCACGCCGCTTTTGCCGTCGCTGCTGAAAGGCGGCGCGCTGCAGCTGTCGGCGCGGACGCTCGATGACGCTGGCGGGCTGCTGAACAATCGTGTGGTCTCGTGGGGATCAAGCGATGCCAGCATTGCGGTGGTCGACGTGACGGGGCTGGTAACCGGCATAGCGGCTGGCGTCGCGACCGTCACGGCAACCAGCGAATCGCGGAGCGCCGCGGTTGGTGTGACGGTTGTGCGTGTGCCCGTCGCCAGCATCGTACTCTCGCCGCTGCGGGACACTGTCGTGCTGGGGCAGTCCACGCAGCTCACCGCATCGGTTCGGGATTCCGCCGGAGGCGCGCTCGATGATCCGGTGCTTTATGCCTCAAGCGTGGTTGGCGTGGCGACGGTGTCGTCCTCGGGATTGGTGCTCGGTGTGAGCCCCGGCACCACCACAATCACCGCGACCGCTGCCGGCCGTTCAGGGTCGTCGACGGTCGTGGTGCAACCGCGCCCCGTTGGCGCCGTGATCGTATCGCCGTCACAAGCGGCGCTCTCGGTGGGTCAGACCGTGCGGTTAACCGTGCAAATCACCGACGCCGGCGGCAACCTTCTGAGTGGCCGCCCAGTCGAGTTTCGCAGCAACAATGTCAACATCGCGCAGGTCGCAGCCGACGGTACGATCTCGGCGATCGCGCCTGGCACAGCGATCATTACGATCACCAGTGAAGGGAAGACCGGCACGGCGAACGTCACCGTTTCGCCATCGCCCATCGCGTCGTTGCGCATTGCGCCGACGTCGGCGTCGCTCCTTGTTGGCGCATCGGTGCGCCTGACTGCAGAAGCGCTTGACGCATCGGGAAACGTGTTGGGGCAGCGTCCCATCAGTTGGACGAGTGGCTCGCCGACCGTGGTGTCTGTGTCGAGCACTGGAACGGTGACGGCGGTTGGTGCGGGCAGTGCGCTGGTGTTTGCCTTGGCTGATGGGCGAGTCGCGTCAGCGAGCGTGGTGGTGACGGTGCCGTCGGCCTCGACCATGACGGTTGATCCTGCCGTCGCCACTGTCATCGCGGGGCAGTCTCGAGACTTGACGGCGACGTTGCGCGATGGAGGAGGCGCCGTGATCACCGGACGCGCCGTGCAGTGGACGTCGTCCAACAATGCCGTGGCGGTGGTGTCGAGTACGGGGCGTGTGCGTGGTGTCGCACCGGGCACCGCGCGCATCGACGCAGTGACCGATGGCACCACGGGCTCCAGCGCCATCACGATCGTGCCTGTGCCGATTTCCTCGGTGACGGTGAGCCTGGCGCTCAACTCGTTGCTCGTTGGCCAGACCACACAAGCCAGCGCCATCGGTCGCGACTCTATTGGGACGCTGTTGACAGGGCGCGCGGTCGTGTGGTCGAGTTCGAATCCCGCCGTTGCCACCGTGTCGGCAACTGGGCTGGTGACGGCGATCGCGCTCGGCACGGCGATCATTCGCGCCACGAGCGAAGGCGTGACGGGTGGATCGACACTATCGGTCGTGGTGGGTGTGGCTTCCGCGATCGTGGGCAATTCCATCCTGACGCAATCGGCACCAGCTGGTGACACCGTGAATGTGCGGCCGAGTGTGCGCGTGACGGATGCGGCCGGCACGGGTGTGGCAGGCGTAAGCGTGTCGTTCACCGTGACGGCTGGTGCGGGAACGATTGCGCCGGCATCGGTGCTGACGAATGCGACCGGCGTTGCCACCCTGACCAGTTGGACGCTGGGAACAACAGCGGGAACCAACACCGTGACCGCGGTAGTGAATGGATTGACTGGGAGCCCCGTCACGTTTAGCGCGACAGGTCTTGCCGGTGCGGCGACGCAGCTTGCTCTGACGAGACAACCGGCCGGTGCGATAAGCGGTGAGGCATTCACGACACAACCGATCGTGGCGATTCGGGATGCGAGTGGCAATCTGGTGAGTAGCACCGCAGCCGTAACGGTTGCCATTCAAACCGGTACCGGCGTACTTGGTGGCACTACAACCGTGAACGCGGTGGGTGGCCTCGCGACATTCACGAATCTGCAGCTGACCGGCGTCGGCACGTACACGCTACGATTTACGTCGACCGGGCTGACTGGCGTCACGTCAGCATCGCTGCTGGTCACCGCCGGCATTCCCAGCCAGCTGACCATCACCACGCAGCCGAGTGGATCATCGAGCGGGCTCGCGCTGATCACGCAGCCGGTGATCGCGCTGCGCGACGTCGGAGGAAATCTCACCAACAGCTCGGCGGCGGTGACGGCGTCTATCGCCAGCGGCGGCGGTACGCTGAGCGGGACGACTACCGTGAACGCCGTGAATGGTGTCGCGACATTCACCAATCTTGCTCTCACTGGCACCGGCAGTCATACACTGCGCTTCGCATCGACCGGACTGTCCAGCGTGACGTCGACGGCGGTGATCATCGGTGAGCCGACGGCGATGGCCGCAGCATCGGTTGTGTCGCAGACGGCCGTTGCTGGCACAGCGGTTGCGGCGCCGCCGAGTGTGCGTGTCGCTGACGCAGCGAACGTCGGCGCAATCGGTGTCGATGTGACGTTCGCTGTCACGAGCGGAGGCGGTGCGATTTCCTCAACCACCGTCACCACCAACGCGAGTGGCGTGGCCACGTTGGCGAGCTGGACGCTTGGTCCGTCGTTGGGCACCAACACCGTACGTGCGGCCGTCAGCGGATTGGCTGGAAGTCCCATTACCTTCACGGCGCAGGCTATTGCGGGTGCGCCGACGCAGATGGCCGTGACGACGCAGCCGGCGGGCGCGGCGTCTGGCGTGTCGTTGACTACGCAGCCGGTCGTGATGCTGCGTGATGCGAACGGCAACCTGACCACGAGCACAGCCGCGGTCACAGCCATGATTGCCACAGGCTCGGGAACACTCGGCGGCACCGTGACGGTGAACGCGGTGAATGGCGTGGCGACATTTACGAATCTGAGTGTGTCTGGTCTCGGCAACCATTCGTTGCGCTTCACGTCTGGCGCGCTTCCCGCCGCTACGTCGAACGTCTTTGCCGTCGTTGCCGGTCCACCGGCACTCGTTGCCATCATCACGCAGCCGTCGGGCGCATCGAGCGGCCTGGCGTTCACCACACAACCCGTGGTGGAAATTCGGGATGCCACTGGCAACCTGACCACAAGCGCTGCGTCGGTGACTGCCATCCTCGCCAGTGGCTCCGGAACGATTGGCGGCACGGCAACGGTGACTGCGGTCAATGGTGTTGCGACGTTCACGACGCTGGCGATTACCGGAAGTGGTGCGCACACGCTCACGTTTGCGTCGGCGGCGCTTACCAGCGCCACTTCAGCGAGCTTCGTGGTGAGCGCGGCGACCACGTTGGCTGCAGCATCGGTGGTCACGCAATCGGCGACGGTTGGTACGGCCGTCGCTACGCCGCCGAGTGTGCGCGTATCGGATGCAGCCAACGCGCCAGTGAGTGGCGTGCTGGTGACGTTTGCTGTGACTGCTGGCGGTGGATCGATTGTTCCGGCGACTGTTACGTCGAACGCGAGCGGTATCGCAACGCTGACGAGTTGGACGCTTGGCACGGCGTCGGGAACGAATACCGTGACGGCCACGGTGGCCGGCCTCAGTGGTAGCCCGGTCAGCTTTACGGCAACGGGTACACCTGGTGTCGCCACACAGCTTTTCGTCAGGACGCAGCCTGGCGGCGTGAACGCCACCGTCCCGTTCGCGACGCAGCCCGTGATCGAGATTCGTGATGCCAACAACAACCTGACGACGAGTACGGCGTCGGTCACGGCGAGTGTCGCGTCGGGCAACGGGGCGTTGAGTGGCACTACGACCGTCAATGCCGTAGGCGGTGTGGCGACTTTTACGAATTTGGTGCTCACGGGCGGCGGGAGCCATACACTCCGATTTGCGTCGGCGGGTGTGTCGAGTGTGGTGTCGGCGCCGTTCGTCGTCGGCGGTGCCACGACGATGAGTGCCAACTCGGTCGTGACGCAATCGGCGACGGTAGGGAATGCTGTTGCCACTCCTCCGAGTGTCTTCGTCGCCGACGCGTCGAACAACGCTGTTCCCGGAGTGACGGTGACCTTTGCCGTCACCGGTGGCGGCGGCGCGGTTGCGCCTTTGAGCGTTGTATCCAACGCCGCAGGTATTGCGACGCTGACGAGTTGGACGCTGGGTACTGCGGCCGGCGCGAACGCTGTGACGGCGACGGTGGCGGGACTCACGGGGAGCCCGGTGAGTTTCAACGCGACGGGGACAGTCGGCGCGGCGACGCAGCTGGCGATCACCACGCAACCGAGTGGGGCCACCAGCGGGGTGGCCTTCACGACGCAGCCGGTGCTG
>JANOPS010000478.1:0-3938 GCA_031421995.1 Gemmatimonadaceae bacterium
GCCGAGGTAGCGGAGCGCGCGTTCATCAGACACGGGTCCCCAGCTGCGGAGCCGACGCTCAAGGAAGCCGACCAGTTCCTTCCCGCGCTTGCGCAGCGTGGGCCACGCGTCGGGCGAGGCTTCGAGCATCAACAGCGTGCCCACGACGAGTCCGGCCTTGCCCAGCGTGATATCCAGATGCGGCGTCCGCTCCCGCGTCGCGACCACGAACTCATTGCTGCACCCTTCCGCGCGGACATGGTCGCCACTCGCCAGCGCGATGAGCGCTTCAACACAGTAGAGGCCCGTCGCCGAATGATACAGGGCGTTCGGCCCCACCTGCCGTTTGGTGACGAGCCCATCTCGCGTGTACCACGCTTCCGGCTCGGACATCCACGCTCGAGCGCGAGCCGTCCACGCGTCAGCACACGCCAACAACCGTGCGTCGCCTCGGGCAGCGGCCATCCGATAGAACGCGTACGCAATGCCAGCGGCACCGTTGTTGACCGAACACAACGGCACCGCCGGAAGTCCGTGTGAGAAGAGCGGTCCCCCGGGTTCGAGGCGCTCACACAATGCACTGGTGAAGCGCTGGCGATCGTGCTGGCGCGACAGCGTTACGGTTTCCTTGACGGGTACGGCCACGGCGCCGATCGCGTCAGCAAGCGCTCGCATGGAGCCATAGCGTTCGGCAGGTGCCTTGGACAGGGCGCGCTGCATCACTCGCTCCAAGGCGGGCCATTCGGCTGCGCCTTGCTCGGCGAACGACAGCGGGGCCATTTCGACGATCTGACGGAGCGCTTCTTCTCGCCGCATCGAAAGCGTGCAATAGGAATGCCCGACCACGATGAGATAGAGTAGGGCCGCGACGGAGTACTGTTCCGCCGCCGCGTCCAGAACCGGAGCAGGCGTGCCCGCCCACTGTGCTTCGGCAAACTGCGGGTCGTAAAATTCCGGAATACCGCCGCGGGGTGCTGACGCAGGCGCGGCATCGTCGACAACAACCGAAATGCCAAAGTCCAGCAACGTCACCTGGCCGTGTTTGTCCACCAACACGTTGCGGTCGTGCACATCGCCGTGCAGCACGCCGGCTTCGTGAAGATTGGCATACGCCTGGGCAATCCGCCCGCACAGCCCGAGTAATTCGGTTTGCACGTCGATACCGGACGTTCGGATCTCGTGACCGACACGAGTCGGAGAGACTCCGGCGCACCATTCCAGCGCTATCCATGGCCGCGCCGACGCCAGGTCTTCGGCAACAAGCCGCGGTGCGGCCCGGGCGTTGAGTCGTTGCAGGATTGCCGCTTCGCGACCGAGCGCGCGACGCAGCCGGTCCACATACGCCGCGCGGGCAATCTTGAGCGCCACGAATTGACCAGATACGGCGCGGGCGCGGTGAATTTCCACGTCTTCCAACATTTGCACGCGATCCACGACGGTAAAGTCGCCGATGGTATCACCGCGCATGACCGACTCCTCAATGGCCTTCGCTCGTTCGTCGTCGGATGGGAGCAACACCCCCTCGCGCACCAGCCGTTCGACGAGCGGAAATGCGCTTTGGAGCACGACACGCGCATCAAGGCTGTTGGCCCGACTGTACTGCAGAATGGCGTCCACGACGGTCGACGGCGTGCGGAACAGTGTTAGCAGCCCCGCGGCATTGGCATCGACGATACTCGATGGGCGTCGCGACAACGGTCGGGAAATGGCGACGTCGCCGCTTTCGCCGTTGAGCCGGTCGCGCGTTGACTGACCCAGTTCGCCAACAGGAATCAGCAGGACATCCGATGGCAACACGAATACGCGGTTGAGCTCCGCGGTCATCCGTTCGCACCGGACGCGAAGCCGCGAAGCGCCGCGACGGAGGGTTCCCACGTGGACGGGTCGATCCCGTCGAGGGCGACGCGCTCAATGGCAAATCGGTCGGCATCGGCGCGCCCGGAGCGCAATCCCACGCTGACGTACGATGCCAGGCGGCGGCAAATCCACTGACGCCAACTCACACCGACTTGCATCAACATCGCACGTCCCGACGGGGGATCCACGCCCAACGAAACGAGTCCATCGCCGCCAAGTTCGCGCGTAAAGGGCAACGCCTGTACGGCCATGCCGGCGAGTCGCGCGAGCAGCGCGGCCCCAACGTCTTCTGCGGCATCCCGCTCAGTGAAATACACCACGAGTTTGTCAGGACGAAGGATGCCTGACGCCGACGCGCCGATTTTGAACGGTGGTGCACCGGCCTCGCGGAGGACATCTACAAATGCTGGGAATGCCGTGGGCAGCGCTTCGGTTTGTGGGTTGACGTACAATTTGTACGTGACGTCGGCGTGACCGGCCCGTCGCGTGCGACGAGCAGCAGTCCGCGGCCACCAACTGAGCCATGGATCACGACGTTCCATGGTCTTGTGTCGCCAATGTTGTTCGAGCGCTGCCGACGCGGGTGTGCCGGGCCCGGCGCTGGCAAAAGCAAGGACATCGCTGGCGCTCCGAATGCGCGCGCCCCACCGCGGCGTGAACGGTCGACGATTGTAGTGATAGAGTCGTTCGGACATCGCGGCGGCGTCTGCCTGGCCAATGCGCGCAACGAACTGGAGCGCGTCCATCGAAAGTCGCGCAATGACGCCGTCCGGAATTCCTGTGGAACTGGTCGTGAGCGCGTGCGCGCCCGAGACGAATTCGTCGCCGCGAGCGACTTCCAGCACACCGTCGAGCGTTAGTCGCCATGCGGCATCGAGAATCGACGCATCGCCTGACGCCACCGCGACACGCGGAATGATGCCTGGGGTCTCAAGCGCGTAGATGAGCAACGCCACACTGCGCGAAATCGCCTTGATGGTTCCGTCGGCCACCTGCCGCGGGCGGAGCACACCGAAGAACTCCGGGTCGCGTGCGAACGCGGCGAGCGATGCCTGATCGTTGGGCCGCAAGCGATCGTACGGCACAACTTCCCACGATGCGTTCGCGCGAAAGATCCATCTCGACGCGTCAGCCGGAGTCGTAGCCATTGCTGTTGGTGGCGTCATGGGTGGAACTCCACACACACCGCTGGCTCCCGAAGGCGCCGCACCGCGGGCGGCGCCTTCGTCGTACTTGTCAGCGACTGAGTGCGAGTTCGAGGTCCCGAGCGAGCGTTGCGAACTGCTCCTCACGCCACGTCTCGGCCTGGGCCTTGCCGGGACGTTCCTGCGACTGGGTGCAGACGCCGACCGTAAGCGGATGGCCTGGGTCGCACGGCGGGCAGTTTTCGCTGTTGGGTTTGTCTGGATCACATGGCGACTGGGTGCCCGTCCGGTCCGTGCACTTGGAGCACTCCGGGCACCCGGCACTCTCGACCATATACTCCGGCAACACGGTGACCAGCAGGTCGTCGACGCGAAACGTCATGGTAGTACTCCTCGCTCAGATGTGAGCCCGATCTGCCCGGAGCGATCATTTCACTCAGGCGCGAAAAATATGTGACGCTCGTTACCGAACCGCAAGCACTGGCACGCGGGCATCCTGACACACTTGCAACGCGGACCGATTTATGGGACGCGCTGTCGGGCCAGTTGTACGCCGCTGGCCGCCAGAAGCCTTTTCAGCGGCGGATCTGCGCGCCGCCATGCCCTTTTGACGAACTCAAAGTTGGCGTTCGCACGCTGCAAGTCTCCCGCGCGGGCGGCGGCGAGTGCCACCTGAAGGTGCCATTGAGGCTGCCAGGACCCGGCCCCCAAGCGAAACGGCGGGTTTCTCTCCAGCAGCGCCAAAGCCTGCGTTGCTTGTCCGCGCGTGGTGAGCAGGCTCGCCGCGTCCAATACCGCCGGCATCGTGGTGGTGTTCCATGCCAACGAATCGGCCAGCGTGCCGAAGCGACGCTCTGCCAACGCGGAGTCACCGCGCGCGAGAGAGAGATAGGCTGCTGAGAGGTTGGCGATGTACTGCCACTCAACGGCGTGGGCGGGCAGCGCTGGACGAAGCGC
>JANOPS010000479.1:0-2288 GCA_031421995.1 Gemmatimonadaceae bacterium
GGCGCAGGTCGTGGCATACTTCCGCGGCCGCATCCTCAACGTGCATCCGGCATTGCTCCCAGCCTTCGGCGGCGAAGGGATGTACGGCCTGCGTGTGCACGCGGCGGTGGTTGCCGCGGGCGCGAAGATCTCCGGCGCCACGGTGCACTTTGTGGACGAGCAGTACGATCGGGGAGCGATCGCGGCACAGTGGCCGGTGCGTGTGTTCGCCGACGACACGGCCGAGACGCTGGCAGCGCGGGTGCTGCGCGTGGAGCATCAGTTGTTGCCGCGCACCGTGGCGGCACTGGCCGCGGGGCGGTTGTCGCTCAGCCCCGACGGTCGGGTGCGTGGCGACGTCGAGCTTCCGGCCTTCGCAGCACTGTAGAGCCATCACCAATCCATCGCAGACGTTCTCACGCAGACGTTCTCACGCAGACGTTCTCACTTTTTCTCGCCACACGCGTTCTCTTATGCCTCGCGCCTTACTTTCCGTCTCTGACAAGACGGGCCTCGTGCCATTCGCCACGCAGCTTGTCCAGCACGGTTTTGAATTGGTCTCAACCGGCGGGACAGCCCGGGCGCTCCGCGAGAGTGGCCTAACGGTCCTCGATGTCAGCGATATCACCGGCTTTCCGGAGATGCTGGACGGACGCGTGAAAACGTTGCATCCCAACGTGCATGGCGGCCTGTTGGCGCGACGTGATATCCCGGCCCACATGGAGGCGATCGCCGCGCACCACATCGGCACGATCGATCTGGTGGTCGTGAATTTGTATCCATTTCGTGAAACGGCCGCGCGACCGGGTGTGCACGCCGACGACGTGATCGAGAACATCGACATCGGCGGGCCGTCCATGCTGCGATCGGCCGCCAAGAACTTTGAGAGTGTGTGGGTGTTGGTCGACCCGTCGGACTACGAG
Organism: Gemmatimonadaceae bacterium; assembly: GCA_031421995.1. Classification (GTDB taxonomy): domain Bacteria; phylum Gemmatimonadota; class Gemmatimonadetes; order Gemmatimonadales; family Gemmatimonadaceae; genus Gemmatimonas. Next base: position 903 of record JANOPS010000479.1, read on the forward strand.
CGGGTACTCTCAGCCATCGCGAACGGCAGCGACGATCCCGACCTCCGGAAGCTGCTCGCCGAAAAGGTCTATGCGCACACCAGCAGCTATGACGCCGCCATCGCGCAGTGGTTTGCCGGGCAGCGCGGAGATCCGTTTCCCGATCAGTACCCGTTGGCCTTTGAGAAGCAGCAAACATTGCGTTACGGAGAAAATCCGCAGCAACGCGCCGCCTTTTATGTGGAGCGCAGCGGCAGTGGGTTGGGCGCCCTCACGCAACTCGGCGGCAAAGAACTCTCCTTCAATAATTTTCTCGACCTGGAAGGCGCGCTGTTGGCCATCGAGCCCTTTGCCGGTCAGGCAGCCTGCGCGATTATCAAACACACGACGCCCTGTGGACTGGCCACGGGCAGCGACGCGCTTGACGCGTACAAGAAGGCGCTGGCCTGCGATCCGGTGTCGGCGTTTGGATCGGTGATCGCCTTCAGCGTCCCGGTTGATGTGGCAGCGGCGGAAGCCATTTCGAGCCTGTTTGTGGAGTGCATCGTGGCACCATCCTTTGCCGAGGACGCGGTGGAAATTCTGGGGCGCAAGAAGAACTTGCGTGTCTTGGCCGGCAAAGCGGCGTGGCCTGCGGGCGGCATGGATTTCAAGCGCGTGCGCGGCGGGCTGTTGGTCCAGGATCGCGCACCGGTCCCGGAAATCACGTCGCACTGGAATGTGGTCACCAAGCGCCAACCGTCCGCAGTCGAGCAGATCGACCTCGCGTTCGCCTGGCGCGCCGTGGCGAGCGTCAAATCCAACGCCATTGTGCTGGTGCGCGATGGTGCCACGATTGGGATTGGCGCGGGCCAGATGTCCCGGGTCGATGCGTCCTTCCTGGCCGTGCACAAAGCCGCGTCGGGGGGTCACACGACCACGGGGGCGGCACTGGGCTCAGACGCGTTCTTCCCGTTCCGCGATGGGATTGATCATGCCGCCGCGGCGGGCGTGACCGCGATTGTGCAGCCCGGCGGATCGGTGCGTGACGCTGAGGTGATCGCCGCGGCAGATGAGCACGGCATTGCCATGGTCTTTACGGGAGCTCGGCTGTTTAGGCACTAGGACTGCGGGAACTGCTACTGCGGGTGGGGGCTGGACTGATTTACTGCGGGTGGGGGCTGGACTGATTCACTGCGGGTGGGGGTGGTACTGATGAACTGCGGGCGGGGGTTGGACTGATGAACAGCGGGTGTGGGCTGAACTGATCATCAGCCGGTAGCGACCGGACAGCAGTACCGCAGGGCGCCCGAAGGGCCGTCCCCCACCCGCAGTAAATCAGTCCCACCCCCACCCGCAGTGAATCAGTCCAGCCCCCACCCGCAGTAAATCAGTCCAGCCCCCACCCGCAGTAGCAGTTCCCGCAGT
>JANOPS010000480.1:0-2470 GCA_031421995.1 Gemmatimonadaceae bacterium
CCCGTGTTGCGCGACGTGTCACTTACGGTGCATCGCGAAGAAGTCGTCGCGTTGCTCGGCCGCAACGGTGCCGGCAAGACCACTCTTTTTCAGATCCTGATGGGCTGGCTCTGGCCACACGGCGGTGCGGTACGCGTGTTCGGCCTGTCGCCCACCGACCACGCGCTCGAGGTGAAGCGTCGCATTGGGTATGTGGGAGAGCAGCAGATCCTGCCTGCCAACGCGACCATCCCAGAGCTGATTGCGCTGCACCGCCACCTGTATGCCCAGTGGGACGACGAACTCGAGACGCTGTTGCTGGAGCGCTTCGGACTCGCCGGGAAGCACGGCAAGATCCGGACGCTCAGCAAAGGCCAAGCGCAGCAAGCAGCGTTACTGCTGGCCGTCTGTCATCGACCGGAGCTGCTGCTGATCGATGAGCCCGCTGCGGGGCTCGACCCAGCGGCGAGACGGGAGTTTCTCGAGACCTCGATCCAGCTGCTCAATCGTGAAGGCACCACCATCCTCTTTGCATCTCATCACATGGGCGACGTGGAGCGTTTGGGAGGGCGCGTGGTGTTGCTGGACGAGGGCGCCGTGCTGCTTGACAAACCACTGGACGATCTCCGCGAGCGTTACTGCATCGCGGTAATACCGCGCGCGGTGACTGGTGATGCGCGGGAGATTCTGTCGGTGTCCGGCTGCCTGCAGCTGCGGGAAGTTGGGAGCTCCTGGCACGTGACGTGTGAGGGGGAACCGGCGGAGATGCGGCAGCGCCTGCAGGTGCGATTCAGCACCACAGACATCGTGTGCTCGCGGGTCTCGCTCGAAGAGATGTTTGTGTCGATGGTCGGTGGTGGACGCATTGGGGCAAACGGCGCGCGTCGGCCATGATGCGTCAGGTGGTCGGACCGCTTATTCGGTATCGGCTGCGAGAGCTGCACGTACTGATGTTATTGAGCATCATCAGTGCCCCGCTGCTCGTTGCCGCTGGCGACAGGTTCGTTCAGGTGACGGTGGCGGTATTGCTCGCCGGGATTTCGCTTGTCGGGCTGCTGAGAGAAAGTCCACGGGCTTCGGCGTTTGAGCTGTCGCTCCCGTGTTCTGCACGCGTCATTGCGCCTGCGCGATGGATCGCGATGCTCGTGCCGCAGTTGGTCCCGTGCGTCGTCGCGCTCGCGGTGGTCGCTGCGGGGCGTGGTCCGGTCACTCTGCTGCCGTACGTTGCGCAAGCCGTTCTGTTCTTGGCTGTAGTGACAGTGATCCCGGATAGCGTTCGTCCGCGGGAGTTCAACGGACCAGCGAAGGGATACAGGTTGCTCCTGTGGACTGTGGTGCTCGCGACAACGCTGCTGCTCAACGTGTTGATTGGCGCCCCTGGTACCTGCATGATGCTGGCGGTCATCGCATCGGGTACAGTGGCGCTCGTCTGGCGTGCACTCCCTGTTTCATACTCGAGTCGCGACGCGTCGAGGGAGCACGAGACGTCTGCTTCCAGATTCCCCGCGCTCGCACCGCGTCCCGGTCGCGCGTGGTGGTGGCTGATTTGGCGAGAGATGGTTTCCCCTTTGAGCCTCATCGTGTTCTTCCTCACGCTCGTGAATCTCTCGCTCTTGAAAAGCGGCGCCAGCCAGCTGATGCTGATGGCATTCTTGGCGCAAGTGTTTCGTATGCGGTTCCGGTGGATGCGCCATCTTCCCGTCTCAAGTCGCCAGCTGTTCGGACTCTCTTTGTTACCCTTCCTGGCAGGAGGCATGCTCGGCGCGAGCGTGGGAAACTTCGTGCCGAATCCGTATTGGGGCGGCTCACGATCCATGGGTGTCGGCGTACCCGATCCACTGAATGACTATGACGAATATGTGAGCAAATCCAACGTACCACTGGCCTATTGGCGCTACGCGCCTAGCGGGCGCGTGCCGGATGTTGTCGCGCCATGGGGCGAACGCTGCCCTCCCTATCGCGTGCGCGTATTGGGCATGGTGTTTTTCAATCCGTTCTCGATCGTGGCGGTCAGCAGTGACCGATTCGACGCGTGGCAGTTCGCACGTGCCACGAACGCGGTCTACGGCGCGCCCATGCGTCGGGAAGACTACCAGTCGCAAAGACGTCACTTGCCACGCCACGCCACGCAACGTGGTGGGGCATTGTGGTTTCAGGCAGGGCTGATGCTGTGCGTATTCCTCTTGGTCCAATGGCTCGCGGAATTACCGGCGTGGCGCCGACGTCCACTGCATCCAGTCGCGTCGTTTGCGTTGACCTTCGCGCCCGTCGCGCCCGTTCTCTTGAGCGTGGCGGTCGATTTCACGAACCGTTCGGCGGGGAGTGCCGTGGTGGCATCGTTGGCGCAGTACTACGTACTCCAGCTCGTGCACGCGGCCACCACCCACGGAGTGCTTGGGCGCACGATGCTCTATGCCGCCGTCCCTTTGCTCGTGTTCGGCGCGTATCGCTTGGCGGCGTGGCAATACAGCCAAAGTGAGTTGGCGACCAC
>JANOPS010000481.1:0-1776 GCA_031421995.1 Gemmatimonadaceae bacterium
GCCCGAGGCCGCGATCGCTGCCGGTGTGCGACCGCGCGTGGTGCAGGCGTGCGCGGTGGTGTTTGCCGGTGCGATGGCGGGCATTGCTGGTGCCACGCTAGTGCTGGCGCAGGCCGGCACGTTCGTGGAGAACATGTCGGCAGGCCGCGGATTTATTGCAATTGCGATTGTGGTGTTGGGGCGTTGGCGTCCGCTGGGTGTGGCCGCGGCGGCGGTGCTGTTTGGCGCGGCCAATGCACTGCAAACATTGGTGCAATCGATGGGGTGGACGGCGGTGCCGTATCAATTGATTTTGGCCATTCCGTACGCGCTGACGTTGTTGGTGTTGGCGGGGGCGAGTGGGCGGGCGGCGGCGCCGGCGGCGTTGGGGCGGCGCGAGATGGAGCGGTAGCGGCGGATTCGTGCGCGCATGGTGATCGTGCGCACACTCACCGCCCAACGCGTAGGGTAACCGCCCACTGAGATGTGGACGTGGCGAATGGAACGTGTATGCTTCCTGTGTCCGTAGCGCCGTTGCACACACGTGGCGCGCGGTGCGAGGACGGCTGGTGATGCGATGTGGCTAGTGTGGACTGCCTACGATGACGTGGGCGAGCGCGCCATCGGATGGGTATGCGTCGGTGGCTGACGAGTGAGTGCGGGTTACTCGGTGTATGGAGGGGACTGGATATGACGGCGAGCGTGGAAGGCGAGCTGATTGGGCTGTGTTGGGGTCGCGGGGTCGCGGGGTCGCGGGGTCGCGGCGCAAGGATTGCGCGGCGTATTGCGCTAGCGCCAGAGGTGCCGCATGACGGCACCCGATGATGCGGATATCGCGGGCCGATGGGAGATCACCGTGGCGCGTTTTGTCGAACTCCTTCCGTTTTTTGCTGACGTGCGACTGTCGATGAGCGAAACGCAAGCGGCCTACGGGTTGGGTTTACCGAACGCCGACGCGTTACGTCGATGGCTGCTCAAGCGCCATCTCCCACCGTACCGAGTCTTGCGGGATTGGTACTACGTGGTAGTGATGGTCGAGCGCGCCGAGGCCAACAACGCCCTCGGTCATTGGGCGATGGAACGCGGCGATTTCGCGAACGTATACTACCGATTTGTTGAGCGGCTGACGGGCCAGCCGTGGCGGATGATTCGCAAGCACGGACTCCGGTGGGTGAAGGCGCGTGCGCTTGCCGTGTGGGCGCCGTACCTCGGTGACGATGGCGCGGGAATGTAGCTGCGTAGAGCGATAGCGAGGCGCAGCGCAACCTTAGTATAGTGGGCACATTAGTTAGCCAAAAGATCGCGATACGACTTTCTCCCTTCTAGGTCCTCGCAAAATGCCGGACTCATTCTGGAACGGTACGGCCGGCTCACGCAGGCGTGTCGCACGCCGGTGTTTGGCAGCGACGACGGTAGCGTAGTAGTGGTTCGCAACGCAGCGATTGTCCTCATCCGTAGCGAGAAGTGGAACACGGACAGCGTTCCATTTTCGACAGATGTCATCTTCGGTCCCTGCTCAGTGTTCCCTCACGGCGCCATGAGGATCGGCATGTCTTCAAGTTCACTTTCGCCGGCGGATGACATCGGGGCAAGAGGCCCAGGTTTGGCGTGAGTACTCGGTTTCGTGTGTGGAATCGCTGCCGATTCCCTCGCCGCCATTTGTCTCTGGCGCAGATATTCCTCGCAGTCATCTCCTGCGACGCGCGAAACGTTGGACCGCAGCTCGAACTGTTTGAATCGTCGCGATTCATTGCTCCAAACGGATACAAAATCTCCGGGGTGCGCTTGGGCGATTCG
>JANOPS010000482.1:0-3482 GCA_031421995.1 Gemmatimonadaceae bacterium
CAGCTCGCGCGCGCTGGTCACGTTCAACGATCCGGCCCGTCAACCTGCACGCTATGGATTCGCCAGCGATGGCCGGATGTTCTATTTCACTATCGGCAGCGTCGAGAGCGATCTGTCGGTTCTGAAACTGGAGACGCGGAAATGACCACAGCATGACACACGCGGTCATCCGCATACTCCTCGCCGCCTCCGCGGTCGCAAGTGTTTGCGTCACCCGCCCTACGTACGCCCAAACGCGCGACAGCGCCGGCGTGCGTATCGTCGACAACACAACACCCGATTGGCCGATGGCCGAATTGCCGTAGCGGACGGCGGCTCGCTGCAGCTGCGATTCTACGACGCCAAGGGGCAGTTCCTTTCGGCGAGCGGTGGCAAGGGCACGGCGCCGGGACAACTCCGCGAGATGAACTCTGCATGGCTGCTCCGGGGCGACACGATCGCCATCCCTGCAAGCTTTTCGACACTGACACGGTTTACGAGTCGCGGCCAGTTTGTGCGGACAACGGAAATGCCGGCACCCGACCCGACGTCGCCGAGGGGGCGGAAGTTCTTGATTGCGGTGCTCGGAAACGGGACTCGTGTTGCGACGCGCCCGTCAAGTCCAACCCCACGGACCCAAGGCGCGCAATGGGCTGACTCTACTACGGTGCAGTTGTACGACGAGCGCAACGCCATCATTCGCGACCTTGGCCCGCTCCCGTACATCGAACTCACGCAGGTTGGTGAACAACCCACACCACCGTGGCTCTCCTCCGTCGGCGTCTTCGCCGGTGGTGACCAGCGCTTCTATGCGGGCTTCGGCGATCGCTATGCGATTGAGGTGTTTGGCGCCAATGGCGCATTGCAATCCATCATCCGGCGCGCGTGGACGCCGGTGCCTATCACTTCCGCGGATTGGGAAACGTGGGTGGTGGAGTGGTCCAAGCTCTGGGTAGACGAAAAAGGCGCTGAGCGAGCGAAGGCCATTCAGAAGGTGCGCGAAGAACCGTACGCAGAAACACTGCCGGCGTTCTCGCAGTTTCTCGTTGACCGAACTGGCCGCCTCTGGGTCCGAGAGGCGCACTGGCAAGACGCGATCGCCGCCGGCTCGCTGTCCGATCCGCCAGCGGTGCCGAGCTCGTGGTCGGTGTTCGACGACAACGGACGGTGGCTTGGCGACGTGTCCATGCCAACGGGATTTCAGCCGTACGATATCGGTGCGGATTACGTCGCCGGAAAATTGCGCGCGAACGACGTCAATCAGGTGGTGATCTTCGCGCTCAGCGCGCGCGGTCGGCCGTAGTCGACGCTTCCCAACGTCTATCCGAGGAGCGCCCTCGTAAACCGCTCCCGCAAGTCCAGTCCATCGCGCGTGGGCAACACACGCGGTACCTCCTGACGCGAAATGTTCGCCCGAATCAAAATCGGCCCCCGGCCTTCATGACATAGCGTTCGCACCATCTGCGCGTCCTGCTGATCAGACACCGTGTGGCATTCCGCAAACCCACAGGCCGTCGCCACATCAACCAGATCAACCCCCGCGCTGGTGTGACTGGCCTGCATCCCGGTCTCGCCATACCGCCCATTGTCCAACACGACGACGACCAGATTGCCCGGTTGCTTGACGCCAATGGTTGCCAGGCTACCCAACCCCATCAATGCGTCGCCGTCTCCGGTAATCACCAGCACTCGGCGATCAGGCTGCGCGAGGGCGAGGCCGAGACCGATCATGAGCGTGCCGCCCATGCCGCCCCACTGATACACGTTGAGCGGATGATCCCCGGCAGCCGCCACGTCGTAGGTTGCGGAGCCCAGACCACTCACCACCAGCAACCCGCGGCGATCCTCCAGCAGCGCCCGCACAAACGCGCGTCGATCGAGCAACGTCTCCGGGGAGGGCGACATCATTCGCGCACCCACTGCTTGTGGCCAACCAATTGCTGCGACAAAATGATCGCGACCGGTGCCTGCTCCCGGAACGCGAGGTCACACGCGGCGCCCACCATCACGTTCACATCCGCTGGCGCGTCTATGCGAACCGTGTGGAATCCGCTCAACGCCAGCACCTGCTCCGTGATCGAACCCATGGGCACCTGCCACGGGTTGAACTCACCGGGCTCGCCGCGCATCGTGACGAACACCAGACATGGTACGCCGAAGCCGTGGACCAACGAAAACATGTTCACGCAATTGCCCACGCCACTGCTTTGCATGAGTACTGCCGCACGCTGTCCGCCCAGCGCGGCGCCCACCGCGAGCGCCACCCCTTCCTCCTCCGTGGTCAGCACGACATCGGCAATCGCGGGGTCGTCAATGCAGCGCGAGATCAAGCGCGAATGCCCGGCATCGGGCACGTAGCCCACCTGACGCACGTCCAGCCGTTTCAGGTGGGCGAAAATCTCGTCAGGCCAGCAGGGCTCGATCGACTGGGTCAGGCTCATGCAGTGAACTTCACCTTCGGGTATGCCGGTGCCAATCGTTCGATGGCACTTTGTATCGCAAAGTCTTTGTACGCTTGGTTTCCTGCCGTCCGTCACCTGAGGACCGTCCCCATGAATCGTTCTCTGCGGGCGATGCAAACCGCCGCGATCATCGAGGCATTCGGTGCGCTCTCCTTGATGGAGCACCCACAAAAATACTCGGCCGCTACCGAAGCGGCTCACGCGCCCGGTGATGCAGCGACTGATGCGAGATGATCTGTACACGGTAGCGCGTCGCCAATGATGCCGCCTGCCGAGATGGCACCAGGGTAATCGTGGTCGCCAACGCGTCGGTGATCGCTGCCGACGCGCCGAGCACCGAGATGGTTCGCCCATTCGTCAGGCCACGACCCGTCCGCGGCATGAACACATGACTCTCGCGCGCACCGTCCGCACGCGCGATCGACTGCTCGCTCGGGCCCGAGGTGCTGAGCGCCCCGTGCGTGAGCACCACAACCGTGTCACCGTCCTCACGCGGAATCGCGATGCGCCAACCGCGCGTGCCGGGTGGCGCGCCAAACACCGCGAGGTCGCCGCCGGCTTCGACAAGCGCTGCATCAACCCCCTGCGCGCGAAGTTCGTCCAACGCGCGATCGAGGATCCATCCCTTGGCGATCGCACCCAGATCGAGTTGCATCGAGTCACGCACGAAACGCACGCGGCGGCGCGCGGTATCGAGCTCGACGAAGCGATATCCGACGCGCCGCATCGCGACCGCTCGGGCAGAATCAGGGATGGGGCGGCCCGTGCGCTGCGCGTCTCGCCACAACGTGGTGAGCGGACCGACGGTCGGATCGAAGGCACCATCACTGTCACGCGCGACGGTGAGCGCGAGGGCCAGCACGTCTACGAGCGCCGGACTGACCGGCATCCATGTCTTGTCGGGAGCAGCGCGCAGCCTACGCAGCTCGCTGTCTACGAACCAGTCGGAGAGCACGCTATCCAACGTGGCGATGCGGGCAAACGCTCCGCGCGCGGCGCGCTCAACTGCGCGCTCAACCCACAGACTGGCCGAGGGAGCGC
>JANOPS010000483.1:0-2918 GCA_031421995.1 Gemmatimonadaceae bacterium
ACTTCTACCGGAAAGTGCGTCCCCCCAATTCCCGTGAACGGGGTGAGGAAGTCGATTTCTCTGTTGTCCTTCGATTTCCAATAGCCAATTCCACCAGGCAGGGGGTCGGCGAGGGCGACAGCTTCGGCGGCCGAACGGTACAGGGCCACCGCGACCAAGTTCTCAATCAACCCGTCTGGATTGGCGCGGCGGGCACCCGGAACCATGGTCGGCGCGATGCGCGCCACCAGAGGATCGATGAAGTACAGCTTGCGCTGGCGCCCGGGTTCGAAGCCGCCATTCGTGTTTCGGAAGAACAGCGTGAGCAGCATAAATGCTTCCGACAGGAGATGGGTGTACTCCTGGGCGGTGTGATGGCTCGCAACGTCCATGTCCTCTCGCAGGGAACTCCATGCGATGCCTGCGCCAAGGCTGACCCCCACGCGCTCAAGGAGCTTGAGGGCGGAGTGCTTATCGCGCTTGGCCTCTTGGATATCGCCAGCGATGATGTCCCACAGCATGCGAATGGTCTGGGGTCGGACTGGACCAAGCCCTGCACCGGTAGAGCCAGGGCCGGACGTGGCGCCCGCAAACGCATCCTGCACCGCGGCCGGGAAACCGCCCACCTCGAGAAAACTGGCCGCCGCATCGTCGAGCTCTCCCGCGAACAGGTTGTACTCTTTGATGAGTTTCGCTCCGTGCGTGGTCGGAATCTCCGCCACGTCGAGCGTATCTGTTGGCAACTGCATCTGGAGCGCGTCCCGGCAAAATGCGCGGAACGACAGGGGCAACTGCACAAAATCCCGCCCGTTCCCCCGCCGTCCCGGGAGCTGCTCAGCGCCCATTTGCCGCGCCGAGGATCCGGTGCAGACAATCAGATCCCCTCGGGTCGTCCCTTGATCCCAGAGGTACTTGATGCCCATCTGCCAGTCGGGAATCGAGGTGACTTCATCGAGAAAGAGGTACCAGGGACCATCCGGATCGGGATGGAGCTCCTTTGCGCGCCCCACAACGTCCGCGATGCTCTGACTCTCCCGCTGCAGATCGAACGAGTAGTACAGGACGCGGCGCTCGCCGCGGTCGATGACGCGGCGCAAAAGTGTCTTGAGCGTGGTCGTCTTGCCCACCTGCCGGGGGCCGCGGAGGGTATGCGTGCTGCCCGGATCTAGGGGGATTGCCTCGAGTGCCGGCGGCGTCCATAGGAAACCCGCTTCCGCGCGTTGGCGCAGATGGGCGTCACGCGTCACGGCGTCCGCGCCGCGCCACCATGGATTTAGCTTGCGGATCTGGTCGTCATACCGTGTCATGTTTCTCCATGTGATTGGCATCCGACTTACAATAACCACCCCCGTTATTGGCAGTCAACTGCCAATAACCACCCCCATTATTGGCATTCAGACGGCGCTTTTTCTGGACCTCGACCCACAGATAGGCCCCATGCTTGCTGCTGGCGTGCCGAGAGGGGCGGTCCGCTCACGACAAATCCCTCTGCGGGTCGTGGGATTGCCCATCGAGTATCTCCGAAAAACAGGGCAAGCCTGCGTATTGCGGCGCAAACCGTTCACGCATTCTGGTTGATTCCGGCATGGTGCGCGCCCGGCTTTGGCGGCGCGCTCAACAGCGCGCCGCCCATGCCACCCACGCGAGATGCCGCATGCGATCGCGTTGGTGTCGGATGTATCTGCGCAGCGGAATATTCACCCAATCGGGCGCGCATTCCCCTTCGGCACCACCGCGCGCCCGATCGTTCCGCGATCACTACCAAACCAGATGCTGCGCGTCGTCTTGTCAAACACCATGTGCCGCACCGTATTCGGCGACGCTGGCCCAAGGTCCGTGCGCGAGAAGAACTGATTCACTCGCGGATCGAAGCCGACCAGTCGGTTGGGTTGCAGTCCGGTTTCCACAAACCACAAGCGATCTTCATCGTCCACCGTCATCGCGTATGGCAATGAGGCCGCGCCGCCAGGCATGGGCCACTCGCGCACGTTGCCACTGACCGGATCGAGGCGCCCCAAAAACCCGCGCGCGTAATCCACGTACCACACGCCACCGTCGCTGGTCAACGCGATACGCCGCCCACGCGCCCGCTCGTCCGGCAACACGTACTCGCGCACACGCATCGAGGTGGGATCGATCGTACCGATCTTGTTTGTGCCGAACAAATTGAACCACGGCCGCCCGCTCTTGTCCATCACGATGCCATAGGGCCGCGAGCGCGGTGTGGTCATGGTCTTGAGCACCACCTTGCCGGTGGCCTGCGTGAGATGCCCCACCATATTGCTGTTCTGCAGCGTGAACCACAGATCGCCGCGCGCGTCGAAGGCGATCGTGTGTGGGTCGCGCGCGGCGGAGTCGGGCATCGGATAGCGCGTGATCGCATCCGTGCGCCCGTCAATGCGCCCGATCATCCCGTTGCGATTGCCCGAGTACCACGCGTTGCCCTTGGGATCGATCGACACGGTATGCGGATGTGTGCCGGAGTCGATCTCGATGCGCGTAAATCGGCCGGTGGACGGGTCGAGTCGCGCGACATAGTTGCCCACCTGCCCCACGAACCAGATGCGCCCGTTGGCATCGACCGATGGATCGCGCGGCGTGGTTTTCTCCCACGGTACGTTCCACTCCGTGAGCTTCACGGTGTCGGCCGATGCGGCGGGACCGCGCGTGGACTGCGCAGATGCGCCACTCACCACACATGCGACAGCCACGGTGCAGCGTATGACGATCCCGGACCACCTGTGGGAGCATCTCGATAGTGCAGCAAACGGACGGGCATCGGGAGTGCGAGCGCGGATCATGAAAATGGTCCTGTGGATGGGAGCGACAACGGACGGACACCAATACGATACGGCGTCGGCGGCGGGTTCGCTGGCGCCGTTCGACAACGCGCGACGCCGGTACGTACCGAGCACGCTCGAGAACATTGACAATACCAA
>JANOPS010000484.1:0-4612 GCA_031421995.1 Gemmatimonadaceae bacterium
ACCACAGGCGCCAGGGCCGTGGAGCTTTGGCCGGGCTTAGGGTCCAGCCAAGCAGATGCGGAGCGAATGATTCGACGTTGGTACATCGGTATTCGGCATGGATCGGAGGCCGCGCAGGAGTTCCTCCCAATCTGAGCGAGATTTCGAAGACTCGGTCGATATTCGTTGGTGCTCGTCATGCCGGCGCGTCCATCCAGTCGCGCGGCGTCCACCGATGGCGATTTTTGCGGTACTGAGCTTGGCGATCAACACGTCCACGTACGTGGCCAGCGCTTCGCCCGACTCGGCGCGCACGGTGGCGATGAGCGCCTTGGTGGTGCGCACCAGTTCACGCACCGTATTGCCGGCCTGCGCATCGGGCGTGTCGCCAATGCCGCTGATGATGAGTCGACGATCGGCGTCACCGAGGTCGGCGAAGCGCGGCAGCGACACGATGAACGCGAAGCGATCGGCCAGTGCCGGGTCCAGCGTTTCGACGCCGTCGTAGCGACCGTGGCGGTCGTCGTCCTGCGCATCGGGCGGCGGATTGGTGGCGGCCCAGCGATAGCGCAGGCGGTCGATGGCCATGCCCTGGATGAGTCGTTCGTGGATGATGGGAAGCAGCTTGTTCGCCACATCCGGGCGGCAGCGGCCGATCTCGTCGAAGAACGCGACTTCGGCGTCCCAGATCGCGCCCGGTGGTGCGGCGTAGCGAATGGCGCCGTGCTCATCGGGGATGGGGAATCCGATGAGGTCGTCGAACTGCAGGATGCTGGCGTTGTAGTGACGGAGGGCGAGGCCGAGTGCTTCGGCGAGTCGCACCAGCAGCAGTGTTTTCGCGGCGCCGTGATCGCTGACCAGCAGCAGCGGTTCTTCGGTGGCGAGTGCGGCGAGGAGCGCGGGCTCGAGGGCGTCGTAGCCAACGACGCCGAGCGGGCGGAGGAGGGAGCGGGGTGCGTCGCGCCACAAGCTGGCCGTTCAAATCGCGACGTGGTGCGGGACTGCGGGGACTGCGGGAAACGAAAAAAGCCCGGCGCGCGAGACTCGCTGCCGGGCCGATGGAATGGACGGGGAGCGGTTTAGCTGCATTTGTAACGCGGCCAGCAATCGCTAGAAAGCGCCGCGGTGGTACGAGAGGATGGTAATGCGGACTGGGTTGTGGTGCAATGTGGGGTGGGGGTCTGACAGTGCCTCGTTCCGCCTCGTTGGAGAAAGCACACATGCTTCATATTCACGCGACGAATCGAACGGGCAGGCACGAACACGAACATATGTCTCTCTGGGACTGATCGATGACAAGCTCATGGTCATTGCCGCCGAGTTGAACCCGGTGCGTTCGCACGGGCTATCTGTTCTACGTTCGCAACAGCATCTTCGAGTAGGCGCTCGCCGGTGATACGCAATTCTTCCTTGCTCGTACTCTGCGATGAGAGGAGGCCATTGATGCAACTGTCGTACGCCTGTTCAAAGTCACCGTTTGATTTGAGGAGCGCGCGGAGCCCGTCACCCAGTGTCGGGCCGATCGCAGTCCACTGCGTGGGAAAGCAATGCTGTAAAGCCGGAAGCCACAGCGCGGCCCATGGCCGATAGTCGTCCAGCTCGGCGAGGACTGCAATCGCGAGAACTCGACCAAGATCCTTGTTGCTTCGCTTGAGCAGGCCCCCGATCGAAAGCGCGCCTCCGATCGTGTCCGGCTTGATGACGGGATGCTCAAGAAGGTTCGCCAGCGCCATCATCTCCGGTCTGGCACATCGGATGCCGAGCGCGGGGATTTGCAGCGGTTGATACGAGACAATCGAAAGGTATCGAAAGCTCGGAAGGGCGAAATCTCCCTCGTGAAGATGGATTCGTGTCCATCGACGGCCCTGCTGATCTTCCGAAGTTGGTACCGTCAGCAGCTCGATGAACCAGACGTCGGCGGATTCCATGTCCACGCCGGGAGGGTACAGTCGTACCGCTGGGAGTTCGCTGTCCGGAGTCGACGCTGATCCCGGTGTCGTGTGGTCTCCAGTCAACCGTCGTTGCCAGCCGGCCGCGATCAGCGTACGCGCAATCTCTTCGCCGGTGCTTGCAGCCGTTTCGAATGGCTCAAGAATGCAATCGACATCCTTGGTGCGAACGGCCTTCGTACTGTCGTCAGCAAAGAAGCGGTATCCAGCGGCGAGGCTGCCGATCACGATGATGTGCTTGCGGCACGCTTCTGGCAGCGCCTGTGATACCTGCGCCAGTACTTCGGCCGGCGCTAAACCGTTCATTGTGCAGCTCTTGCCATCAGCGTGGTCTGCAGTTCGTGCGCCTGCTGATCCAGCTTGGCTTCGTACAGGTCCAAAAGGCAATCCACTTCATCAGCCCATCGATGACCGCGGCTATCCGAGCTGAATAATGGATGCGGCTGTCGAACCACGTGAACAACGACGCGTCCCGGTTCGTGGCTCTCTGCCGGCTTCAGTGCGGGATCCAGCCGATTCATGATCTCATCAAGGTGCTGAGCTTTCGATGCCGTCATTGTGATGTCCAATCGTGGGATCCCGGTGATATCCAGACTCGGGAGGTAGTGCTTGGCACCAAGCACACCGCCTACCGCAACATTATCAGACTCTTCGTCGCGAAGCCGCTCGATCAATGCGTCAAATGCGCGCGGGCGCCCTGAACGATCCGCATACCGTGTAGTTGCCCTCACGCCTTCGGAAAGCGCCAGGAACTCTCTCCAAGGCTTTTCCGGGAACTGAAGAAGTTCGACGCGTCGATCTGAATGTGTCGCGAGATACGGTACCAGTCGTTGCAGGGATGTCGCAATCGTCGGGTACGAAAATCCCGAGATTTCGCCAAGGTATTTTGACGTGAGCGGACCACTCTGACGAAACCAGTGCACGATCAGGATTCGCAAGACGTCGTAGAATGCCGTCGATCGTACTTTGATTGGGACGAAATTCGGGGTCTCGTTATTGACCATGTCCTCGGTGGCCTGCCTAAGGTTCCACGCGAGGGGTTCTGGCAATTCGATTGTCTCCTTTCTACCGTAGATCACCAGAGACAGTCGCTTCAAGACGTCGGGTCGAAAGATTCTTGGCAGCGACTCCCAGACCGCCGTTAGTCGCGCGGTGCTCACGTGCGGTTTGGACAGGATGAGGATCGCGCTGTATGGCGTGTCCACGGTGGCCTGCGCCAATTCCATCAGCTTGCTGCGGATACGTCGCAAATCCCGCACCTCCGACTCCAGTTCGATGATTGTGTCATCGAAGAGGCCATCGGCGCGAAAGCCTGTAGGGAGTTCGACCTGCCGTTGAAGAATTGCCTTTTTCTCCATGAAATTAAATTGCTGCCTTTATGTTTAAGTAGCAAGTGAATTAATCGCCGTCCGTACATTAAAGTAGCAACTTTATGTTAAAGCAGCGGCTAAATAGCCATCAGGTAGTTCACAGACGAACTTGTTCCGGCATGAGAGAGCCTGCCCCTCACACTGAGGGTCTTCAATCCCGCCGCGCGCACGCCCCCAAGAGACATCGCCTCAGGTGCAATCTGCTGATAAACTTGGCCTCGCGAAAACCGGAAGCATACTTCGTCCGCGCAACGGGCGATCAGGCACATCCGCAGCTTCTTGCCGGAGTGGCGAATTTCTCATTTCGGCTTATATTCGGTATAGGAGGCCAATAATCGTGGTTTCGCGCACGCCTTCACCGGCGCACCTTTCGAATCTGATGACTCCCGACCACCTGATTCCCGGCAATCGCAGTCACGAGCAGATCGCTCTGGTGGCACTGCTGCAGGCGGGAACGCTGCCGCGGGCTCACTTGGCAGGTATGGTTGAACAAATGGGTTCCGCCGTACGGCTTTTGTCGTGTGCCTATTCCAGCGCGATCGGCGCTGGGGAGCAGCCTGCGCTATTTGACCTCGTCCCTGATGAAGCGCGGAAGAAAGCGGCGCTCGAGGTGGCGTCGTGGACAACGCTGCCCTTTCAGGTGTCCACGGTCCTCGACGACACGTATCCCTTTCAACTTCGCGTGATCCACAACCGGCCTCCGTTGCTGTTCACGGAAGGTGACGCGAACGCGCTCACAAGCGCACCCGGTGTTGCGGTCGTTGGCACGCGGGCAGCAACAGACAAAGGCAAACTGCGCGCGGCAAAGCTCGTCCGTTCGTTTGGCGAAGCCGGACTGACGATCTTCTCGGGTCTTGCCGCGGGGATCGATACGGTGGCCCACACTGAGGCGTTGCGTATTGGTGCCCGCACGGTCGCCGTATTCGGGACGGGTCTACGAAAGGTTTTCCCGAAAGAGAACGCGGTATTGGCACGCGACATCGTGCGAGCCGGCGGCGCGCTCGTCTCACAGTTCTTGCCTGACCAGCATGGAGCCAAGTGGACCTTTCCGGTACGGAACGTCACAATGTCCGGCCTGAGCTTGGCCACCGTGGTCGTTGAGGCGGGCGCGACTTCTGGCGCACGTATGCAGGCACGCGTCGCGTTGGAGCATGGCCGCGCGGTTTTCCTGCTTCAGTCTTTGGTAGATGAGCACACGTGGGCCCAAGCGATGGTCGAAACCGGTGTCGGCAACGTGCGTGCGCGCGTGCTGCGAAACCCAAGCGATCTCGTAGATGGTTTGTCACCCGACGCCGAGCTGCCTGAACTCGCCCT
>JANOPS010000485.1:0-6570 GCA_031421995.1 Gemmatimonadaceae bacterium
TTCGACCATGCCCACGTTGGGGTCTACCGTGCAAAACGGATAATTCGCCGCCTCGGCCTTTGCCGAGGTGAGCGCGTTGAACAACGTCGACTTGCCGACGTTGGGAAGACCGACGATACCGAGACGGAGCAAGAGAGTAGGAGTAGGAAGTAGGGAGTCTGAAGTACAACGGCCCCGGCGACGAGTATGCCTTGGCGGTATCGGGCATCCTCGCGTGTGCACTGGGCGCTGCGAGAAATGTAGTCGGTCGCGGGATTCGGTACCGCGGTCTGTCTGCCGTGTGGATAGGCTGGGAGCAAGGGCATCATTCACGAATTACTGAGCGCACAGCAAAAAGTACTCCCTACCGAAGTAAGGAGTACTTTTGTGCGGCAGATAAGGAAGTCCTGCGGACTGCAGGTCAGTCCTGAGACTCCGGACTCTCTACTGCAAAAACCATGGCGCTAACACCAAGCTGACCACGCTCATCAGTTTGATGAGAATGTTCATGGCCGGTCCGCTGGTGTCTTTGAACGGGTCGCCCACCGTATCGCCAACCACGGCGGCCTTGTGCGCGTCAGAGCCTTTCCCGCCCATGATGCCGCCTTCAATCGACTTCTTCGCGTTATCCCATGCACCGCCGGCGTTGGCCATGAACAGGGCCATCATGACGCCGGTGACCGTGGCGCCGGCCAGCAATCCGCCAAGCGCCTTGACGCCGATAAACTTGCCAACGAGGACCGGCAGCAGGACCGACACGACGCCGGGGAGAATCATCTCACGAATCGCCGCCTTCGTAGAGATTTCGACGCAGCGCGCGGAGTCCGGCTTCACGCCAGGCTTGCCTTCAAGCAGCCCCGGGATCTCGCGGAACTGGCGGCGTACTTCTTCCACCATGCCCTGCGCGGCGCGCCCGACTGCGGTCATCGTCTGTGCACCAACGAAGAACGGCATCACGCCGCCCACGAACAAGCCGATGACGACCATCGGATCGATCAGGTTGAGTGACGTCAGATTGACCGCCGCAGCATATGCCGAGAACAGCGCCAGCGCGGTCAGCGCGGCGGATCCGATCGCGAAGCCCTTGCCGATGGCGGCGGTGGTGTTGCCCAGTGCATCGAGGCCGTCGGTGATCTTGCGGACTTCGGGGCCCAAGTGGCTCATCTCCGCGATGCCGCCGGCGTTGTCCGAAATCGGTCCGTAGGCGTCAACGGACATCGTCACGCCGACCGTGGCCAACATGCCGACGGACGCGATCGCGATGCCATACAGGCCCGCCGTGGAATACGAGACATAGATCGCCGCGCAGATCATCAGCACGGGGACGATGCAGCTTTCCATACCGATCGCGAGACCGGCGATGATGTTTGTCGCCGGACCCGTCTTCGAGGCTTCAGCGATCCGACGCACAGGACCAGCCGCCGTGTAGTACTCGGTCACCAGACCGATCGAGATGCCGGACACGGTCCCGGCGACGACCGCCCAGAACGGGCCGAGCACCGGCAGTAACGCACCGGTTTCACTCGTCATGTTGAGCGGGACCATCGTGGTCAGGAAGTACGCGAATACCAGGAACAAACCGGCTGCGATGAACGTGACGAGTCGCAGCGCGTTGGCCGGGTCACCCTTGGCCAGAATGCGCATCGTGAAGATGCCGATCAGCGAGGCCACTAGGCCGGCACCCGTGTACGCCACCGGGAGCAGCATCGCATCCATCCGATTGGCATCGGGGATCAGTGTGCTCGTGGCCGCGAGCGCGATCGTCGCGACAATGCCGCCGACATAGCTCTCGAAGATGTCTGCGCCCAGTCCGGCCACGTCGCCGACATTGTCGCCGACGTTATCAGCGATCGTCGCCGGGTTGCGCGGATCGTCTTCCGGAATGCCAGCCTCGACCTTTCCGACGAGATCGGCGCCGACGTCGGCGGCCTTGGTATAAATCCCACCACCGACGCGGGCAAACAGCGCGATGGACGACGCGCCCATCGCGAACCCGGAGATGATCTCCGAGAAGAGTTTGGCATTCTCGGTGAGCTCGGTCTTCGCGAGCGTGGTGAAAAGCACGGCTACGCCGGCAAGGCCGAGGGACGCAACCGCGAGGCCCATGATCGAGCCGCCGCCAAAGGCGACACGCAGTGCCGCGGCTTGTCCACTCGAGCGCGCCGCTTCAGCGGTTCGCACATTGGCGGCCGTCGCGCCTTGCATGCCAATCCAGCCGCTGGCGATCGACAGCGTACCGCCGATCACGTACGCGATACCGGTCTTGAGGCCGATGGCCCAGGCGAGCAATCCCGCGACAATGAGCATGAAGGGCACGAGCACCACGTACTCGGCGCGGAGGAAGGCCATCGCCCCCACATGAATCTCGTTGGCTAGATCTTGCATGGCGGCGGTGCCTGCGGGCAGTCGCTTGACCCCCAAGAAGGTCACGAACGTCACGATGATGCCGACGAGGCCCGCGCCCAACGCGAGCATCGGAGTATTCTCGAACATGAAGGAAGAGTCGGAGGAATCACGGTGACGCGCGGCCAGCCCGCTTCGTACGGGAATGAATCAGGCCTGCGTCACAGGAGGATGGAGCCGTTCGCAAAGCTAGTCGCCGGTCGCCCGTCGCGCGATTCCCTGCCAGCGGTGACTTCGAAGACTGGCGCCCCGTGCGAACTCCGGCGTCGGACGGTAGCGTATCCTCATGACGTCTTCCCACACCAACATGCCCCCCAGCCGCCGCGAGTTCCTGAACCGGCTGGCGTGGGGAGTGACCGGCATCGCCGGCACGGTCGCTACTCCAGGCCTGCTGAGCGCCTCGTCCGGGGTGATCGCGCGGGCCACCGCAGGTCGGGTTCAGGCCCTACGCCCCACACCCACCGCCTCCCAGCTTGCCTGGCAGCGCGACGAATTTGCGCTCTTTTTGCATTTCGGCGTCAACACCTTCAGCGATCGCGAATGGGGGGACGGTTCGGAGTCACCCACCTCGTTCACGCCATCGCGACTGGACGCCCGACAATGGGCGCGTGCGGCCAAAGCCGCCGGCGCCAAGGCCATGATCCTGACCGCCAAGCATCACGACGGCTTTTGCCTCTGGCCGACGGAGACCACGACCCATTCGGTGCGCTCCAGCCTGTGGAAACGCGGACAGGGGGACGTGGTGCGAGAGTTCGTCGATGCCTGCCGAGCCGAAGGGCTCAAAGCGGGGCTCTATTGCTCGCCATGGGATCGCAACCACAGGACCTATGGCGACTCGGCCCGCTATAACGACGTCTTTATGGCGCAGCTCACCGAGCTGCTTACACGGTACGGGACCATCAACGAAGTGTGGTTTGATGGCGCGAACGGCGAAGGGCCGAACGGCAAGCGACAGGTGTACGACTGGCCGCGCACATGGGCGCTGGTGCGTAAGCTCCAGCCGAAGGCGGTTATGTTTTCTGACGCCGGCCCGGATGTGCGGTGGATTGGGAACGAACGCGGCGTGGCGGGAGAAACGAACTGGAGCACGATTCGCCCCGACGCTGTTCCGTACATCGGTGCCAGCGGTGACGCCGTGATTCGTGCGCTGCAAGAAGGGCATGCCGACGGCAGTGTGTGGCGCCCCGGCGAGACCGATGTGTCGATCCGGCCAGGCTGGTTTTACCATCCCGGCGAGGACGCGAAGGTCAAGACCGTCGATCAGCTCGTGGATTTGTACTTCACGAGTGTGGGACGCAACAGCAAGCTGCTGCTGAATGTGCCGCCCACGCGCGACGGGTTGCTGCATCCAACGGATGTGGCGAATCTCGCGGGCATGCGTGCCGCGCTCGATGCGCGCTGGGCCGGCGTGATTGCGCAGGCATCCTCAACGTTCCGCGTGACCGGCCCGACGTCCGGGGAACTGACCGTTCGCTTCAATGGCCCGCAACAGATCTCCACGATCGATCTGCGAGAGGACATTGTGGAAGGACAGCGTGTGTCCAAATGGACCGTGGCCGCGAACGACGGCACCCCGCGCGACGTAGCGAGCGGTACCACCATCGGCTACCGCCATCTGCGCCGGATCACGCCGACGCTGGTGAGCGCGCTCACGGTCACGGTTGAAACCGTTGATGCACCCAAAGCCATCTCGCTTGCAGCGTACGCGTAGTGGCGCGCGTAGCGCCTGTAGATGGCGGCGCGCGCAGCGCCTGTCGATCGCACAATCCCCTTCCTCTCTCCTGACTCATGACATCCTTTTCTGCCGATGCCCGCCGCGCCGTCACCGGCGTGGTGGCACTCGCCCTTTGTTCTCTCGCGCCGCAGCCTCGCCTGCACGGGCAAACCTTTCCCACTGATGACGCCCGCATCAAGCGGATGTGGGCCGTCGGTATGGACAGTTCACGGGTGCAACAGCTTGCGCAGATCTTCTTTGATTCGATTGGACCGCGGTTGACTGGCACGGCCCGGCAGAAGATGGCGAACGACTGGGTCGTCAAGAACTACCAGGCGTGGGGTATTGACGCGAAGAACGAGCAGTTCGGCACGTGGCGCGGATGGCGGCGCGGGCACTCGCATATCGACCTTATCGAGCCGCGGCCACGCACGTTGGAAGGCACGATGCTCGGGTACAGCCCCGGTACCAAGAAGAAGGACCTCGTCGCCTCGCCCATCGTGCTGCCGCGGTTTACCGACAGCACCGAGTTTGTGAAATGGTTGCCAACGGCGAAAGGCAAGCTCGTGCTCATTTCTGCGCCGATGCCGACGTGTCGTCCTGTCGAGGAGTACACGCGCGAAGCGACACCCGTGTCGAAGGCACGCATGGACTCGCTGCGCCGCACGGTCATGTCTGATTGGGGCGGACGCAGTGTTCGGGGCACCGGCTATAGCGTCGCGCTCGGCGGCGGCGAACTTGGGGTGCGTTTGGAGCAAGCCGGTGCGGCCGGTGTCATCACCTCGCGCCCGAAGGATGCGTGGGGTACCATCGAGATTTTTGAGACGTACAACGTGAAGACGCCCGCGATCGCCCTCTCCTGCGAAGATTACGGATTGGTGTTTCGTCTCACGGAAAACAATCAGGGCCCGAAGCTGCGTCTCAATCTGGACGCGGAGTTGCTGGGCGAACAACCGGTGTTCAACACCATCGGCACGCTGCGTGGTACGGAAAAACCGAACGAAGTCGTGTTGCTTTCGGCGCACTTCGATTCATGGGACGGTGCCTCCGGCGCCACCGATAACGGCACTGGCACGCTGACGATGATGGAGGCGATGCGCATTCTTGCGACGGTGTATCCGAAGCCCAAGCGCACGATCATGGTCGGGCACTGGGCCGGTGAAGAGAATGGCCTGGTGGGCTCGCGTGCCTACAGCGAAGACCATCCGGAAGTGCGCGACGGCATTCATGCCATGTTTAATCAGGACAACGGCACCGGTCGCATCACGCGCATCGGCGGCGGCGGGATGGTGAACTCCGTGCAACATATTCCGCAGTGGCTGGCCCAAATGCCGGACGTGTTCCAAAAGCAAATGACGTTCGGCGGCCCCGGTTTTCCCTCAGGCGGAGGCAGCGATGACGCGTCGTTCGCCTGTCACGGGGCACCCGCATTCGGGTTGGGCGGCACGGGCTGGGACTACGGCAACTACACGTGGCACACCAATCGCGACAGCTACGACAAGGTGTGGTTTGATGATCTCAAGGGCAACGCCACGATCGTCGCCATGCTGGCCTATCTCGCCAGCGAAGACCCCACCAAGGTGACGCGCGAGCGGATCGATCCAAACACCGCCGCGCAACCTACGCCCGGCGGCCGCGCCGGAGGCCCAGGGCAGGGTACGTTCGCCTGGCCGGCCTGTCAGGCGGCGCCACGCAAGACGGCGCCGCGGCTGAAGTGAGTCGGCAGTAGGAGGGTGTGGAGTCGGGAGTACTGACCTGCAGTACTCCGTACTTGTTCTCGCACTACGGAGTAGCTCGCGGCGGTACTCGGTGCCGCCGCGAGCGGTACGC
This sequence comes from Gemmatimonadaceae bacterium, assembly GCA_031421995.1. Taxonomy (GTDB): domain Bacteria; phylum Gemmatimonadota; class Gemmatimonadetes; order Gemmatimonadales; family Gemmatimonadaceae; genus Gemmatimonas. The sequence goes on from JANOPS010000485.1 coordinate 5,927, forward strand.
CCTTCTTACTGCTTACACTGCCCCTTCGGATCCATTTTCGGCATGTTCACCAACGGCCGCTTCGCGGCGTTGCCGAGGTCCATCGCAATATCGCTGATGAGCTTCGTCACACGAAGCATGTGCGGGTAGTCGATGTATTGCGGTTCGTCGGTGAGCTGATGATACGCCGAGTGGCCGCCCGTGGTCACGAACGCAACGGGGATGCCGTACTTGGCGTACTCGTAGTGATCACTGCGGCAATAGATGTTCATCGGATGGCCGTTGGCATCCATGGCATAGTCGAACGTGAAATTGTGTTTCTTCGCCGTGTTGACGCGCTCTACGATATCACCGAGCTCGGTGGACAGTCGCCGCGAGCCGACCAGCTGGAGGTAGTCCGGGCCACCGCGCAGTTCTTTGCCGTCGGCGGACATGCCGGTCTGGTCGGTCTGAGAGCCGCGGCCGACCATGTCCATGTTCAGTTGGGCCACGATCGAGTCGCGCGGTACGGTGGGATTGCCGGTAAAATAGGCCGAACCCCAGAGGCCTTTCTCTTCACCAACGTGCCACACGAAGAGCGTGGAACGCTTGGGCTTGGTCTTCATCGACGCCATAGACTCGGCGATCTCAAGCACCGACATGGAACCCGAGCCGTCGTCGTCGGC
>JANOPS010000486.1:0-13710 GCA_031421995.1 Gemmatimonadaceae bacterium
ACGAGGAGTTGGCGATTGCCGGAGCCGGAGTCGTGAGCGGTGCGCAAATGGCTTCGGTCAGTGATGCGGCAATGGTGCGCGCTTGGAAGAGCGACGAAGTGGCGGCCGCATTCGCGAAAGGCGCGGTGCTGTACGCCGGCGACACGAAGACGAACTACATGGTGCATGCGAGTCGCCGCGAAGGGCCTGGCATGGCGGAGGTGCACGCGAAAGACACCGATATCATCTACGTGCTTGGTGGCAGCGCCCGCCTCGTCACCGGAGGGACGGTGGTTGCGGGAAAAACGACGGACGTCGATGAGATCCGGGGAACCAGCATCGATCGCGGTGAGGCACGACAGATAGCCAAGGGTGATGTCATCATCATCCCAAACGGAACGCCCCACTGGTTTGAGCGCGTCAATGGTCCTCTCACGTATTATGTCGTCAAGGTGCGTTGAGTCCATGCCCACCGTAAAGACAATGCACAGCCACGGCTTCGCCCGACGCGTGCTCCGCGGTCGCATGCTCGCGACGACCGTGGTGTGGGCGCTCTGCGCGACGAGCGCCGCTGCGCAGGTGACGCCGGACGCACCGCTTGGTCGCCCGGACGCGATCGTCGACTTGCGTACCGTCGAGGGTACCAAGCTTGTGCGTGCGAACTGGCGGTATCGCGACGCGGAAATCAACAGGGTCGCGCATCGCGCGGTGGGGCCAGACCTGAAGCCGACGGGAGCACCGAACCGGACCTTCGACATCACGCCGAAAGCCGGGGCGGCGGCATTCGATGACGCCGGTTGGCCGGTGATTGCGCCGACGTCACTCGAAGCACGCCGCTCGAACGGACGACTTTCCTTCGGCTGGTATCGCTTCGCCGTGACGGTTCCGGCGCGAGTTGGTGCGCTCGATCCCACGGGAGCAACCGTCGTGTTTGAAATCGTGGTCGACGACTACTCCGAGGTCTGGGTCGATGGTCACCTCACTCCCACGTTGGGCTCGACCGGGAGCGGTGCCATTCGCGGATGGAATGCGCCGAATCGCGTCGTGCTCACTCGTGACGCGCGCATCGGCCAAACCTTCCAGCTCGCCGTTTTCGGCGCAAACGGCCCCCTCTCCGATCCGCCTGGCAACTACATCTGGATTCGCTCGGCGACGCTCGACTTTCATTCGGTTTCCACGGTCGCGCGATCACGCGCTTCTGTAGGCACAGTCGAGCGCCTGCTGCCGGCAGTGAACGCGGTCGTCCCCGTCGGTGCAATCATCGAGCCACTCGCCGCAGGGTTTCTTTTTACCGAAGGGCCCATCTGGCATCCGGATGGCTATCTGCTCTTTAGTGACCCGAATGCGAACACGATCTATCGTCGCACCGATGACGGTCAGGTATCGGTCTATCGTCCGAAGAGTGGCTACGCTGGCGTGGATGTAGGCCAGTATAACCAGCCAGGCTCGAACGGCCTCACCATCGACACCGCAGGGCGGCTGACGATCGACGAGCATGGACGACGGCGCGTGGTCCGACTTGAAAAGAACGGCCTGATCACCGTGCTTGCCGAGCGATATGACGGCAAGCGACTCAACAGCCCCAACGATCTCGTCTACAAGTCTGACGGGTCGCTGTATTTCACCGATCCGCCGTTCGGACTGCCGAAGGTTTTCGACGATCCAAGCAAGGAGCTGCCCTTCTCGGGCGTCTATCGCCTCGCAAACAATACGGTGACACTCCTCACGCGCGAACTCACGGGTCCAAATGGGATCGCTTTCTCACCGGACGAACGCTGGTTGTACGTCAGCAACTGGGACGTGGGCAGGAAGGTCATCATGCGTTACCCGGTACAGCAAGACGGCTCGCTGGGCGCGGGCACTGTCTTCGTGGACGCGACCACGAGTCATCCGGGGGAGCAGGCATGGGATGGCGTGAAGGTCGATCGCAGCGGGAACGTATTTGCCGCCGGCCCGGGTGGGATCTGGATTGTTTCGCCAGACGGTACCCATATCGGTACGATCTCCCCGCCTGAGACGCCCGCCAACATGGCGTGGGGCGATGCCGACGGCCGAACGCTCTACATCACCGCGCGCAGCAGTCTCTATCGCATCCGACTCAATATCCCGGGGATACGCCCCTGGCCCACCACAGACACCACAAGGACGAAGCCATGAGCACGTTGCAAGAAACGGCCGCCGAGACGCCAACCACCATGCAGGCGGTCGCCGTCATTCCCGGCACGGTGGACAGCATTCATTTGCGTACGGTCACTCGCCCCACCGTTAACGACGTGCCGGGCGGACGAGGTGTGTTGGTCCGCGTGCTACGCGTGGGCGTCGACGGTACGGACAAAGAAATCAACGCGGCGGAATACGGAAACGCGCCTGACGGTGACGATTTCCTCATCATCGGTCATGAGAGCTTTGGGATCGTCGAAGCGGTCGGGCCGAAGGTCACCGAGCTGCGCGTTGGTGACCACGTCGTCGCCAGTGTGCGACGCCCTGGGTCGAGCATCTACGACCAGATCGGGATGCAGGACATGACCACTGATGATGTCTACTTCGAACGAGGCATCAACCTGCGCCACGGATTTCTTGCCGAGTACTTCGTCGACAGCGCGGACTACATGGTAAAGGTACCGTGCGAGCTGCGCGACGCTGGTGTGCTGATGGAGCCCACGAGTGTTGCGGAGAAGGCGATCGGTCAGGCATTCGAGATCCAGCGTCGTCTACGCGTCTGGCGTCCGCGTCGTGCCCTCGTGATCGGGGCGGGAACGCTTGGACTGATTGCGTCGGCCATACTGCGTCAGCGAGGGTTGGAAGTCGTCGCGATGGGGCGCAGCGTACGCCCGTACCTGAACGCTGACCTGCTCGACGAGATCGGGGTGCAGTATTTCTCCACGGCCGATACGAGCGTGCGTGAGGTGGCGGCAAAGCACGGACCGTTCGATCTTATCCTCGAGGGCACGGGCTTTTCGCCGCTGGTGTTCGAGGCGATGGAAGTCCTCGGAAAGAACGGCGTACTGGTGATGGTCAGCGTGACCGGCGGTGATCGAACGATGGACGTTCCGACGGACCGTATCAACCAAGGGTTCGTGCTTGGCAATAAAGTCGCGGTCGGAAGCGTCAATGCCAGCCTCGCGGACTTCGAACGCGGTGTACAGGATCTTTCACAACTCGAGTTGTCGCATCCGGGTTGGTTGAGTCGCCTGCTGACACATCCGGTGCAGGGACTTGCTCGGTACCGCGAATTGATCGACACACTGACAACGGCAAAGGGGGCGATCAAGGTGTACTGCGAGATCGCACCACTGGCGTAGGTGGACAGGTGCATACTGACGTAGCGAACTGCCCGCTGTGCCATCGCAGCGAGCCTGCGTGGGTGCTTGCCGAGGCGGGGTGGATGGACGACGCGACAGCGGCGAAGCTGCATTCAGCGAACCCCTGGTGGTCCAAGCAACGCGGCGCCTGTCCTGCGTGTGTGCAGCAGGCCCTCTTGACGATCTTGCTGGAGCGCGGGGAGCGGGTCTTGGGGCGCGTGGTTCAAGACGTCTGGCCGTTCGACACGGAGTCGGCGTTCGGTGCGTTGCCGACGCCGCTGCGTATGCGCGCTGACCCGCGCTTCACTGGTGCCGGGGTGACCATCGCGGTGATCGACGCCGCGTTCTTCCCGCACGACGATCTGGTTCGCCCCGTCAATCGCATACGCGCTTGGGTCGATGCGTCCGATGAAGCGGCAACGGTACGACACTTCACGGACGAGGTGATCCCGTGCTGGCCCGGTAGCGCGGACCGGACTCCGGCACAATGGCACGGTCTGATGACGAGCGCCATGCTTGCGGGGAACGGGTGGCGCAGCCATGGACTGTACCGAGGTCTCGCGCCCGATGCCTCGCTGGTCTTGCTTCAGGTGCAGGGAACAGACGGACGGATCGGAAGCACGCGTTTGCTTCGTGCGCTGCAATGGATCGTGGCGTTTCACGAGACACTCGAGATCGGCGTCGTGAACGTGTCGCTTGGTGTCGGACTCGACGCACCGGAACACAGCGCGCAAATCGATGCCGTCATCGCCGAGTTGGTAGCGGCTGATGTTTCGGTGGTCGTGGCGTCTGGCAACGATGGCGAACGCACCCTTGCCGCTCCGGCGACCGCACCCATGGCGATCACGGTCGGTGGACTTGATGATGGCAACACGTTCGATGTGGCGTCGCGTGAGATTTGGCACAGCAATTATGGCGAGGCATCGGACGGGCGCGCGAAGCCGGAACTGGTTGCGCCGAGCATCTGGATCGTGGCGCCGATTATTCCTGGCAGCGCGCTCGAGAGTGAAGCGTGGGCGTTGTTTGAGCGTCGGGGTGCAGGCGACATCCGTGCGGAAGAACGAATCGCGGCGCTTCGACTGGTCACCCCCCACTACCAGCATGTTGAGGGGACGAGTTTCGCGTCGCCGATAGTCTGTGGGGTCGTGGCGTGTGTGCGTGAGGCGCATCCGACGCTTGCTGCCCACAGTATCCGTCCGCTGTTGGAGGGTGCCTGCGATTTCGTGTCTGGGGCGACGATGGAGCGGCAGGGAGCGGGAGCAATCGATGCTGGCCGTGCTGTAGCGTCTGCACTTGCGCTCGCGGGCGGATTCGCGCCCGCGCCGCGGTCGCCGAACGAAGCCCACTCGATTGCGGAAGATTTCTTCTTGCATGATGCGCGCGCACGCACCGTGCACGTGGTGGGAAGCTGGGACGGCTGGCGCACGCCTGGTCTGATGGCGTCGAGAGAAAGTTCAGGGCTGTGGCGCGCGTCAGTCAGTGCGGTCATGTCCGGTGTTCACCAATACAAGTTCCTGCTCAACGAGTCTCAATGGATCGCCGATCCGTGCAATAGCGAGCGCACGAGTGACGGTCGTGGTGGATGGAATAGTGTTCGGTATGTGACGCCCTGATCGCGTTGACCGATACACCGGATTCACGGGTTGCCGGTTGTCGAAAAACGTGGGAACCGTTTCGACAGGCTGCGACTATCTAGCGCAGCGCGATACACACCGATGTCGCGCCTGATAACCACGGAGAATACATCATGCGCAACAGACTGATATTCGGAGCGCTCGTCGTGATCGGCGCGGCGCTCTGGGTCGCCTTTCGCCCCGAACGATTGTTCGTAAATTCGCGGGTGAACGAACCCCTGGGCGCGCTCCCGGGAGACGCGTCTGCGATGAAGACACTCGCGACGGGAACGTTTCATGGCGTGAGCCATGAAACGAAAGGGCAGGCCAACATTTTGCGCCTCGCGGATGGAAAGCGTGTCCTCCGTCTCTCCGAGTTTGAAACGTCCAACGGACCGGATGTACGCGTATACCTCGTCGCGGCTTCCGATGCCACGGACAGCAAGACCGTAACGACGGCGGGATTCGTTGAAGTCGGTATGCTGAAGGGAAATATCGGCGACCAAAATTACGACGTTCCTGAATCGCTCGATCTTTCGAAGTATCGCACGGTCACGATTTGGTGCCGTCGTTTCGGCGTGAACTTCGGCAGCGCGCCGCTCGCCACGAAGTGAGTTGCATCACCGTGTCACTGCAGTCTCCCGCGTCATTCCCCCCATCACTAGTGAGAAACTCGTACCATGCGTCGACTAAACATCGCCATCCTGTCCGCTATTCTGTTTCCCCTTCCGGCTTTCGCGCAGTACGCCACGGGCCGCGAAGTCCAGTTCACTGTCCGAGTGGAAAACGTCTCGACGCCGATGACGCTCAAACTCTCGAACGGCACCACGGCGCCAGCGCCGACCGCGCCGATTCTCTGGGCAGTCACCGATGAAGGCAATCCGTTGTTCACGGTCGGCAAGAAAGACCGTGGACAGGGGCTCGAGCGGCTGGCCGAGGACGGCAATCCGGGAGTGCTCGCTGACTACATCAAGGGCAACGTCAAGAGCGTGTCGTACAGCGGCATTGTCACCATGCCTGTGGGCGATAGCAAGCCGGGTCCAATTCTTCCGGGCCATGCGTACGAGTTCACCTTCCCTGCCGCTCCGGGGCAGCACCTGACGTTGGCGATGATGTTTGGCCAGTCAAATGATCTGTTCTACGCGCCGGGCGCCAAAGCGATCGCGCTCTTCGACAAGATGGGAAAGCCGCTCACGGCTGACGTCACCAGTGCGATGCAGTTGTGGGATGTCGGAACGGAAGTCAACGAAGAGGCAGGCCTAGGTGCGAATCAGGCGCCGCGTCAGTCGACGGCGAATACCGGGCCAGCGGAAAATGGAGTCGTCCGCCTCGTCAAGGATCGCTTCACCTACCCGGCGGTTGGCAGTGTCATTCGCGTCACCATCAAGCCAACGCCAGCCATGGCCCCTGGGAGCTGATTGCCCAACGCACCACGTGTGCGGCGCTGAGAGCCCGAGCGGCTGGGCAGCGCCGCACACGGTGACGGTGTGAGCCGTCGCAGACCAGGAGTTCCTTCGCACTTCGAAAACCCGACCGACAATCCCATCCGACGGAGAGCACACGTGAGCCAGCACGAGGAACAGCGTCTTGAAGAAGATGCGAGGCGCGAGCATTACTGGAAGCGATGGGGTCCGTACCTGGCCGAGCGTCAGTGGGGCACCGTACGGGAGGACTATTCCGAAGGCGGCAACTGTTGGGAGTACTTCCCCCACGACCACGCCCGGAGCCGCGCGTACCGCTGGGGCGAAGATGGATTGATGGGCATAAGCGACCGACAGGGTCGACTCTGCTTTGCGCTTGCGCTCTGGAACGAACGCGATCCGATCCTGAAGGAACGCCTGTTCGGGCTCACTGGGCCGCAGGGTAACCACGGCGAGGACGTGAAGGAGTGTTACTACTACCTCGATGCGACGCCAACGTCGTCATACTTGAAAGGCCTCTACAAGTATCCGCATCGCGCGTTCCCGTACTCGCAGTTGGTGGAGGAAAACCAGCGGCGCGGAAAGGCCGACGCCGAGTTTGAACTGGTGGACACGGGCGTGTTCGACGATCACCGCTACTTCGACATCACGGTCGAATACGCGAAAGGAGCGCCCGAGGACGTCCTGATCCGTATCACGGTGCAAAACCGCGGCCCCGAGTCCGCCACGCTGCACCTGCTCCCGACGCTGTGGTTCCGCAACAGCTGGTCGTGGGGTCGGGAAGGGGAACGCTACTCGACGAAGCCCTGCATCGAGCGGCACCAGCAGGAGAGCGTGATCACCAATCACCCGATGCTTGGTCGTCACGTGCTCACCGCCGAACCGGCGCTGGGCGAGGTGGCGCCAACGTGGCTGTTTACCGACAACGACACGAATACGGAACGGCTCTTCGCCAGCGCGAACGGCTCGGCCTTTGTGAAGGATGCGTTCAACGAATACGTGGTGGCCGGCCACACAGCCGCGGTCAATCCGGCGCAGACCGGCACCAAAGCGGCGCCGCACTACGTTGTGACTGTCCCCGCTCAGGGGGAGGTGACGATCCGGCTCCGGATGCGCGCGCACGAGGACGCCGCGCAAGCCGAGCCGTTTGGCGCGGAGTTTGACGCGACCTTCGTCGAGCGCATCGCAGAGGCCGACACATTTTACGCCGCTCGCATCCCCGCGTCGTTGCACGCGGAGGAACGTCGCGTGGCGCGCCAAGCCTACGCGGGCCTGCTCTGGTCGAAGCAGTTCTATTATTACGATATCAAGGAGTGGGTGAGCGGCGATCCGGCGCAGCCGGCGCCGCCCGCGTCGCGGAAGGGCGGCCGCAACAGCGAGTGGGGACACCTGCACAACGCGGATGTCATTTCGATGCCGGACGCCTGGGAGTATCCCTGGTATGCGGCTTGGGACCTTGCCTTTCACACGCTTCCGCTGGCGCGCGTGGATTCTACGTTCGCGAAAGAGCAACTGTTGTTGTTGATGCGTGAGTGGTACATGCATCCAAACGGGCAGTTGCCAGCCTATGAGTTCGCGTTCGGTGACGTGAATCCACCGGTGCACGCGTGGGCGGTCTGGCGAGTGTACAAGGTGTCGGCGGCGCGCGGTGAGCGAGACCTGCTTTTCCTCGAACGCGCGTTCCACAAGCTGCTATTGAATTTCACCTGGTGGGTGAATCGGAAGGACCCCGACGGGCGCAACCTGTTTGGCGGCGGCTTCCTCGGGCTCGACAACATCGGCGTATTCGATCGCTCGCGCCCACTGCCGACCGGTGGCCACCTTGAGCAGGCCGACGGAACCGCCTGGATGGCCTTCTACTGCTCGACGATGCTGTCGATGGCGCTCGAACTCGCCCGGCACATGCCGGCGTACGACGACGTGGCGTCCAAGTTCTTCGAACACTTCGTCGCCATTGCCGATGCCATCAACACGCTTGGTGGCACCGGTCTCTGGCACGAGCAGGACGGGTTCTATTACGACGTGCTGCATCACGACAACGGCGATTTACCGCTGCGGGTACGCTCAATGGTGGGACTGATCCCGCTGCTCGCGTGTGAGATCATCGAAGACGAGACGATCGAAGCGCTGCCGGCCTTTTCTCGTCGCCTGAAGTGGTTCCTCGAGAATCGTCCCGACCTCGCCGAATTCACGTCGTACTTCGAAGGGCGCTCGGCCGAGGGGCGCGAGCATCGGCATCGGTTGCTGGCGATTCCCACGCGTGAACGGCTGCAACGCGTGCTGCAGTACGTGCTCGACGAAGCGGAGTTTCTCTCGCCGCATGGCCTGCGTTCCGTCTCGGCGGTGCATCGCGAGCATCCGTACGTGCTGCGCGTTGGCGACGAGGAGTTCAGTGTCGCATACGATCCGGGCGAAGGCACCAGCGATTTGTTTGGTGGGAATTCCAACTGGCGTGGCCCGATCTGGTTTCCGCTCAACTACCTGCTGATCGAGGCGTTGGAGAAGTACGATCACTTCTATGGCGATCGCTTGCACGTGGAGTACCCCGCCCGGTCGGGCACCATGTGCACCTTGGGTGTGGTGGCGCGCGACCTCTCGCGAAGACTGTCGGGCATTTTTCTTCCCGACGCGGAGGGCCGGCGTCCGGTACATGGCGACGACCTGCGCTACGCGTCTGATGACGGATGGAAAGACAACGTGTTGTTCTACGAATATTTCCACGGCGACACGGGCCGCGGGGTCGGTGCGAGCCACCAGACGGGATGGACAGCGCTCGTCACCCGCTGCTTAGAGAAGGTCGGCGCTGCTCGCGTCGCGAGCGAAATGGGGGGACACGGAGGGCATCATCACGGCGCGTCAGCGGCGCCAACAGACGCGCGCGCGCACAGTGAGGGCGCGACCACATGAACCACGACGCCGAATGGCTCGAGACCGATGGGCGCGGTGGCTATGCGATGGGTCGCGCCGATGGTATCCGCACCCGTCGCTATCACGCATTGCTGACGGTGGCCCGCACGCCCCCGAGTGACCGCTTCACGCTCGTGAATGGCTTCGACGCCTGGATCGAAACGTCAGAAGGTCGCTTTGCGCTCAGCACGCAGCGATATCGCGGAGGAACGGCGGCTCCGGACGGCGTCTCGCGGTTGGTGGATTTCAGCAGCGAACCGTGGCCCACCTGGCGATTCCGTCTACCGAATGGCGTGGAGGTTGTGCAGGAGCTCGTGGTGCGACACGGCGCGCCGCTGGTGGCCATGGCGTGGCGCTTGAGCGAGCCGCTTGAGGCGCAGCTGGTCGTGCGCCCCTTCCTGTCCGTTCGCGATCCGCATGCCACCACGCATGCCAATGGCGATTTCCATTGGGACGCGGTCGTTGGTCCTGAGCGCGTCGACTGGCGACCGTACGCCGGGCTTCCCGCCGTGACGGCCATCCATAGTGGGACCTTCACGCCTGAGCCGCTCTGGTACTACGGGTTTGAGTACGACGAAGAGCGCGCTCGCGGCCTCGACTACAACGAAGATCTTGCATCGCCGGGTACGATCCGGTTTACGCTCGGCGAGGCGCCCGCCGTCCTCGCCTTCTGCAGTGATACATCCGGGTCCGACACGATCCCCACCAGCGACCCGACGGCGCTGTGGCGTGAAGTGACGGAGCGCGAGCATGAACGGCGAACCGCCTTTCCCACCGCGCTACACCGCGCTGCCGACGCGTACGTTGTGCAACGCGGCAACGGCCGCACGATTATCGCCGGTTACCCTTGGTTCGCCGACTGGGGACGGGACACGTTCATCGCGCTGCGAGGGCTTTGTCTTGCTGTCGATCGGCGGGGTGATGCGCGCGCGATCCTGCTTGAATGGGCGAGCCACGTCAGCGAAGGCATGCTTCCCAACCGGTTTGCTGAACACGGCGAAGCCGCCGAATACAACTCGGTCGATGCCGCGCTCTGGTACGTGATCGCCGTCGAGGCGTTTCTCCGCGCATATGAGGCGGAGGGCGGGGTGGTCGCTGCCGATGAAGCGTCGCTGTCTGCAGCAGTCGGCGCGATTGTGGCAGGCTATTCGCGCGGAACGCGCTTCGGTATTCGCGTTGACGACGATGGGTTGTTGGCTGCTGGCGTTCCTGGGGTTCAACTGACGTGGATGGACGCGAAGGTCGGCGACTGGGTCGTGACACCGCGCATCGGGAAACCCGTAGAGATTCAAGCTCTTTGGATCAACGCACTTCATGTCGCGGCGCGCTGGGATGCGAGCGCGCAGGTCGCCGCCGACAAGGCAGCGGCGTCGTTCGAAGCACGCTTCTGGAACGACGCGGCCGCTTGCCTGTTCGATGTCGTTGATGCCGATGGCGTGGCTGGAGCCGTAGACGCGTCCGTACGACCCAATCAGCTACTCGCCGTGGGTGGGTTACCGTGGGCGGCGCTCACGGGTGAGAAGGCGCGTCGCGTCGTCGATGTTGCGCAATCACAATTGTGGACGCCGGCAGGGCTGCGTTCGCTCGCTCCCGACGAACCCGCATACGTGGGCCTCTACAAGGGGGACATGCGGGAACGGGATGGCGCGTACCATCAGGGCACGGTATGGCCGTGGCTCGCTGGGGCGTTCGTGGACGCGTGGGTGCGCGTGCGCGGTGGAGGCGTGACTGCGAAGCGCGAGGCGACCGACCTGTTCCTCACGCCGATGCTCCTGCACTATCAGCAGTCGGCACCAGGGCACGTCGGCGAGATCGCCGACGGGGACGCGCCGCATACGCCGCGAGGCTGCCCCTTTCAAGCGTGGTCGGTTGGCGAGGCCCTCTGGATACAGGAGGTGGTACTGCGAGCCGAACCAGAGCCCGGACGGCCAAAGGTCGCAGCGACGCCGATCTCGGGCGCCCGACGCGTACGGAAGGCAGGGTGACGCGGGCGTCGTTGCTGCCGCGGCAGTGGAGGCTGTACGCGATCGAGGGCTGGGCGCTTGGCAGTTTCATGGTGGCGGCGTGCGGTGCCACGGTACTGGTGCTGCATCCAGACTCGCCGATTGCCGGCGTCGTCCCGCCCATCCCGCTCGTTCAGCGAGCGGTGCTCGGTGTCTTGATGGGCCTCACGTTGATCGTCCTTGTCTATTCGCCGTGGGGACGGACGTCGGGCGCGCACATGAATCCCGCATTCACGCTCGCCTTCGCCAGCCTCAGGAAAATCGCACCGGGCGATGTTGTTGGATACATCGCGGCTCAACTGATCGGCGCGATACTTGGTGTCGGGCTGGCCCTCTTGCTGCTCGGCGACGCACTGCGGCATCCAAACGTGCAATTCGCTGTCACGAAGCCTGGTGTCGGCGGTATTTGGCCGGCGGTGTGGGGCGAGCTGATCGTCAGTTTTCTCCAAATGTCGCTGGTGCTTCGTATCATGGCCTCGACCAAGTGGCGTGCATTTACGGGCGTGTTTGCGGCGGTCGGCCTCGCGCTCTACATCACGTTTGAAGCGCCGCTCTCCGGCATGAGCATGAACCCCGCCCGCAGTCTGGGATCGGCGGTGTTTGCGCAAAGCTGGACCGGCATCTGGCTGTACTTCATCGCGCCGACGGCGGGCATGTTGCTGTCCGCATTCGTGTTTGGGCGCGATGGAGCGCCTGTCGCGCCGTGCGGAAAAATGATTCACGGAACACCGTGCGTGTTCTGCGATTATGTCGTCGCGCGCGCAAATCCATCACCGTTGCCCGGAGAACTACGTTGAGCGTCGCCGCATTTTCGGCTGGTAGTGCCGACCGGCGGTCAGACACCGGACCTGTCAAAATCATTATCTTGGGTGGCGGATTCGGCGGGGTCGAGGTCGCGCGCAAACTCGAGCGGATCTTACCGCGCGATGCTGCGGTGCAGATCACACTTGTGAACCGGGAGAACTACCTGCTTTTCACACCGATGCTCCACGAGGTCGCCGCCTCCGATCTGGAACTGACGACGATCGTAAATCCACTTCGTCAGCTGGTGACGCGTACATCGGTCTTCACCGGCATCGTCGAATCTGTCGACGTCGAACGTCGCACCGTGCAGGTTAGTCACGCCAGCGGCGGGCATACGCACCACCTGGCTTACGATCACCTCGTTATCGCCCTAGGTGCCGTGACGAATTTTCACGGCATCGAGGGGTTGGCTGAGCGCGCGCATACGATGAAGACGCTCGGCGACGCCATCGCACTGCGAAATCAACTCATTGCGCATTTGGAAGAGGCGGATTTTGAGTGCAACAGCACGCAGCGCAGCGCGTTGCTGACGGTACTGGTGGCGGGTGGTGGGTTTGCCGGCGTCGAGACGGTGGCCGCCGTCTACGATCTGCTTCACGCCGCGCGCCGCTTCTATCCGAACGTGAAGGCGACCGACATCCGGGTGCTGGTGGTGCATTCGGGGTCGCACCTGCTTCCTGAGCTCGGCGAGTCCCTTGGCCAGTATACGCAGCAACGCCTCGCCGCGCTCGGAGTGGAGGTGCATCTCAATACGCGAGTTGCTGGCATCGAGGCAGACGACGTGATTCTGAACAACGGCGAGCGCATCGCGACCAGAAACCTCGTGTGGACAGCCGGAACGTCCGCCAATCCGATTCTGAATGATATTCCTTGCCGGAAGGAACGGGGGCGAGTGTGCGTGGAACCCACGCTGCAGGTGGCCGATTTGCCAGGCGTCTGGGCGCTGGGCGATTGTGCGGCGATCCCCGATCCCGAGGGTGGAACCTATCCTCCCACTGCGCAACACGCACTGCGTGAAGGAACCTTGCTGGCGCGAAACATTGCGGCGGTGCTGCGCGGAGGCCCCTTGAAGCCATTCCGGTTCAAGACGATCGGACTGTTAGCGTCGATTGGTCAACGCAAGGGCGTGGCCATTATCCTTGGCCGAAAGTTCTCCGGCTTCCTCGCATGGTGGCTATGGCGAACGATCTACCTTTCCAAGTTGCCGCGACTGGAAAAGAAGATTCGTGTGGCGCTCACGTGGACGCTTGATGTCTTCTTTGCGAAAGACATCGTGCAGTACGCTACTAATCGCGCGCCCGCTATGTCCGGCGATCAATCGTCCGGGGCGGTCAGCCCCTCAGAGCCGACACGCGAGTCCATGTAGCGTGGACCTGCGCGCGGCGCGCCCGCTTCCGTACCGGACTCGCTCGTACCGAACGCTGCATGTACGGTGGCAGCCGTGCGCGCTCCGTTCCTACGCGCGACTCTTCAGCGCGGCCAGGAATCCAGACAGGTCGTCATGCGAGCTCAGCCGTAATCGAATTGACGAACCGGTCGAATCTTGGCACCGGAGCGCTGCGTAGGGCCTGTACCCTACACCACACCCCGGAGACCTAGCCCCATGCGCACCCATATCAAAATCGTTGCTATCGTGAACCTGCTGTTCAGCGCCATGGGCCTTCTGGCAGCGGCAGGCGCG